>DATDER010000090.1:0-8661 GCA_036523095.1 Rubrivivax sp.
ACTTCGCTCGGGTGACGGACACGGCGCCAGGCCATGTCGGTGATGTGCAGCAGGCCGTCGATGCCGCCGAGGTCGACGAACGCGCCGTACTCGGTGATGTTCTTGACGACGCCGTTGACGATCGCGCCTTCATGCAGCGTGCTGAGCAGCTTGCCGCGTTCTTCGCCCATCGAGGCTTCGACCACAGCGCGGCGCGACAACACGACGTTGTTGCGCTTGCGGTCGAGCTTGATGACCTTGAACTCCATGGTCTTGCCCTCGAACGGGCTCATGTCCTTGACCGGGCGCGTGTCGAGCAGGCTGCCCGGCAGGAAGGCGCGGATGCCGTTGACCAGCACCGTCAGGCCGCCCTTGACCTTGCCGTTCACCGTGCCGGTGACGAACTCGCCGGAGTCGAGCGAGTTTTCCAGCGACAGCCACGAGGCCAGGCGCTTGGCCTTGTCGCGCGACAGTATCGTGTCGCCGTAGCCGTTTTCGACCGCGTCGATCGCGACCGAAACGTAATCACCGACCTGGACTTCGAGCTCGCCCTTGTCGTTCTTGAATTCTTCGATCGGAACGTAGGACTCGCTCTTGAGGCCGGCGTTGACGACGACGTGGTTGAAGTCGATGCGCACCACCTCGGCGGTGATGACTTCGCCGGTGCGCATTTCACTGCGCTTGAGCGATTCTTCGAACAGGGCGGCAAACGACTCTCCGCCGAAATCGGCGGCTTGGGTTTCAGACATGTGGTTTCCTGGGCCGGCTGCAGCGTGGTTAACGAGAGGCCGGCGGTGTGTGCAACGGGTGTTGCGGGGGTTGAGGTTTCGGATTCACCGCGCCCGGTGGCCTGGCGGCCGGAGGGGAGCGCGATGGGCTGTTTCTCTACTTCAGGCGGCCGACCCTCTCAGAACGGCCTGCGCTGGCTCCACCACTGCAACAAGAGGTCGACCGACTGGTCGATGCTCAGGTCAGAGTTGTCGAGTGACAGCGCATCTTGCGCGGGCTTCAAAGGCGAGGCGCTGCGGTTCTTGTCCCGCGCGTCACGCGCTTCGAGGTCTGCACGAAGGTCTTCGAGTTTAGCTGGAATTCCCTTTGAAATCAATTGCTTATACCGCCGCTCGGCACGCTGCGCCGCGCTCGCGGTGAGATAGACCTTGAGATCGGCCCGCGGGAAGACCGCCGTACCCATGTCGCGCCCGTCAGCCACCAACCCGGGTGCGCGGCGGAAGGCCAGTTGCAGCCCGTGGAGCGCCTCTCGCACCTGCGGCACTGCCGAGACACGCGACGCCATAGAGCCGACGCGCTCGTCGCGCAGCGCCTCGCTCACGTCGCGACCGCGCAGCACGATGCGGCCTGCGTCAAAGCGCAGGTTCAGCCGCGAGGCGGTCGTTGCCAGCGTGGCGGCGTCGTCCGGTCCGGTGCCGTCGTCGAGCGCCGCCAGCGCTGCCGCGCGGTAGAGCGCACCCGAGTCGAGCAGATGGTAGCCCAGGCGTTCGGCCACCGCGCTGGCGAGCGTGCCTTTGCCTGACGCCGAGGGCCCGTCGATCGTGATCACGGGCACGTCCGCAGGGTCGGCCGATGTCAGGGCGAGCAGTTCCTCGAAGTAGTCGGGGAAGGTCTTGGCGACACAAGCCGGGTCATGGACCCGCAGCGCAGCGTGGCCCGCCACGGGCGCGAGCGGGTTGAAGGCAGCGAGCGACAGGCACATCGCCATGCGGTGGTCGTCGTAGGTGTCGACGGCCGCGCAGCGCCAGACCGTGGGCGGCGTGACCTCGATGAAGTCGGGCCCCTCGACCACACCCGCGCCGACCTTGCGCAGTTCGGTGGCCATGGCCGCGATGCGGTCGGTTTCCTTCACGCGCCAGCTCGCGATGTTGTCGAGCCGCGTCGGCCCGTCGGCGTAGAGCGCCATCACGGCGAGTGTCATCGCGGCGTCGGGGATGTGGTTGCAGTCGAGCCTGATCGCACGCAGCGGCCAGGCACCGCGATGAACTTCGAGCCAGTTCGGACCGCTCTTGACGAGCGCGCCCATCGCCTGGGCGGCTTCGACGAAGCGGATATCGCCCTGGATCGACGCCGCGCCGACACCTTCGATGTGCACCGGCGCGCCGCCATGGGCCGCGATGGCCCCGAGCGCGATGAAATACGACGCCGACGAGGCGTCGCCCTCGACGTGGATGCTGCCGGGCGACACGTAGCGGCTGCCGCGCGGGATCGTGAAACGCTCGAAGCCGTCGCGCTCGACCTCGATCCCGAAGCGCGAGAGCAGCTTCAACGTGATCTCGATGTAGGGCTTGGAGATGAGTTCGCCATCGACTTCGATCACCGCCGGTGCGGATTCGGTGGCGAGCGGCAGCGCCATCAGCAGCGCGGTGAGGAACTGGCTCGAGACATCGCCGCGTACGCGGATCGGGCGCCCGGTGGCCAGAACGCCCCCGGCGTGCCCGCTCAGACGCAGCGGCGGGTAGCCGGGCCGGCCCAGGTTTTCGATCGTGCAGCCGAGCGGGCGCAAAGCATCGACGAGGTCGCCGATCGGGCGTTCGTGCATGCGCGCCACACCGCTGAGTTCGAAGCGCCCGCCCTGGGTGGCTGCCAGCACCGCCAATGCCGCGGCGAGCGGTCGCATCGCGGTGCCGGCGTTGCCGAGGAAGAAGTTTGCCTCGTGCACCGCGAGCCGGCTCCCCAGACCGGTGACGTGCCACTCGCTGCCGTGCGCCGCGACGCCGCAGCCCAGCGCACGCAACGCGTCCAGCATGACGCCGGTGTCATCCGATTGCAGCAGGTCGTGCACGACCGTCGTCCCCGACGCCAGGCCCGCCAGCAGCAGCACGCGGTTGGAGATGCTCTTCGAGCCCGGCAGCCGCACGCGTCCGGAGGCGCCACGCAGCGGCGGCAGGTCGAGAAAGGGGATGCGGAACACGGCTCAGCGGCCAGGCGGCGTGAGCGTCGGAAAGGTCCTCGGCGAGCCCATCTGCCACTGGCTGCGGCCCTCGGCGGCGTTGCGGATGAGGTCTTCCAGCGCCTCGGCGTTGCCGGTGTGCATGACCAGCTCCATCGCATCGAGCGTGTGCCTGAAGCGCGCCGCCTGCTTCAACACTTCTTCGCGGTTGGCGATCAGGATGTCGCGCCAGATCGTGGGGTCGCCGGCGGCGATGCGCGTGAAGTCGCGGAACCCGGGCCCGGCGAGCGACATGTAGTCGCGCCCCGCGGGCTGGTTCTGCATCGCGCTGAAGTAGGCAAAGGCGAGCAGGTGCGGCAGATGGCTCACGGCGGCGAAGGCGGCGTCGTGGTTTTCGGCTGTCATCTTGAGCACCGTCGCGCCGATCGCCGACCAGGCGTCGGTGGCCTTCTGCACCAGCTCGGGCGTGGTCTGCGGCAACGGGGTGAGGATGACGGTGCGTCCGCTGTAGAGCGCGGCGTCGGCGTGCTGGATGCCCGACGCCTCTTTGCCCGCGATCGGGTGCGCCGGCACGAACGAAGCCACCCGCTCGCGCAGGGCACGTCGCGCCGCGTCGACGACGTCGCGTTTGGTGCTGCCCACGTCCATCACCAGCACACCCGGCTCGACGAGGTGGCGGATCGCCTTGAAGGTCGTCTCGGTGGCAGCGACCGGCACCGCCAGCAGCACAATGTCGGAGCCCGAGACCGCAAGCAGCGCCGACTCGGCAACGACGTCGATCACGCCGAGCTTCCTGGCCCGTTCGGTGGTCGACGGCGACTTGCTGTAGCCGACAACACGCTTGACCAGTCCGGCACGCTTGAGCGCGAGCGCGAAGCTGCCGCCCATCAACCCGCAACCGATGAGGCCCAGCTGATTGAACATGCTCAATGCGCGTCCAGGGGATAGGTGCCCAGCACCTTGAAGAAGGCACACACGTCGCGCAGTTCCTTCAGCGCCGCGCCGACATGAGGCTCGTCGGGGTGGCCCTCGATGTCGATGTAGAAGTAGTACTCCCATTGGCCCGAACGGGCCGGGCGCGACTCCAGGCGCGTCATGGACACACCGTGTGTTTTCAAGGGCACCAGCATGTCGTGCACGGCGCCGGGCCGGTTGGTGACCGAAAGCACCAGGCTCGTGCAGTCGTGCCCGCTCGGCTTGGGCGCGGGGTGGGCCTGCGGGTGCGTCACGATCGCGAACCGGGTGCGGTTGTGCGCGTCGTCCTGGATCGCCGGCGCCACCGTGTGGAGGCCGAACTCGGCACCGGCGCGCTCGCTCGCAATCGCTGCCAGAGAGGGGTCGAGCGCCGCCAGGCGCGCGCCTTCGGCGTTGCTGGCCACCGGCCGCCGCTCGGCGCCTGGCAGGTTGCTGGACAGCCAGGCATGGCACTGTGCCAGGGCCTGCGGGTGCGCGAGCACGGCTGTCACGCCCTGCATCGAGACGTCGCGCCGGAGCAGGTTGTGACGCACGAGCAGGCTCGTCTCACCGATGATGAACAGCGGCGTGTGCAGAAAGAGGTCGAGCGAGCGCGCAACCACCCCTTCGGTCGAGTTCTCCACCGGCACGACGCCGAAGTCGGCCGCACCCGCGCTCGTGGCGCGGAAGACTTCGTCGATGCTGGCGCAAGGCACACGCACGATCGACGAGCCGAAGAATCCAAGTGCGGCCTGCTCGCTGAAGGTGCCGGCGGGGCCGAGGTAGGCGATGCGCGAAGGTGTTTCCAGCGCACGGCAGGCCGACATGATCTCGCGCCAGATCGGCGCCACGCTGTCGGACTGCAGTGGGCCGCCGTTGTCGCGTTTCAGGCCGTCGATGACCTGGGCCTCACGCTCGGGCCTGAAGACGACCGAACCCTCGTGCTTCTTGAGTTCGCCGACCGCCAGGGCCAGACCCGCACGCTTGTTGAGCAGCGCCAGCAAGGCCCGGTCGGTGGCGTCGATCTGCTCGCGCAGCGCGAGCAGGCCGGGTTCCGGGTCGTTGGCGTCGCCGCTCATGGTCAGCGGGTCACTTCTTGGCGGGCGCGCTGGCCCTCGGGCCGGGTGTGGCGGCACCGCCGGCCGGCGGCGGCTCGATGCCAAGTCGCCGCGCGACCGAGCGCTCCAGCGTCTGCAACTTGCCTTCAACCATGGGGCGCGTGTCGGCAACGAGTTTTTCGCCCAGCGAACGCTGCATCTCACCGCCGAGCGACTGGAACTTGCGATTGACCGGTGACTCGAGCATCGCGAGCACCTGCTTCAGTTCGTCCTCGCTGAACTTCTCTTCCAGCACGGCGCCGATGGTCGACGGTGCGAGCTTGACTGCGCGCTCGCGCACGATCGGCACCGCCTCGTCGGCGTACTTCTTGAAATCGGCCTGGATCTCCTTGGCCACCGCTTCGCGCTTGTCGGCCGGGACGCGTTGTTGCAGCGCGGGCCCGACCTGCTGCATCAGGCGTGCGGCAGGCTGCTCGGCGAGTTGCTGCCCCATCGCTTCGATGCCCGCCTGCTGCGCGACCAGGATCTTCTGCACCAGTTCCTTCTTGGCCGGCGACGACGGTGTCTGCGCGCCCGCCAGCGGGGTGACGGCGATCAAGCAGGCGGCCAGCGTGAAACGAAACTTCATCAGGTGTTCTCCTCGGGGGCGACGTCGTCGCCGTTGTCGACATGGGCGTCGTTCTCGACGATGCGTTGCAGGCCGCTGAGCTTGGTGCCGTCGTCGAGCGCGATCAAGGTCACGCCCTGGGTGGCGCGACCGAGTTCGCGGATCTCGCTCACCCGGGTGCGAACCAGCACGCCCTTGTCGGTGATAAGCATGATCTCGTCGGCCGCCCGCACCAGCGTCGCGGCCACGACCCGGCCGTTGCGCTCGGTCTGCTGGATCGCGATCATGCCCTTGGTCCCGCGGCCGTGGCGTGTGTACTCCACGATCGAGGTGCGTTTGCCGTAGCCGTTTTCGGTCGCCGTGAGCACGCTCTGGGTTTCGTCTTCAGCCACCAGCATCGCGATCACGTTCTGCGCCGGCTCGAGCGCCATGCCGCGCACGCCGCGTGCGGTGCGGCCGAGCGGGCGCACCTCGTCTTCGGCAAAACGCACCGCCTTGCCGCCATCGCTGAACAGCATCACGTCGTGGTGGCCGTCGGTCAGTGCGGCGCCGATGAGGTGGTCGCCCTCGTCGAGGTCGACCGCGATGATGCCGGCCTTGCGCGGGTGGCTGAACTCGTCGAGCGCGGTCTTCTTGACGGTGCCGAGCGCGGTCGACATGAAGATGAAGTGGTCGGCCGGGAAGCGGCGGAATTCGCCTGTGAGCGGCAGCACCACGGTGACCTTCTCTTCGGGCTGGAGCGGGAACATGTTGACGATGGGCTTGCCACGGCTTGCCCGGCCGCCCTGAGGCACCTCCCAGACCTTGAGCCAGTAGACACGGCCACGGTCGCTGAAACACAGGATCCAGTCGTGGGTGTTGGCGATGAAAAGCTGGTCGACCCAGTCGTCTTCTTTCGTCTGTGTCGCTTGCTTGCCGCGGCCGCCGCGTTTTTGGGCCCGGTACTCGGTGAGCGGCTGGCTCTTGATGTAGCCGGTGTGGCTGAGCGTGACCACCATGTCGGTGGGTGTGATGAGGTCTTCGGTGCCGAGTTCCTGCACGTTGTGCTCGACCTGGCTTCGGCGCGCGCCGAGCTTGGTCTGGCCGAACTCCTGGCGCAGTGCGGTGAGCTCCTCGCGGATCACCGTCGTCACCCGTTCGGGCTTGGCGAGCATGTCGAGCAGGTCGGCGATCTCGGCCATCACCTCTTTGTATTCACCGATGATCTTGTCCTGCTCCAGCCCGGTCAGCCGTTGCAGTCGCATCTGCAGGATCTCTTGCGCCTGGTCTTCGCTCAGCCGGTAGAGGCCGTCGGCCTGCATGCCGTAGCTGGCGGGCAGACCCTCGGGACGGTAGGCGCCGCGGCCGCCGGGCGTGTCGGCTTCGGCGCGCGCGAGCATCTCGCGCACGAGCGACGAGTCCCAGCTCTTGCTCATGAGCGCCGCCTTGGCCATCGGCGGTGTGGGCGAGCTCTTGATCGTTTCGATGAACTCGTCGATGTTGGCCAGCGCCACCGCCAGCCCCTCGAGGACGTGACCGCGTTCGCGCGCCTTGCGCAACGCAAACACCGTGCGCCGCGTGACCACTTCGCGCCGGTGCTCCAGGAAGACGTCGAGCAGCTGCTTCAGATTGCACAGGCGCGGCTGGCCGTCGATCAGCGCGACCATGTTGATGCCGAAGGTGTCCTGCAACTGCGTCTGCTTGTACAGGTTGTTCAGCACCACCTCGGGTACTTCGCCGCGCTTGAGCTCGATCACCACGCGCATGCCGGACTTGTCGCTCTCGTCCTGGATGTGGCTGATGCCCTCGATCTTTTTCTCGTGGACGAGCTCGGCCATGCGCTCGAGCAGCGTCTTCTTGTTCACCTGGTAGGGGATCTCGTCAACGATGATCGACTGGCGTGAGCCCTTGTCAATGTCCTCGAAGTGGCACTTCGCGCGCATCACGACCTTGCCGCGGCCGGTGCGGTAGCCCTCGCGCACGCCGTTGACGCCGTAGATGATGCCGGCGGTGGGGAAGTCGGGCGCCGGGATGATCTCCATCAGCTCATCGATCGTCGCGTCCGGCGACTTCAGAAGGTGCAGGCAGGCGTCGACGACCTCGTTCAGGTTGTGCGGCGGGATGTTGGTGGCCATGCCTACCGCGATGCCGGCCGAGCCGTTGACGAGCAGGTTGGGCAGCCGGGTCGGCAGCACCAGCGGTTCTTTTTCCGAGCCGTCGTAATTGGGGCCGAAGTCGACGGTTTCCTTGTCGATGTCGGCCAGCATCTCGTGCGCGATCTTCGAGAGCCGGATTTCGGTGTAGCGCATCGCGGCGGCGTTGTCGCCATCGACCGAGCCGAAGTTGCCCTGGCCGTCAACCAGCATGTGGCGCAGCGAGAAGTCCTGCGCCATGCGCACGATGGTGTCGTAGACCGCAGTGTCGCCGTGCGGGTGGTACTTGCCGATCACGTCGCCCACGATGCGCGCGCTCTTCTTGTAGGCGCGGTTCCAGTCGTTGTTGAGCTCGTGCATCGCAAAGAGCACGCGCCGATGCACCGGTTTGAGGCCGTCGCGTGCATCGGGCAGCGCGCGCCCGACAATCACGCTCATCGCGTAGTCGAGGTACGAACGCCGCATCTCCTCTTCGAGGCTGATGGGCAGCGTTTCCTTGGCGAACTGGGTCATGCGAAACAACCGGCGGAGCGGCTCCTGCAGTCGGTAGAAGGGTGCACGAGCACGCCGGAACGAACGATTCTAAGCGGCCGAACTTGTAGCGGTAGCGCAACAAGCGAGGCTGCAGAGTGAGTTGCAGCGCCCAAAATCGTGCCCGACCGATACCCTATGGCACAATGATCCGTCGGGGTTGAATGCACGTGAAAGCGGGTGTTTGCCCGCACATTACGCTTCCGTTTTGGACGTTACGCAGGCAACTGCGGCATTCCTTGAGAGGAGAATCATGAAGAAACTGAACAAGGTGGCAATGCTGTTCGCAGCAGCTTCGGTCGCCATTCCGATGACTGCATTGGCGCAGCAGACGACCCCTGCGCCAGCCAAGCCCATCGCCCAGCCGACGGCCGAAGAACTCCGGTACGCCAACGGTCAAGACCAGTGGCGTTCTACGGACGGCACCGTCTGGATGAACGGCACCAATGAACACTGCTGGCGTAACTCTGGCTGGACGCCGGCCACTGCGTGGCCGGG
>DATDER010000091.1:0-4138 GCA_036523095.1 Rubrivivax sp.
CAAGGCCTACGGAGGGCGAGCCGCCGTCGACGGCCTCGACCTGGACATCCGCACGGGGGAGATGACGGTCGTCACGGGCGTCAGCGGTTCGGGCAAGTCGAGCCTGGTCTTCGACACGCTGTATGCCGAGGGACAGCGCCGTTACGTCGAGACCTTCAGCGCCTACGCGCGCCAGTTCCTCGACCGCATGGACCGCCCGGCGGTGGACCGGGTCGACGGCGTGCCGCCGGCGATCGCGATCGACCAGACGAACCCGGTGCGCACCTCGCGATCGACCGTCGGCACGATGACTGAGCTGAACGACCACCTGAAGCTGCTCTTCGCACGCGCCGCGCAGCTGTTCGACAGGCAGACGGCGCTGCCGGTGCGGCACGACACACCGGAGACGATCTACGCCGACCTGCTGGCACGTGCCGCGGCGGCGGGAGATCCGCGGCTCGTGTTCACCTTCCCGGTCGAACTGCCGGCCGACACCACGGCCGAGCAGCAGGCGCAGTGGCTGGCGGCCAGTGGCTTCACGCGGGTGCAGGCCGAGCGTGTGGTCGAGAAGCGCAAGGTGCTCGATGTCGTCGCCGACCGCGTGCGCCTTGCAGGGGCCGAAAAGGTCCGTGTCATGGAAGCGGTGGAACTGGCGCTCAAGCGCGGTAGTGGTCGCCTCAACGTCTACGTCGGCGAGGGAGAAGCGCTGTGGCGCTACTCCACCGGCCTGCACTGTCCCGAGAGCGACCTGCGCTACGCCGACCCGCAGCCGGGCCTGTTCAGCTTCAACTCGGCCTACGGCGCCTGCGAGACCTGCCGCGGCTTCGGGCGTGTGATCGGGGTCGACTTCGGGCTCGTGATCCCCGACGTGCGCAAGACCCTGCGCAACGGCGCGATCAAGCCCTTGCAGACACCGGCATGGAAGGACTGCCAGGACGACCTGATCAAGTACGCCGGCGAAGCCGGCATCCCGCGCGATACCCCGTGGAGCCAGCTCACGCAGGCGCAGCGCGACTGGGTGATCGAAGGCTCGCCGAACTGGACCGGCAACTGGAACAAGCAGTGGTACGGCGTGCGCCGTTTTTTCGGCTACCTGGAGAGCAAGGCCTACAAGATGCACATCCGTGTGCTCTTGTCCAAGTACCGCAGCTACACGCCGTGCGGTGTTTGTGGCGGCGCGCGGCTCAAGCTCGAGGCGCTGCTCTGGCGCATCGGCTCCAAGGCCGATGCCGATGCGGTGCTGCCCGAAGCGAAACGTTTCCTGCCGGTCGGGGCCACCTGGTCGCGCGGGCAGGTCGAAGCGCTGCCCGGCCTGCACCTGAACGACCTGATGCAGCTGTCGATCGAGCGCCTGCGGCGGTTCTTCGATAGCCTGTCGCTGCCGTCGACGATGCTCGACGAAGCGCTGAAGCTCTTGCTCGACGAGGTCCGCACGCGCCTCAAGTACCTCTGCGACGTCGGCCTGGGTTACCTGACGCTCGACCGCCAGAGCCGCACGCTCAGCGGCGGCGAGGTCCAGCGCATCAACCTGACGACCGCGCTCGGCACCTCGCTCGTCAACACGATGTTCGTGCTCGACGAGCCCAGCATCGGGCTCCACCCGCGTGACATGAACCGCATCGTGCAGGCGATGCACCGCTTGCGCGACGCCGGCAACACGCTGGTCGTGGTCGAACACGACCCGGCCGTGATGCTGGCGGCCGACCGGCTGATCGACATGGGCCCTGGCCCCGGCGAACGCGGCGGGCAGATCGTCTTCGACGGCACGCCGAATGCGGCGCGCGATGCCGACACGCTGACAGGTGCCTACCTCGGCGCGCGCAAGCAGGTCGGCATGGGCTTCCGCCGGCTCGTCAACGAGGCCACACCCAAGCTGCTGCTCGAAGGCGCGAGCGAGCACAACCTGCGCAGCGTCAACGTCGAGCTGCCGTTGCAGCGGCTGGTCTGCGTCACGGGCGTGTCGGGATCCGGCAAGAGTTCCTTGATCCAGGACGTGCTCTACCCCGCGCTGGCGCGCCACTTCGGCAAGCCCACCGAAACGCCGGGCACTTTCGAGCGCCTGCTCGGCGCCGACTGGCTCGCCGACGCGGTGTTCGTCGACCAGAGCCCCATCGGCAAGACCGCACGCAGCAACCCGGCGAGTTATGTCGGCGCCTTCGACGAAGTGCGCAAGCTCTTTGCCAACGTGCCGCTCGCGCTCGAGCGCAGCTACACCGCAGGCACTTTCAGCTTCAACGCCGGCGACGGCCGCTGCCCCACCTGCGGCGGATCGGGTTTCGAGCACGTCGAGATGCAGTTCCTGAGCGACGTCTACCTGCGCTGCCCCGACTGCGACGGCCGCCGCTTCCGCGCCGTGGTGCTCGACGTGAAGCTGGTGCGCGGCCCGCGCCAGTTGTCGATCGCCGACGTGCTGGATCTGACCGTGAGCGAGGCGGTGGCACTGTTCCACGCCGACCGCGAGGTCATCGTCAAGCTGCAGCCGATCGTCGATGTCGGCCTCGACTACGTGCGCCTGGGCCAGCCGGTGCCGACGCTGTCGGGCGGCGAGGCGCAGCGGCTCAAGCTCGCCGGTTTCCTCGCCGACGCGGCGTCTTCTCCTGCGCAGCGGGTGGCGAAGAAGGGCACGCTGTTCCTCTTCGACGAGCCGACCACCGGCCTGCACTTCGACGACATCGCCAAGCTGATGCGCGCGCTGCGCAAGCTGCTCGACGGCGGCAACTCGCTGCTCGTGATCGAACACAACCTCGACGTGATCCGCGCCGCCGACTGGATCGTCGACCTCGGGCCCGAAGGCGGCGAGGCGGGCGGTGAAGTCGTGGCCGTCGGCACACCCGACGACCTGCGTGCGCATGCCACCTCGCACACCGGGCGCGCCCTGCGCGACTACGAAACGAGCCTCGGTGCCTCGGTCGCCGAGCCGGCGCCGCGCTACCTGGCGCCGCAGGTCACTGACCATTCGATCCGCATCGTCAACGCGCGCGAACACAACCTCAAGTCGCTGAGCGTCGACATCCCGCGTGGCAAGTTCAGCGTCGTCACCGGCGTCTCGGGCTCGGGCAAGAGCACGCTCGCTTTCGACATCCTGTTCAACGAAGGGCAGCGGCGCTACCTCGAATCGCTGAACGCCTACGCGCGCAGCATCGTGCAACCGGCCGGGCGGCCGGAGGTCGATGCCGTATACGGCATCCCACCCACCGTGGCGATCGAGCAGCGCCTGAGCCGCGGCGGGCGCAAGAGCACGGTCGCCACCACCACCGAGGTCTGGCATTTCATGCGCCTGCTATGGGTCAAGCTGGGCTTGCAGCACTGCATCCACGACGGCGCCGAGGTGCGGCCGCAGAGCGCCGAGAGCATCGCGGCCCAGTTGCTGCGCGACCACCGCGGCCAGCACGTCGGCCTGCTCGCGCCTCTGGTGGTGGCGCGCAAGGGCGTCTACACCGACCTTGCCAGGTGGGCCAAGGCCCGTGGCCACACGCATCTGCGTGTGGACGGCGAGTTCCTCAAGCTCGACCCTTTCCCGCGCATCGACCGCTTCAAGGAACACACGATCGAGCTGCCGGTGGCCGACATGGTGATCACGGCCGACAACGAAGCCGCGCTGCGCGCCGCCTTGAGCAAGGCGCTCGAAATCGGCAAGGGCGTGCTGCACCTGCTGCATCCGCTCGACGGCCTGGCCGAAGCGATGGACGCCGGGCAGTCGACCGTGGGCTTCGGTGCCGTGAAGGTGTTTTCGACCAAACGCGCCTGTCCTGTCTGCGGCACCAGCTACCCCGAGCTGGATCCGCGCATGTTCAGCTACAACAGCAAACACGGCTGGTGCACGACCTGCGTCGGCACCGGGCTGAAGCTCACGCGAGAGCAGCGCAAGGCCTACGACGATTCGGTGCGCGACGACGACAACAAGGGCCGCGAGCTGAGCTTCCCGTCGGAGGAGGCCGAGGTCGAAGGGGTCGAGGACGTGGCCTGCCCCGACTGTCACGGCACACGCCTGAACCCGACATCGCGTGCGATCACCTTCGATGCCCGCGCGATCAGCAGCGTGGCGCAGATGTCGGTGCAGGACGCACGGCGCTGGGTCGAGGCCTTGGCGCTGGTCGGTCGTGAATTGGGCATCGCACGCGACGTCGTGAGCGAGATCAAGAGCCGGCTCGAGTTTCTC
>DATDER010000092.1:0-4978 GCA_036523095.1 Rubrivivax sp.
GGCACATCGAAGCGCACGACGACAAAACTGTCCGAGTTGTAAAGCATCTGCATCGAGTGATCTCCGGGGCCCAGTTCAGGGGCTGCTGGGGACTAGCTGGGAGCGCCGGCGCCAATTTCAAGCCAGCGCCGGCACGATGGCCGGGCGACGGTCTCCCAACACGCCCTCAAGGCGCGAGTGTCAACTCCAGCGCCTCGCCACCCGGCAGCGTGGTCATTCGCGCACGCAGCGGCAGGTGCTGGCGGGCCGGGTCGAGCCAGACCTCGACCCGCGTGTCGTAGGGCCTGCGCGGTTCGCGCACGAGGTGCAGTGCTTGGACGCTGGCGCCCGAGGGCAACACCGCCGCCTCGACGCCGCGCACCGAAAAGGCCCAGGCCTCGGCGTCGCCGCGCGCGCCGGCTACGAACATCGTGACCTGGCTGCCGGCGGCCCAGCGCGCGGGATCGGCGTCGACGATCGCCGGCAACTGGAGCATCCAGCTCAGGCGGTCCTGCGCCCCCGGCACAAGCGGGTACGTGGTCGCCGGCCCCGAGAAGCTGATGCGCCCGGCCTCGCGGTCGAAGTTGGCGGCATGGCGGTCACGCCCGCGCCGCCGGTCGACGAAGCGAACCGGTGCTAGGCCGGCGGCGTCGAACACACCGCGGCTGGCCTGGCCCGGCAGGTCGAGCCCGGACACCTGCGCCGACAGCGACAGCGTGTACTCCAGCCCGTCGTGGGCCCAGTCCAACTGGGCGCGCCCCGTCAGCGCCCCGCGCCGGACTTCGTAGTCCAGGTGCACCGGCGCGGCGATGCGCGTCGGGTAGACGGGCGGCTCGGCGCCGCCATCGTCCGGCGTCGTGGGCGCCGGGGTCGGCACGGCGGCCAGCGCGACACTGCTCGCGGACATGGCCTTGGCGGCCCGCGGTGCGGCCAGAACTGTAGCCGGCGCGGCCGGAGATGGGGCGACGGGCTCTCCGGCCGGCACCTGCAACCGCAAGGGCAGCGGCGCTTCGACGCTGGCGGTCTGGACCGTGCGATGCACTGCCGCCATCGGCACGACCACCGGAGGCGCTTCGACGGCGCCCGTACCGGCGTCGTCCAGCAACAAGGCGTGGAGCGCCAGCACGCCTGCCGCCACACACCCGGCCTCGACCCGCCGGCGCATCTGCAGGGCAGGTGGCGAGGCAGGGGCGGTCGGGGCGCGCACCGCACAATACTGCCACCGAAGCCCCTGTCTGAACGATGAAACTTGCCACTTACAAGGACGGCTCGCGAGACGGCCAGCTGCTCGTCGTCTCGCGCGACCTGAGCAGCGCGCATTTCGCCACCGGCACCGCGACGCGCCTGCAGCAGGTGCTCGACGACTGGAACTTCCTCTCGCCGCCGCTGGAAGACCTGTACGCGACGCTCAACGACGGCAAGGCGCGCCACGCCTTCGCCTTCGACCCGCGGCGCTGCATGGCGCCGCTGCCGCGCGCGCTTCAGTGGGCCGACGGCTCGGCTTTCATCAACCATGTCGAACTGGTGCGGCGCGCACGCGGCGCCGAGATGCCGGCATCGTTCCGCGAAGACCCCTTGATGTACCAGGGTGGCAGTGACGATTTTCTCGGTCCCTGCGACGACGCGGTGTTTGCCAGCGCTGACTGGGGCATCGACTTCGAGTCCGAGGTCGCCGTGGTCACGGGCGATGTGCCGATGGGTGCCACACCCGAGGCCGCGCTGGAGAGCGTGCGCCTGCTCATGCTGGTCAACGACTGGAGCCTGCGCAACCTGATCCCGGCCGAACTCGCCAAGGGCTTCGGCTTCCTGCAGAGCAAGCCCGCCACCGCCTTCGGCCCCGTTGCCGTGACGCCCGACGAACTCGGCAGCGCCTGGCGCGGCGGGCGCGTGCACCTCGACCTGGCGTCGGCCTGGAACGGCCGGCGTGTGGGGCTGTGCAGCGCGGGCGACGAGATGACCTTCCACTTCGGCCAGCTCATCGCGCACCTGGCCAGGACGCGCCGCGTGCGGGCCGGCTCGATCGTGGGCTCGGGCACCGTGAGCAACCAGGATTGGGCGCGCGGCTACTCCTGCATTGCCGAGAAGCGCGCGATCGAGACCATCGAAGGCGGCGCGCCGCAGACCGCGTTCATGCAGTTCGGCGACACGATCCGAATCGAGATGAATGGCCAGGATGGCCAGAGTGTGTTCGGCGCGATCGACCAACGTGTCATCGCCGCGCCAAGGGCCTGAGCTGGCGGCACGCTCGATGCAGGCCCACGTGTTGACACAGGCATCGGTCTGGCGTCGCCTGCGCAGAGGCCCGGCCGCCCTGCTGGTGGCGCTGGCGCTCGCCTCGTCGGCAGCGGCGGCGCAGCCGATGCTGCCCGCAGCGGGCAACTGCCCGCCGGCGACCGAGGTGCCGACGCCCGCGCAGGTCGATGCGGCCCGGTCCGGCGCACGTGACCACGGCTTTCTGTGGCGCATCAGCAAGGGCGGCCGCAGCTCGTGGCTCTACGGCACGATCCACGTGGGCCGGCTCGAATGGTTCTTTCCCGGCCCCGGCGTGGCCGCCGCGCTGGCGGCGTCGGATCTGCTCGCGCTGGAGCTCGACATCAGCGACCCGGCCATCGTGGAGGCCCTGAGCAAGGCCTCGGCCCACCGTAACGACAACTCGGCCGCAGCGCCCGAGCTGCCGCCGGCGCTGCGGGCGCGCCTGGAGCGCCAGGTCGCTGCCGCGTGCATGGCCCCCGGCGCCCTCGACGCCCTGCACCCCGTGATGCGCGCCGTCACGCTCGGCGTGCTGGCTGCGCGCTGGGAAGGGCTCGATGTCAGCTACGCCCAGGAAATCGCCCTCCTGGTCGCTGCGCGCGGCGCACGGTTGCCGCTCGTGTCGCTAGAAACCGTCGAGCAGCAGATGGGCGTGCTGGCCCCGGCCGACGCGGCGCAGGCGCGGCAGATGGTGGAGCAGGCGCTCGACCAACTCGAATCCGGTGCTGCGCGCACCGTCGCCGCGCGCCTCGCCCGGACCTGGGCAGAAAGTCGGCTCGACGAACTCGCGGACCACGAGCGCTGGTGCGACTGCGCCGACACCGACGAGGAGCGCGCCGTCCTGCGCCGCCTGAACGACGAGCGCAACCCCGTCCTGGCCCGCCGCATCGATACCTTGCACCGCGAGGGCCGGCGTGTCTTCGCCGCCGTAGGCGCGCTGCACATGACGGGCCCCAAGGCTCTGACCGTCTTGATGGCACAGCAGGGTTACAGCGTCGAGCGCATCGAGTTCGGACGCTGAAGAGCCCGATTCGGCCCCAAACGGGCGCTGACAGCATGGACAATCCGGTTTCAGCCACAAGAGGAGACAAGCTCATGCAAGGTGCAGGCGATTTCGCGAAGATGGTGCCGGGTTTCGACTTCCTGCAGGGCCTGATGAAAAACGCCAGCGGGGCGCTGCCGAACATGGGGCAGTGGATCGCGCCGACGCTCGATCCGGACGCGCTCGACAAGCGCATCGAGGAGTTGCGCACGGTGCACTTCTGGCTCGAGCAGAACGCGCGCATGCTGGCGGCCACGATCCAGGCGCTGGAAGTGCAGCGCATGACGCTGTCGACGCTGAAGACGATGAACATGCCGGTGACCGACATCGCCAACGCCTTCATGCTCAAGACGCCTGCGGCCGAGCCTCCGCGCCCGGCGCCCGCGCCGGCGCCCGAGGCAGAACCCGAACCCGAACCCGAGGCCGCCGCGCCTGCCGAGACACCCCCCGCGGCCAAGCCGGCACGCCGTGCCGCCACCCAGGCGACCGCGCCCGCGGCAGCCATGCCCGGCGTGGTGGATCCGGTGCAGTGGTGGGGCGCTTTGACGCAGCAGTTCACCCAGCTGGCAGCCAACGCGATCAAGGACGGGCCATCCGGCGCGGCCAAGAACCTGGCCGGTGACATGGTCAAGCAGTCCTTCGAGGCTGCGAACAAGACGCTGCAGAAGGTCGGCGGCAAGACCGCGGCCAAGAAGCCTGCACGCAAGCCTGCAAAAGCCGCCGGCGCAGCGCCGGCAAAGCGCCGGCGCTGAAGGGCCTGTCGCACCGGGCACCCGCGCGCACGATGGCTCTGTTTGTTTCCGGCCACGCGACCCACCCCGACTGGCAGGTGGCGCTGGCGCTCGCGGCGGCGCAAATCGACGCGCAGATGACGTCGGCCGCCGCCGAGGCCGCGCCGCTGCGCCTGGGCCTGGTGTATTTCAGCGACCACTACGCGCCCCACGCTGCTGGCCTGCTCGCGGCCTTGCGCCAGCGCTGGCCGGCCCTGGCCTGGGCCGGCTGCGCCGGCGTCGGCATCGCCGCCAGCGGTGTCGAGTACTTCGACGAGCCCGCGATTGCGCTGCTACTGTGCAACCTGCCGCCCGAGCGTTTCGAGGTCTTTTCCGGCGCGCGGCCGCTGGCGGGCCCGCAGCCCTACACCGCGCTGGTGCACGCCGACCCCGCGACGCCCGACCTGACCGAGTTGATCGGCGAGATGAGTGACCGCACGGCCACGGGTTACCTCTTCGGCGGCGTCGTCGCCTCGCGCACGGTACCGGCGCAGATCGCCGACGGCGTCTGGCGCGGCGGGCTCTCGGGCGTGGCATTCAGCGCCGACGTCGCGCTGGTGTCGCGCGTGACCCAGGGCTGCCAGCCGGCGGGCCCGGTGCGTATCGTCACCGCCGCACAGCGCAACGTGGTGCTCGAACTGGACGGCCGCCCTGCCCTCGACTGTCTCGTCGCCGACCGCGGCATCGTGCTCGACGACCCACGCGAGGCGCTGCCGAAGCTGCGTGCCACCTTCATCGGGCTGTCGGGTGCGAACGAGCCTCTTGTCGGCCGCGGCGCGCAGTTCGGTGCCGACACCCGAGTGCGCCATCTCGTCGGCGTGGACCCGGCGCGGCGCGCGGTCGCGGTGGGCGACAGCGTCGAGACAGGCATGCGGCTCGCTTTCTGCACCCGGGACGTCGACGCGGCGCGGCGCGACCTCGTGCGCATCTGCAGCGA
>DATDER010000093.1:0-10065 GCA_036523095.1 Rubrivivax sp.
CCTCAACATCGAAGCGCGCCTGACCCAGCTGGTCGGTGACGCCGGCAAGCGCCTGCACACCGGCCGCTCGCGCAACGACCAGGTCGCGACCGACATCCGGCTCTGGCTGCGCGACGAGATCGACGCATTGGAGCCGCTGCTCGGCGCCATGCAGGGTGCGCTCGTCGACGTGGCCGCGCTGCACACCGACACCGTGATGCCCGGCTTCACCCACCTGCAGGTGGCGCAGCCGGTGAGCTTTGCGCACCACCTGCTGGCCTACGTGGAGATGTTCGCGCGCGACGCCGAACGCCTGGCCGACGTGCGCAAGCGCGTGAACCGGCTGCCGCTCGGTGCCGCCGCGCTGGCCGGCACGAGTTACCCGCTCGACCGCGAGGCGGTGGCGCGTGAACTCGGCTTCGAGGCGTTGAGCCTGAACAGCCTCGACGCGGTGAGCGACCGCGACTTCGCGCTCGAGTTCGCCGCCTTCGCGTCGATCACGATGGTGCACGTGTCGCGCCTGGCCGAGGAAATCGTGCTCTGGATGAGCCCCAACTTCGGCTTCATCGACCTCGCCGACCGCTATTGCACCGGCTCGTCGATCATGCCGCAGAAGCGCAACCCCGACGTCGCCGAACTCGCACGCGGCAAGAGCGGGCGCGTGATCGGCCACCTGACCGCGCTGCTGGTCCTGATGAAAGGCCAGCCGCTGACCTACAACAAGGACAACCAGGAAGACAAGGAGCCTCTCTTCGACACCGTCGACACGCTGCGCGACACGCTGCGCATCATGGCCGAGATGACGGGCGGCATCGTCGTCAAGGCCGACGCGATGGAGCGCGCGGCGATGCGCGGCTACGCCACCGCGACCGACCTCGCCGACTACCTGGTCAAGAAGGGACTGCCCTTCCGCGACGCCCACGAAACGGTGGCGCATGCGGTCAAGGTCGCGATCGAAAAAGGCGTCGACCTGTCGTTGCTGCCGCTGGCGACGCTGCAGGGCTTCAGCCCCGCGATCGGCGACGACGTGTTCGAGGTCTTGTCGCTGCGCGGGTCGCTGGCCGCGCGCAACGTGCTCGGCGGCACCGCGCCGGCGCAGGTGCGGGCGCAGATCGAGCGCCACCGGGCGCGGCTGGCCTGAGCCGCGCCGACGCGACCGCTTTGGTCAGCGCTCGGGGTCGGGCGGCTGGCCCTTGTCGAACACCACGCGCCAGACCCCCGGCGCCTCCTGGCGCCAGACCGAATTGAAACGAGCCACCGCTTTGCCCTGCGGGTCGCGCACCGGCCCGGTCGACAGCGCCAGCGTGCCGTCGGGCAGCACCTCGACCGAGTCGGGTTCCCAGCTGAACGGCGCCTGCGGGCCGTCGAAGAAGGCCTTCCAGCCCGCCGCCACCGCGGCCTTGCCGCGCAGCACCTGACCGCCGCCGTAGAAGTGCGCCTGCTCCGACAGCAGCGCCGTGAAAGCCGCGTGGTTGCGCTCGGCCATGCTGCGTGCGAACGCACGCTCGGCCGCGCTGACCTGCTGGCGTTGCACTTCGAGATCGCTCACCTGGGCCATCGCCGTGACGGCCGCCAGCCCCAGGCACACCACGCCGTGTCGCCAGACCATGCGGCCCCCTTGCTACCGTAAGACAGCCGATTGGAGCACGCCGCGCCGCGCAGTTACGCTGCGCCCATGACCGCGCCGCGCCGTTGGATCGCCCACCTCGACATGGACGCCTTCTATGCGTCGGTGGAGTTGTTGCGTTACCCGGAGCTCAAGGGCCTGCCGGTCGTGATCGGCGGCGGCCGGCGCCACCAGCCCGAACTGCTGCCTGACGGCACGCGGCGCTTCTCGACCCTGCGCCATTACGCCGGCCGCGGCGTCACGACGACCGCGACCTACGCCGCGCGCGACCTCGGTGTGCACTCGGGCATGGGGCTGATGAAAGCCGCGCAGCGCGCGCCCGACGCGGTGCTGCTGCCCGTCGACTTCGAGCAGTATCGCCACTACTCACGCCTGTTCAAGGCCGCGGTGGCCGAGGTCGCGCCGCTCATCGAGGACCGCGGCATCGACGAGATCTACATCGACCTCACGCATGTGCCGGGCGCGCAGGAGGCCGTCGGCCACGACCCGCACGGCGGCGTGCGCGCGGTCGTGCAGGAGATCCGCAACAACGTGCTGCGCCGCACCGGCCTGACCTGCTCGGTCGGCGTGACGCCGAACAAGCTGCTGTCCAAGCTGGCGTCTGAGCTCGACAAACCCGACGGCGTGTCGATCGTCACGCTCGACGACCTGCCCGCGCGCATCTGGCCGCTGCCGGTGCGGCGCATCAACGGCATCGGCCCGAAGGCGAATGCCAAGCTCGAAGCGCTCGGCATCCGCACCGTGGGCGAACTCGCGGCGCAGCCGCGCGCACTGCTGGCGCAGCACTTCGGCCGCAGTTACGCCGCCTGGCTCGATGACGCCTCCCACGGACGCGACGACCGGCCGATCGTTACCCACAGCGAGCCGGTCTCGATGAGCCGCGAGACCACCTTCGACCGCGACCTGCACGCGGTGCGCGACAAGGCGCAACTGACGGCGGTGTTCACGCAGCTGTGTGAGCAGGTGGCGCACGACCTGCAACGCAAGGGCTACCTCGGCCGCACGATCGGCATCAAGCTGCGCTTCGACGATTTCAAGACCGTCACGCGCGACCTGACGCTACCGCTCGCCACCGCCGAGCCGGCGCGGATCCGCGCCGCCGCCGGCAGCTGCCTCAAACGGGTCGACCTGAGCCGGCGGCTGCGCCTGCTCGGGGTGCGCGCCGGTACCTTGAGCCGTGCGCCCCGGGCCGGCACCGACATCGGTTGAGCCTGCGCGTCGGTAGGATGCGCACAGAGGAGAACAGAACGATGACCGTCATCACCACGATCGAGGACCTGCGCGTGCTGGCCGAGAAGCGCGTGCCGCGCATGTTCTACGACTATGCCGATTCGGGCAGCTGGACCGAGAGCACCTACCGCGCCAATACGAGCGATTTCCAGAAGATCAAGCTGCGCCAGCGTGTGGCGGTGAACATGGAAAACCGCAGCACGGCGACGCAGATGGTCGGCATCGACGTCAAGATGCCGGTCTCCATCGCCCCGGTCGGCCTGACCGGCATGCAGCACGCCGACGGCGAGATCCACGCCGCGCGCGCGGCCGAGAAGTTCGGCATCCCGTTCACGCTCTCGACCATGAGCATCTGCTCGATCGAGGACGTCGCCGAGAACACGAAAGCGCCCTTCTGGTTCCAGCTCTACATGATGCGCGACCGCGACGCGATGGCGAAGATGATCGACCGCTGCAAGGCCGCGAGGTGCAGCGCGCTGGTGCTGACGCTCGACCTGCAGGTGATCGGCCAGCGCCACAAGGACCTGAAGAACAAGATGCGGGCCTCGGTCATCCCCTCGCTCGGAAACATTCTCGACATCGCCACCAAGCCGCGCTGGGTCCTCGGCATGATGGGCACGCGCCGCCACACCTTCCGCAACCTGGTCGGCCACGTCCAGGGCGTGAGCGACATGAGCTCGCTCGCGGCCTGGACCAACGAGCAGTTCGACCCGCGCCTGAACTGGGACGACGTGGCCTGGGTGAAAGAGAAGTGGGGCGGCAAGCTGATCCTCAAAGGCATCATGGACGTCGAAGACGCGCTGCTCGCGGTGCGCAGCGGCGCCGACGCGATCGTCGTCAGCAACCACGGCGGGCGCCAGCTCGACGGGGCGCAAAGCAGCATCGAGGCGCTGCCGGCAATCGTCGCCGCCGTCGGCGACCGGATCGAGGTCTGGATGGACGGCGGCATCCGCAGCGGCCAGGACGTGCTCAAGGCGTGGGCGCTGGGCGCCCGCGGCACGATGATCGGGCGCGCGATGGTCTATGGCCTTGGCGCGATGGGCGAGGCTGGCGTGACGAAGGCGCTGCAGATCATTCACAAGGAACTCGACGTCACGATGGCCTTCTGCGGCCACACCCGGATCGGCAACGTGGACCGCTCGATCCTGCTGCCGGGCACCTTCCCGGGCTGAGCCAGGTTTTATCGGGACCTGGATGATCTTCAAGCTCTGCGCCGCGTGCCAGCACGTCAACGGAGACGACGCGCAGCGTTGTGTGGCGTGTGGCGGTTGGCTGATCGAGAACGACGATACGGTGCCCGCGGCGCTGCTGCACGTCGAGCCGACGCCCGCGGAATCGCCGGGGGCGCTGTGGCTCGACGACGTCGGGCTGCCGTTGTTGGCGATCGAGCCGGCTGCGCCCGAGGAGCCGGCGCTGTCGATCACGCTGCGTGAGATCGACACGCCTCTGCTGCCACGGGGCAATGCCTTCGGGCGCCTCGCGCCGAGCCCGCCGGCACCCGCACCGCACGCCGACGAGTTCGCCCTGCCCATCCTGGATCTGAGCGTGGAACTGGCGCCGGCGGTCGAGGTGCGTGGCAGCGTCGCAGCCCCGCACGACGCGGACGCGACCGCGCGTGCCGCCACCAAGGCCGCGCGGCGGGCCGCCGTGCGCCGCGCCAGGCTCGGCCACGAGGCGGCGGGCATCACCGGCGCGGCGGTCGCCATCCCAGAAGTGATGGTGCTCGACCCGGACGACCGCGCCCGCACCGAGCTGTGCACGCTGCTCGGCGCCTTCGGTTTCAGGGTCCACCCGGTGCTCGATATCGAGCAGGCCACCGAACTGGCGGCAGAGCGGCCGTTCGCGGCGCTGTTCGTCGACATCGTGCTCGACGGTTCCGACGGCGGTGCCGGGGTCCAGATGTGCCGTCAGGTCAAGGGCGGCTTCGCGCCGGGCACCGAGCCGCCGGTGCTGGTGCTGGTGAGCGCGCAGTTTCGCCCGGTCGACCGTGTGCGCGCCAAGCTGGCCGGCTGCGACGGCATGCTGCTCAAACCGGTGGCGCGCGGCGATGTGGCGCGCTTGCTGGAATCCAGCGGCGTGGCGTTGCCGAGCGACGCGCGGCGGCGTTGAACAGCGCGGGCTGAGGCCGGCCCTACAACTGCCCGGCGTCGAAGGTATTGCACTGCGCGATGCTGCCCGACTGCGCGCCGCGCTTGAACCACGACACCCGCTGCGCGCTCGAACCGTGGGTGAAACGTTCGGGCACCACGGTGCCCTGCGTCTTGCGCTGCAGCGTGTCGTCGCCGATCTGCGCCGCGGCGTTCATCGCTTCTTCGATGTCGTTGGCGTCGAGCCAGCCCTTGCCCTGCTGCGAGTGGTTGGTCCAGACGCCGGCCAGGCAGTCGGCCTGCAGTTCGACCCGCACCGAGAGCGCGTTCATCTGCGTCTCGCTCACGCGGCCGCGCATGGCGTCGACCTTGCCCGTGATGCCGAGCTGGTTCTGCACGTGGTGGCCGACCTCGTGCGCGAGCACATACGCCTGGGCGAAGTCCCCCGGCGCGCCCATGCGGGTCTTGAGGGTGTCAAAGAACTGCAGGTCGATGTAGACCGTCGCGTCGCCGGGGCAGTAGAACGGCCCCATCGCCGACTCGCCGGCGCCGCAGGCGGTGCGCGTGGCCCCGCGGAAGAGCACCAGCTTGGGTTCGCTGTAGGTGCTGCCACCGGCCTTGAAGACCTTGCTCCAGACGACTTCGGTGTCGCGCAGCACGGTCGAGACAAACATCGCCTGCGAGTCGTTGGCGGGTGGCGCCTTGGCCGGCCCCTGCTGCGTCGGCGCGCCGCCCATGATCTCGCCGCCACCGCCCAGCACGCCCAGGATGGTCAGCGGGTTGATGCCGAAGATCCAGCCCGCCACGACCGCGATGACGATGCTGCCGATGCCGATGCCGCGGCCGCCGATGCGCATGCCGCCGCCACCGCCGGCGCCGCGCCGGTCATCGACGTTCTGGCTCTGCTCCTGGCCTTCCCACTTCATGGTGCGCTCCTGCTTCGGGTTCAGGTCTTGGGCAGCGTAACACCGCGCTGGCCCTGGTACTTGCCGCCGCGGTCCTTGTAGCTCGTCTCGCAAACCTCGTCGCTCTCGAAGAACAGCACCTGCGCGCAGCCTTCACCGGCGTAGATCTTGGCCGGCAGCGGTGTCGTGTTGCTGAACTCCAGCGTCACGTAGCCTTCCCATTCGGGCTCGAACGGCGTCACGTTGACGATGATGCCGCAGCGCGCGTAGGTGCTCTTGCCGAGGCAGATCGTGAGCACGTTGCGCGGGATGCGGAAGTACTCGAGCGTGCGCGCGAGGGCGAAGCTGTTGGGCGGAATCACGCAGACGTCGGCGTTGATGTCGACGAAGCTGCGTTCGTCGAAGTTCTTCGGGTCGACGACGGTGCTGTAGATATTGGTAAAGACCTTGAACTCCGGCGCGCAGCGGATGTCGTAACCGTAACTACTGGTGCCGTAGCTGACGATCTTCTGGCCGTCGGGCGACTGGCGCACCTGGCCCGGCTCGAAGGGCTCGATCATGCCGTGCTCGGCAGCCATGCGGCGGATCCACTTGTCGCTCTTGATGCTCATCGGCTGATTCCTTCGCCCCCATTCTAGAAGTCCGCGTTACCATCGAATCAGAGGAGTCCGTGCCATGGCCACACCCTTCCGCTCCGCGCTCGATCTGCTGGCGCAGTACGCCGAGTACCACCGCGACCGACGCAACATCCAGACCCACTTCATCGGCGTGCCGATGATCGTTTTCGGCATCGGCGTGTTGCTGGCGCGGCCGGTGGTCGGACTGGCGGGCTGGGCGTTCACACCGGCCTGGCTCGTCTTTGCACTCGTGGCGCTGTGGTACCTCACCCGCGGCCACCTCGCCGTCGGCCTGGCCTCCACCGTGATGGTGGGTGTGCTGCTGTGGCTGGCGCAGCAGGTGGCGGGCGGCAGCACCGCCGCCTGGCTCGCCTGGGGGCTGGGCTTCTTCGTGCTGGGCTGGGTGATCCAGTTCGTCGGGCACTACTACGAGGGCCGCAAGCCCGCGTTTGTGGACGACCTCGTCGGCCTGCTCGTCGCGCCGATGTTCGTCGCGCTCGAGCTGCTCGCCCCGCTGGCCCCGTTCAAGGGCCTGATGAGCGAGATCGAACGCCGCGCCGGGCCCACGCACCTGCGGGACCTGGCGCACCCGGCGCTCTGAACTTCAGCGGCTGGCGGCGTTCGGGAAGAACAGCTGCTCGCCGTCGATCCTGTAGCCCGCGATCGCGCCCTGCCCCGCCGGTGACACCACCCAGTCGGCAAAGGCCTGCGCGGGCACCTGCTTCACGTGCGGGTGCTTGGCCGGGTTGACGACCATCACACCGTACTGGTTGAACAGGCTCTTGTCGCCTTCGACCAGGATCACCAGTTCGCCGCGGTTCTTGAACGAGAGCCAGGTGCCGCGGTCGGTCAGCACGTAGCCGTTGACCGAAGAGCCCATGTTCAGCGCGGGTCCCATGCCGCAGCCGCATTCCCTGTAACCCGCCGGCTTGGCGGCGGCGACGTCGATGCCGGCCTGCTTCCACAACCGCAACTCGGCGGCGTGGGTGCCGCTCTTGTCACCACGCGAGATGAATTGCGAAGGGCTTCCCGCAAGCTTCTTGAGCCCGGCGGCGATGTCGCTGCCCTTGACCCGCGCCGGGTCGGACTTCGGGCCCACGAGCACGAAGTCGTTGTACATGACGGGCGCTCGCTTGAGCGCAAAACCTTCGGCGACGAACTTCTCTTCGGCCACCGTGTCGTGCACCAACACGACGTCGGCATCGCCGCGCCGCGCGGTGTCGAGCGCCTGCCCGGTGCCGACCGCGACCACCCGCACGTCGATGCCGCTCGCCTGCTTGAAGGCCGGCAACAGGTGCTTGAACAGACCCGACTGTTCGGTCGACGTCGTCGACGCCATCACGATGAAGGGCTCCTGGGCCCAGGTCAGCGGCGCAGCGGCCAGTGCCGCGCCGGCGCAGAGCAGCGTCATCGCCCTTCGACGGATGGCAGGTTTCAGCTCCAAGGCAGTTCCCCTTTGAGGAACAACGCTGCCGGGGCCGGCAGCTCGTCGTTGAAAAACCGGTCCACCGGCCGCTCGACGACGAGGCGGCCGGCCTCGAGGTAGGCCACGCGGGTGGCCAGGCGTTTGGCCTGTCCCAGGTTGTGGGTGCTGAAAACGACCGTCACGCCGTCGTCGGCGATGCGCTCGATCAGGTTCTCGACCTCGCGTTTGGCGCTCGGGTCCAGGCTCGCGGTCGGTTCGTCCAACAGCAGCAGGTCGGGCCGCAGCGCCCAGGCCCGCGCCAGCGCCAGGCGCTGCTGCTGGCCGCCCGACAATGCGCGCGCCGGGCGGTGTGCGACGGTGTCGAGCCCGACCCGCTCCAGCGCCTGGTGGCACCGCATCTCGCGCAGCTCCGGTGCCACGCCGCGCAGCCACAGACCCAGCAGCACGTTCCAGCGCACCGACAGGCTGAGCAGGAACGGGCGCTGGAACAACATGGCGATCACCGGCGGTCGGCCCGGCCGCAGCGGGTGCACTTCGCGTTCGCCTTCGAAGGGCACCAGCCCGTGCAGCAGGCGCAGCAGCGTCGTCTTGCCCGAGCCGTTGGCACCGACGAGCGCCACCCGGTCGCCGCGGCGCAGCGCCAGGTCGACCCCTTGCAGCGCGACGACGCTGCCGAAGCGCACCGAAGCCCCGCGCAGGCTCATCAATGCGCGCAACCCCGGCAACGAGGGCGGCAAGCTCGTCATGCAAAGGCCTCGCGGGTGGCCGAGGTGCGGCCCTGCACGAGGCCGATGAACCCGTTCACCAGCCCCATCACGAGCAGCAGCACGACCCCGAGCGCCAGCGCCAGCGGCAGGTCGCCCTTGCTCGTCTCGAGCGCGATCGCGGTCGTCATGACGCGCGTGACGCCGTCGATGTTGCCACCGACGATCATGACCGCGCCGACCTCGGCCACCGCACGGCCGAAGGCCGTGAGCAACACCGTCAGCACGCCGAAGCGCTCGTGCAGCAGCATCAGCAAGGCGCTTTGCAGCGGGCTGGCCCCCATCGAGCGCAACTGGTCGCCGCCGTCGCGCAGCGCGTTCAGCACGAGCCGGCGCGCCAGCGCGGCGATCAGCGGCACGACGAGGATGCTCTGGGCGATGACCATCGCCGTGGGCGTGAACAGGATGCCCATCGCGCCGAGCGGGCCCGAGCGCGACAGCAGCAGGTAGACCACCAACCCCACCACCACCGACGGCAGCGCGAGCAGCGTGTTCATGAGCCAGACCGCGGCGCGGTGGCCGGGGAACTCCGCCACCGCGAGCCAGGCGCCGAGCCAGAAGCCGAAGAGCGCGCCGATCAGGCACGCGGTGGCGCTGACTCGCAGCGACAGGCCGACGATGTGCAACAGCTCGGCATCGGCGTGGGCGATCAGGTTCAGGGCAAGCAGCAGGCTGTCGACGATCGAATTCATGAAGTCCGGCAGCAGGGGCAGCCAAGTCGGCTCATTTTGGGTGGTGGGCGCGTGCGGCGCGATATGTCGGCGCTTGCATAGGGAGTGCAGCCGACACGCCCGCGCGTTGCAGAATCGCGGTTCTGGAGCCCCGTTGGAAACCGCATGTCCGAACTCGGCCCTTCCCCGCTCGCCGCTGGTGACCTGAATCTCAGCGTGGCAGACGCCCGCGCGGCCATCGCGGCCGCCCTGCGGCCGATCACCGACAGCGAAACGCTGCCGCTGGTGCGCTCGCTCGGGCGCGTACTGGCCGCCGACGTGGTGTCGCCGATCGACGTGCCGGCGCACGACAACTCGGCGATGGACGGTTATGCCTTCGACGGCCGTGCGCTGGCCGACGGCACGCCGACCGTGCTGAAGGTGGCCGGCAGCGTCTTTGCCGGCACGCCTTTCAGCGGCACGGTGGCGGCCGGCGACTGTGTGCGCATCATGACCGGCGCGGTCATGCCGGCCGGCCTGGACACCGTGGTACCGCAGGAGCTGTGCCGCGCCGACAGTGACCGCGTCAGCATCGAGCCCGGCGTGATCAAGCCGGGCGAGAACCGACGCCGCCGCGGCGAAGACCTGAGCGCCGGCAAGCCCGCGCTGCAAGCAGGCCGTGTGCTCAAGCCGGCGGACCTGGGGCTGATCGCGTCGCTCGGCATCGGCAGCGTCACCGTGCTGCGCCGCCTGCGCGTGGCGCTGTTTTCCACCGGCAAC
>DATDER010000094.1:0-15046 GCA_036523095.1 Rubrivivax sp.
GGCACTCGATGGGGGGGCGTGTGGCGCTCGAGGTGCTGCGTCTGGCGCCGGAGCGGGTCTCACGGCTGGCCCTGCTCGATACCGGCTACCGGCCGCGCCCGCCGGGACCCGCCGGTGACGACGAGGCGCGCAAGCGTTTCGCCTTGCTGCAGCTGGCACGCGAGCAGGGCGTGCGCGCGATGGCGCTGGAATGGGTCCAGGGCATGGTGCACCCCGACCGGCTGGCCGACGGCGAGTTGCTGGAGCGCATCGTGCTCATGTTCGAGCGCCACAGCGCGCAGACCTTCGAGCACCAGATCACGGCGTTGCTCGCCCGCCCCGACGCCAGCGACGTGCTTCCGCGCCTGACCGTGCCGACGCTGGTGCTCTGCGGCCGCCAGGACAGCTGGGCCCCGCCGGCGCAGCACCAGGCGTTGCAGGCGCTGGTCCCCGGCGCCGTGCTGGCAGTGATCGACGAGGCTGGCCACATGGCGCCGATGGAGCGGCCGGCCGCGGTCGCCGCCGCGATGCAGTCATGGCTGACGTCATGAGCCCATGAGCGTCGACCTCGAACGCGTGCTCGCCGAGAGCGCCTGTCGCGACACCGTGCTCGCCGCGGCCGACGCGGTGGACCGCCAGGACCACGCGGCGTTCGTGGCGCTCTTCACCGCCGACGGCACGCTCGTGCGCCCGGACGGTACTTTGCTGCAGGGCCGTGAGGCGATTCAAGCAGCCTATGCCGCGCGCGGTGTGGAACGGCTGACCCGGCACCTCGTCTGCAACCACGTCGTACAGGTCCGAACAGCAGGCACGGCGACCTCGCGCTGCACGATCCTGCTCTGGAGCGGCCGCCGCAGCGACCCCGAAACGCCCAAGGGTCGCCCGGCCGACGCCGTACAGCAGGTCGGCGAGATCGTCGACCAGTTGGTCCTGACGCCCGAAGGCTGGCGCATCCAGCGCCGCGATGCGCGCTTCACCTTCCATGCGAGCATGGGCGGCTGAACGCAGCCCTTCGCAGACCCCCCTGGAGCCCGCCCTTGCCCACCGTCACCGTCCGCCAGGCCACGCTCGACTTGCTGCGCGCCCTGCGCATGACCACCGTGTTCGGCAACCCGGGGTCGACCGAGCTGCCGCTGTTCCTCGACTTCCCGGCCGACTTCCGCTACGTGCTCGGCCTGCAGGAAGCGGTGGTCGTGGGCATGGCCGACGGTTACGCGCAGGCCACGCACAACGCCAGCTTCGTGAACCTGCAT
The DNA here is from genome assembly GCA_036523095.1 of Rubrivivax sp. Taxonomy (GTDB): domain Bacteria; phylum Pseudomonadota; class Gammaproteobacteria; order Burkholderiales; family Burkholderiaceae_C; genus Rubrivivax. The sequence continues at coordinate 1,233 of DATDER010000094.1, forward strand.
TCGGCGGCGGGCGTCGGCCACGCGATGGGCAACATCTTCACCGCGCACAAGAACCGCACGCCGATGGTCATCACCGCCGGCCAGCAGGCGCGCTCCATTCTCCCGTTCGAGCCCTTCCTCTATTCGGCCCAGGCGACCGAGCTGCCCAAGCCCTACGTCAAGTGGAGCGTCGAGCCGGCGCGCGCGCAGGACGTGCCGCTCGCGATCGCACGCGCCTACTACACGGCGATGCTGCCGCCGCGCGGGCCGGTGCTGGTCTCGATCCCGGCCGACGACTGGAGCGCGCTCACCGAACCCGTGTTGCCGCGCCAGGTCAGCACGCAGCTGCGCCCCGAGCCGGCGCTGCTCGCGCAGCTGGGCGACTCGCTCGACGCCTGCCAGCGCCCCGCTTTCGTGGTCGGCGCGGCGGTCGACCGCGACGGCGCTTGGAACGAAGCGCTGCAACTCGCCGAGCGCCACAACGCCCGTGTCTTCGTGGCGCCGATGTCGGGCCGCTGCAGCTTCCCCGAAGACCACCGCCTGTTCGGCGGCTTCCTGCCCGCGATGCGCGAGCGCATCGTCGAGCTGCTGGCGGGTCACGACCTCGTGCTCGCGCTCGGCGCACCGGCCTTCACCTACCACGTCGAGGGCCACGGCCCGCACCTGCCCGAGGGCGCGACGCTGTTGCAGTTGACCGAGGACCCGAACGTCGCCGCCTGGGCACCGCTGGGCACCTCGGTGGTGGGCAGCATCAGGCTCTCGCTGCTAGACCTGCTGGCGCGCGCCGCGCCGAGCGGACGCCCGTTGCCGCGGGCACGTGAGCCGCGGCCGGTGGTGGCTGCGCCCGGACCCGGTGAGCGGTTGTCGGTGGCCTATGTGCTGCAGACGCTTGCCGCGCTGCGCAGCGCGTCGAGCGTCGTCGTCGAAGAAGCGCCCACCGCGCGCAGCGTGATGCAAAGCCACCTGCCGATGCTGCAGAGCGAGACCTTCTACACCATGTGCAGCGGCGGCCTCGGCCACAGCATGCCCGCGGCCGTCGGTGTGGCGCTGGCGCGGCGCGACGTCGGCTCGGCCGAGCGCGTGATCGCCCTCATCGGCGACGGCTCGGCGATGTATTCGATCCAAGCGCTGTGGAGCGCCGTGCAGTGGCGCCTGCCCATCACCTTCATCATCCTGAACAACCGCCGCTACGCCGCGTTGCGCGAGTTTGCCACCGTGTTTGGCTACCGGCCCGACGACCCGGTGGCAGGCACCGACCTCCCCGGCATCGACTTCGTGCAACTCGCCGCGGGCCAGGGCATGCGCGGCGAGCATGTGCGCGGCGCCGACGCGCTGCACGTCGCGTTGTCGGGTGCGCTGCAGTCTGCCGAGCCCGTGTTGCTCGATGTCGAAGTGAACTGACAGGAGACAAGAATATGCAACGACGACTCGTTCTCGCGGCCGGCTGCACCCTGGCGCTCGGCACCGCCGCCTGGGCCCAGTCCTGGCCTGCCAAGCCGCTCAAGGTGGTGGTCAATTTCCCACCCGGCGGTGCGGCCGATCAACTCGCACGCGCCATCGGCCAGCCGCTGCAGGAGGCGCTGGGCCAGCCGGTCGTGATCGAGAACCGCGGCGGCTCGGGCGGCAACCTGGGTGGCGACATGGTCGCCAAGTCGGCCCCCGACGGCTACACGCTGCTGATGAGCTCCGGCGGCATGGTCGCGGTCAACCCGCACATCTACGCCAAGATGCCCTTCGACCCGGCCAAGGATCTGGTGCCGGTGGCCGCGGCGGCACGGGTGCTGGTGTTCCTGGTCGTGCGCAGCGAAAGCCCGACCAAGGACTGGGCGGGCTTTCTCGCCGACCTGAAGGCGAACCCCGGCCGCCGCAGCTTCGGCTCGCCGGGCAACGGCAGCTCGCCGCACCTGGCGGCCGAGATGATGAAGAGCCAGACGGGGACCTTCGCCGTGCACGTGCCCTACCGCGGCGCGGCACCCGCGCTGACCGACCTGCTCGGCGGCCAGATCGATTTCCTCTTCGACCCCGGCATCGCGATCCCGCACATCAAGGCCGGCCGGCTGCGCCTGCTCGCGGTCGGCAGCCCAAAACGCTCGCCACTGTTCCCCGACACACCGACGCTCGACGAAGTGGGCGTGAAAGGCTTCGACGCCGACACCGTGTTCGGCTTCTATGCACCCACCGGCACGCCGGCCGCAACCGTGACTCGGCTGAACGGCGAGATCAACCGCATCCTGGGCACACCCGCGCTGCAGGAACGTGTGCTGGCGCTGGGCGGCGTGCCGGCGCCGATGTCGCCGGCCGCGTTCCAGGCCAAGGCGGAAGAGGACTCGCGGCGCTTCGGTGCCATCATCCGCGAGCGCCGCATCGTGGGCGATTGAGACCCAAAGGATTGCCTTGAAACTCGCCACCTGAACTGTGCATGGGGGTCCCGGGCGATTTCAGGATGTCCCAGGTTGTTCTGAATACCCTATACGCGACAACGACTTAGCGACATACCTTGTCTCAAGCCGTTCCGACCGATTTCTTGAGATCCCGATCGGCTGGGGGTATGGTTGGGGGTACGGATCGACCGATACCCCCAGTGCTGACGACCCTTCAGATCAAGTCGGCCAAGCCGGCGGAACGTGCCTACAAGCTGGCCGACACGGGTGGCCTGTTCGTCCTCGTCCAGCCCAACGGCTCGAAGCTGTGGCGCTACAAGTTCAGGCTGGACGGCGTCGAAGGTCTGCAGGCGCTTGGGGCGTTCCCCGAGGTCACGCTCGCCGACGCGCGGCACGCGCACGCAGAGTCGCGCAAGCTGGTCGCCAAGGGCGTTCACCCCGTCCAGGCGCGGCGCGATGAACGCGAGAGCCGCGCCCAGGCAGAACTGCACCGCGTCAAGGGCAGCTTCGGCGCGGTGTGTGCCGACTGGAACGCCGCGACGGGTGCGGATCTTCGGCCAGCCACGGTCCTGCAGCGCAACCGGGAGATCGGGAAGGACCTGACGCCCCGCTTCAAGGACCGGCCGATCTCCAAGATCACGCGCCTCGAGCTGACCACTGCGCTGAAAGAGGTTGAGGCGCGAGCGCCCGAGGTCGCGCGGAACCTGCGCAACTACCTGTGGGGCATCTTCGAGTACGCCATCGACTCCGGGCTGATCGCCGACAACCCCGTGCCGCCGGTTCGCGTTCTCCGCAAGCGCAACCAGGAGAACCACCCTGCCCTGTCGCCCGACTTGCTCGGTGAGTTCCTGCGCAAGCTGGATGCCATCGACACGATCCACGAGCAGACCCGGATCGCAATGCTGCTTGTTGTGTTGACGGCCTGTCGCAAGGCCGAAGTCACCGGCGGCAAGTGGAGTGAGATCGACCTGAAAGCAGCCGAGTGGGAAATCCCTGCTGACCGGATGAAGGCCGGCCGCGCCCACTGGGTGCCGCTCTCGCGTCAGTGCGTGAAGCTGCTGCAGGAGTTGCGGGCGCTCGTTCCCGAGGGCAGTGTCTACCTGTTCCCCAATCGACTCGATCCCGATCGGCCGATGGCCGATCGAAGTCTCAATGCGCTGATGGAGCGGCTGGGCTTCAGCGGTGACGGCACACCGCACGGCATGCGCGCGACATTCAGCACCCACTTCAACGCGGCCAGCGCGAGCATCGACGTCATCGAACATTGCTTGGCCCATGTGCCTGGCAACCGAGTGCGTGCCGCATACAACCGGCACGCCTATCAGGTCGGCCGCAGGCCGCAAGCGCTCGCCCCGCGAGCGCGCAGACCTTGACGGCGAGAACGACGTGGTAGCGTGGGTCGACACGGCAAGCCCACCTCCACACGCCACCATCGACGTTCTGGAAACCTGACCCAGACGGTGACGCAGCCGTGCTGCGCCACCGCCGAAGGCCGGATCCAAACAGTCGACAGCGCTCCTACCGCGCCCGGCTGAAGATTGCTTCGGCTTTCGCCTTTGCCACCTCGTGTGTGGAAGGGTCCAGGTCGGGAAGCACCAGGCCCTCGTCCCCACCGGCGTACAGGGGTCCGCCGAAGTCGCTGTCATAGAACTGGCCGTCGCGCTCGCCACCGTCGTGGTACGCGGCCATCGTCGAGCGGGTGAGGTCGACCCCATGCTCCAGCGCCAGGTACTGCCAGGTCCAAGCGCGGACGACATCGCCCGCGTCGAGTGCCCGTTCCGCAGCAGATCGCAGCCACTGGTCATCGGCCCACTCCGCAACCCGGTCTTCGGCCCATGCGTCACCTTCGGACGCGAGTGCTTCCATGGCCGTCCGCGACCCCTGCTCCGCTGCCGTGCGAAGCCACCGCGCGCGCGCTTCGTCACTGGAAGCATGCCGGGCCATCTTCAGGGCATCGACCTCGCCGGTGAGCCGTTCGGCCAAAGCAATGAACTCCGGGTTCTCGAACGTCGTGCCGTACTCCAGCGCCGCCGCCCGGACGCCACCGAGCGCCGCCGCCTTCAGGTGTGCCTCGTACTTCCGGTACTGCGGTTCGAGCCGCAGGTAGTCGTCAACCCAGCCGCGCTCGATGGCGGTCAGCACGCGCCCCTTGAGCGACTCCTCGTAAAGGTAGGGATTCGGACGGCCGCAGCGGTAGAGAGCTGCCAGCAGGAAGTGCCCCTGCGGATTCGCCGGCCCGGCCGCCTGCTCGAGGCTGCTCAGCAGCATCGGCGAGCCCAGGAGCTGCTCGCGAGCGGGACCGGAGGCAGGCGACGCAGCCCTGGGCGGTTCGTCGTCCCAGCCCTCGTCGTCATCGTCGTCATCGTCGATGCCGTCGATGTCGTCGTCGAGATCGTCACGGTAGGTGACCTGCGCCGTCGGCCAACAGCGCGGCTCGCAGGTCGGCCAACGAGACCGCCGAAAGCCCGTGTTCGGCGATGAAGGCCTGGAGGGTGGTCGCTACCGACGCGGCGGCCTGCTGTTCGTAGCCAAGCTGAACGGCGCGACCGATCAGGTCGGGCAAGCCGCTTGTCGGCGCCGCCCCGACGCCCGAATCGGCCAGCACCGAGTCGGTGAGGAACGCAGCCCAGGAGCGATGCCCGAACGCAGCGGCAAGGAGTTCATGCACGTGGCTGCGTTTGACGGGATAGCCGGCACGCGTGTGGAGGGTCTGCTGCGCAAGGTGCGCGAGTTCTTTCAAGGTCATGAGTCTTCCTTCGGTGTACCTCGCCGAATCGGGTCAGACGCACGCGTTTAAGTCCCCGACGACGAGGCCTTGAAGGGAGATCGATGACGATGAAAGGGAGTGCCTGTTTCTACTCGCGTGCAAGTACGGCGGGCGCCTTGCCTGGGATTCTAGGCATCCTGCCCGGACCATCCAAGCACCCTCCTCCACGCTCCGCGCCACCAGTCCCTTGAAAGTTGTCAGAAATAGACTCATACTTCTGACATCCAAGGAATCACCGTGTCCAACGTCGCCCAACAAGTCCTCGCGCACGCCGCCTCGATGCCGGAAGGCGCCAGCCTGTCCGCCAAGGCCCTGCTGCACCTGGGCAGCCGGGCTGCGGTGGATCAGGCGCTGTCGCGCCTAGCGCGCAGCGGCGAACTGCTGCGCGCCGGGCGGGGCGTCTATGTCCTGCCGGTGAAGGGCAAGTTCGGCGCGCGCGCACCGGAGGTCGCCAAGGTGGTCCAGGAGTGGGCCAGCCAGCGCGGCGAAACCGTCGTCGGCAACGGTGCGGCTGCAGCGAATGCGCTGGGTCTGACGACCCAGGTGCCGGTGCGCCAGGTCTTTCTGACCTCGGGCCGCAGCCGCAAGCTCAAGCTCGGCGCGCAGACGGTCGAGTTGAAGCATGCCCCGCCGTGGCAACTGCTCTACCCAGGGCAGGCCGCGGGCGAAGTCATCCGCTCGCTGGCCTGGGTAGGGCCGTCGGGATCCGAAGCGGCGCTCGGTCAGCTCAGGCAAAGGCTGCCGGCGTCGGAACTGCTGGCCGTCGCCAACGCACGCGCGCGCCTGCCGACGTGGCTTGCGAGCCAGGTCAGCAGCCTGGTGACCCGTGCCTGAATACTTCGCCCTGCCACGCGAGGATCAGCGCGAGGCGCTGCTTGTAGCTGCAGAGCGTTCGGGCCGTCCCCTGCACTTGCTCGAGAAGGACGTGTGGGTCGTCTGGGCCCTGCGCCACCTGTTCACCGGACCGCACGCGCCGCACCTGGTCTTCAAGGGCGGTACATCGCTCTCCAAAGCCTACGGCGTGATCAAACGCTTCTCGGAAGATGTGGACCTCACCTACGACATTCGTGCCATCGCTCCGGACCTGATCGAGAAGGCCGACTCCCCCTGGCCCACGTCACGCAGCCAGGAGAAGAAGTGGAGCAAGGCCATCCGGCAGCGCCTTGCCGAACTCGTCAGCGGCAAGCTGGCGCCCGATCTCACCAAAGCACTCGCCGAGCAGGGGCTGCAGGCGAAGGCCCGCGCAGAGGGTGAGCAGCTCTTCATCGACTACGAGGCCTTCGGCGAAGGTACGGGCTATGTGCGTCCCTCGGTCCTGCTGGAGTTCGGCGCGCGATCGACGGGCGAGCCCAACGAGCTGCGATCGGTTGCGTGCGACGCAGCGCCGCACTTGCCGGACGTGAGCTTTCCATCGGCCATGCCCCAGGTCATGCGCCCCGAGCGTACGTTCTGGGAGAAGGCCACGGCCATCCATGTCTTCTGCGCCCAAGGCAGCTTTCGAGGCGGTGATCGCTACGCGCGCCACTGGCACGACGTGACGCGGCTCGACGCTGCCGGCTTCGCCGACAGCGCCGCGAAGGACCGCGCGCTGGCACTCGCCGTCGCAGAGCACAAGAGCATCTTCTTCGCCGAATCGATGCCAGACGGTACGCCCATCGACTACCGCGCAGCGGTCACCGGTGCACTGGATCTGGCACCCAGCGGCGACGCGCGGAAGACGCTGGCCGAGGACTACCAGCGCATGGGCGAGGACGGCCTGCTCTTGGACGACGCCGAACCCTTCGACGTCCTGCTGCAGCGTTGCCAGGCGCTTGCGCTCAAGGTCAACGCGGCGGCGCTGGGGGCCGCATGACGCTGCAGCCCGCGCATCCAAGAACGCGTGCCGACGACCGCTTGTAGGATGGTGACAACAGATTGCCACCCAGCGCATCGCCCGGGTTCGCAGCGGAAAAAACTGGGGGTATGTGTGGGGGTACCGACCAGACAGCAAGAAATAAAGTTAAATAAAAACAGTAACTTAGGACTGCTTTGAAACTCGCCACCTGGAACGTCAACTCTCTGGCGGTTCGCCTGCCCCAGCTGCTGGACTGGCTCGCGGCCAATCCGGTGGACACGATAGTGCTGCAGGAAACCAAGCTCAGCGACGACAAGTTTCCGCACGCCGAGATCGAGGCCGCGGGTTACACCTCGACCTGGTTCGGCCAGAAGACCTACAACGGCGTCGCGCTGCTGTCACGCCACCCGGCGACCGACATCGTGCGCAACATCCCGGGCTTCGACGACGCGCAGGCGCGGGTCATCGTCGGCACCGTGGCCGGCGTACGTGTCGTGGGCGGCTACTTTCCGAACGGGCAGGCCCCGGGCACCGACAAGTTCGAATACAAGATGCGCTGGCTGACAGCGCTGCGCGCCTGGCTCGCCACCGAACTGGCGGCGCACCCGGCGCTGGTGCTCCTGGGCGACTTCAACATCGCCCCCGAAGACCGCGATGTCTACGATCCGGTGGCCTGGGCCGGGCAGATCCTGTGCACGCCCGAGGAGCGCGAGCACTTCCGGCAGCTGCAGGCGCTGGGGCTGCACGACGCCTTCCGCCTCTTCGAGCAGGCGCCCAAGAGCTGGAGCTGGTGGGACTACCGCAACCTGGCGTTCCGCAAGAACCAGGGCCTGCGCATCGACCACGTGATGGTGAGCCAGGCGCTGAAGCCGCGCGTGAGCGCGTGCACGATCGACAAGCTGCCACGCAAGAACGAAAGGCCGAGCGACCACGCACCGGTGACCGTGGTGCTCGACTGAGCGCCCCGCGTCTCAGTCGTCGAGGCCGAGTTCCTGGATCTTGCGTGTAATGGTGTTGCGGCCGATGCCGAGCTTGTGTGCGGCTTCGATCCGGCGCCCGCGCGTGACGTCGAGCGCGGTCACGATCAAGCGGCCCTCGAACTTGCGCGTGAGCGATTCCCAGACGTCGGTCGAGCCGGCATCGAGCAGGCTGCGCGCCTCCCGCTCGAGGTCGTCGAGCCAGTCGGCCGACGGCACGGTGGCGGGCACCGGCGCCGGCACCGGCGAGCCGCTGTAATCGGGCAGCGGCGTGGGCTCGGCCGCAGGCGCCTGCGCCGCGATCGGGGTTGCCATGGGCACCGCGGCGGACACGTGCCGCGCGTCGGCGCCGACCATCAGTTCGGGCGGCAGGTCCTTGGCCTCGATCACCTGCGACGGCGCCATCACCGTGAGCCAGTGGCAGATGTTCTCGAGCTGGCGCACGTTGCCGGGGAAGTCGAACACGAGCAGGCGAGCGAGTGCGCCGTCGCTGATGCGCTTGGCGTCGACACCGAGCTCCTTCGCGCTCTTGGCGAGGAAAAAACGCGTCAGCACGGAGATGTCCTCGCGCCGCTCACGCAGCGCTGGCAGGCGCAGCCGGATCACGTTCAGGCGGTGGAACAGGTCTTCGCGGAACGCGCCCTGGCGCACACGGTCCTCCAGGTCCTGGTGCGTCGCGGCGATGACACGCACGTTGCTCTTCAGCGGCTGGTGGCCGCCGACGCGGTAGAACTGGCCGTCCGACAGCACCCGCAGCAGTCGTGTCTGCAGGTCGAAGGGCATGTCGCCGATCTCGTCGAGGAACAGCGTGCCGCCGTCGGCCTGCTCGAAGCGGCCGCGGCGCATCGTCTGTGCCCCGGTGAACGCACCGCGTTCGTGGCCGAACAGCTCGCTCTCGAGCAGGTCCTTGGGGATCGCCGCCGTGTTGATGGCGACAAAAGGCCCCTTGTTCCCCATGTCGCCACGCGGGCTGTGCTTGTGCAGCGCATGGGCCACCAACTCCTTGCCCGATCCGCTCTCGCCGGTGATGAGCACCGTGACATTGCTTTGCGACAGCCGGCCGATGGCGCGAAAGACGTCCTGCATCGCCGGTGCCTGGCCGAGCATCTCGGGCACCTGCGTCTGCGCCACGTCGCGCACCGCCTCGCGCAGGCTTTCGTCGACCGCACGCCGGATCAGCTCGACCGCCTTCGGCACGTCGAAGGGCTTGGGCAGGTACTCGAAGGCGCCACCCTGGAAGGCCGAGACCGCGCTGTCGAGATCGGAGTACGCGGTCATCACGATCACCGGCAGGCCCGGCAGGCGCGCCTTGACCTTGGCCAGCAGCTCGATACCCGAGCCGCCCGGCATGCGGATGTCGCTCACCAGCACTTGCGGCTCGTCGGTATCAAGCGCCGCGAGCACATCGCGCCCGCTCGAGAAGCTGCGCACGGGGAGCTGCTCGCGTGCCAGCGCCTTCTCAAGCACGAAGCGGATGGATTGGTCGTCGTCGACGACCCAGATGGGTTTCATGCGGCAGGTTCAGGGAAGCGGAAGAATGATCGTGAACACCGTCCGGCCCGGCACGCTGTCACATTCGATCGTGCCCAGATGTTGCTGCACGAAGGTCTGCGCCAGCGTCAACCCGAGGCCCGAACCCCCTTCCCGCCCCGACACCAGGGGCTGAAAGATGCGATCGCGGATGCCCTCGGACACGCCCGGCCCGTTGTCCTCAACATGCAATTCCAGTGCCAATCGAAATCGCTGCTTGCCGATCGTCGCCTGGCGCGTGATGCGCGTGCGCAGCACGATGCGGGCGTCGCCCTCCACCATGCGCTCGGCGAGCGCGTGGGTGGCGTTGTGGACGATGTTCAGCACCGCCTGGATTAGCTGTTCGCGGTCGCCACGGAACTCGGGGATCGAGGTGTCGTAATCGCGCTCGACCGCCAGCCCGCGCGGGAACTCGGCCATCACGAGCGAGCGCACACGCTCGCAGATCTCGTGGATGTTGACATCGCTCACCACGTGCGGGCGCCGGTGCGGCGCGAGCAGACGGTCGACCAGCGACTGCAGGCGGTCGGCCTCGTGGATGATGACGTTGGTGTATTCGCTCAGCTCGGCCGAGTCGATCTCCATCGCCAGCAACTGGGCCGCGCCGCGGATGCCGCCGAGCGGGTTCTTGATCTCGTGCGCGAGGTTGCGCACGAGCTCCTTGTTCGCCTGCGCCAGGCCGTGGGTGCGCTCTTCGCGGTCGAGCCGCGTCTGCTGCTCGATCTCGATCATCTCCACCAGCACGCGGTCACTGCGGTGGTCGAGCTGATTGACGATCACGTGCACCGGCAGCAAGTCGTGGTGGCCGAGCGGCGTGCGGCGCAGGTGGGCGTCGAAGCGGCCGGTAGCGACCTCGTTCACCGCCACCGCACGCAGGGTCTCGCGCATGCGCTTCGGCTCGGCCAGCCAGTCGAGCAGGTTGCCGCGTTGCAGCGCGCGGCGCGACAGTCCCATCGTGTTCTCGAGCGTGGCGTTGGCGAGCAGGCACTGGCCATCGGGCTCGACGAGGGCCACCATGGTGGCCAGCAGGTCGAAGGAATCGAAGTCGGGCAGCGCGTCGTCGTCAGGGGTCATGCGGGAACCTGGGTGCTCCGCACTGCGGTGTGCGCCCTTCGGGCGGCCGGTCGGGCTCAGGGTCCGAGCTTACTCAACTCGCGCTTGATGGCCGTGACGTCGCTCTCCTTGCGCACGATCGCGGCGCGCATCTCGGCCACACGTTCCTGGTACTTGGCGTAGTTGCGTTCGCCGCCGACACGTTCGGGTTCGCCGTTGTTGAATTCCTTGCGCATGACGGCGAGCTTTTCTTCCTCGCGCCGCAGCTCGCTTTCGAGGATGCGGCGCGAGTCGCTGTCGCGTGCGCGCTGCGCGACCGGATCGACCTTGGAGTCGGCCGAACGCGGCACTGACGCAACCCCGGGCGCAGCGCTCGGCCCGCTCGCGGCGGGCGTGGGTTTGCGTGTCTGCACGATCGTCAGCGGCGCGCCTTCGATCGTGTTGCAGCCGCGGTCCTTGGCCTCTTGCGTGGTCAGGGTGTCGGTGTAGAGCACCGGGGGTCCCGGGCAGCGGTAGACCGGCTTGCCGGCACCCTGCGCCCACGCACCCGATGCCGCCAGGGCCACCCACGCACCCGCCAGGCCAGAGACCAGCACTCGTTTCATCGGCGCACCTTTTGCACAAGCGGACATCACGGCCGATTGTGGCGCAGGTGCGCCCGGGCTTGATCGAACGAAAAAGGGGCGGCTTGCGGCCGCCCCTTCGCTTCAAGCCCCGCGGGCTCAGAGCATGTAGTACATGTCGAACTCGACCGGGTGCGTCGCCATCCGGAAACGTGTGACTTCCTGCATCTTCAGGTCGATGTAGGCATCGAGGTAGCTGTCGGTGAAGACGCCGCCCTTGGTCAGGAAGGCGCGACCCTTGTCCAGATACTCCAGCGCCTGTTCCAGGCTGGCACAGACCGTCGGGATCTTCGCGTCTTCTTCCGGCGGCAGGTGGTAGAGGTCCTTCGAAGCCGCCTCGCCCGGGTGGATCTTGTTTTCCACGCCGTCCAGGCCCGCCATCAGCAGCGCCGCAAAGCCCAGGTACGGATTCATCAGCGGATCCGGGAAACGTGCTTCGACGCGCCGCCCCTTCGGATTGGCCACGTACGGGATGCGGATCGAGGCCGAGCGGTTCTTCGCCGAATACGCCAGCTTGACCGGCGCTTCGAAGCCGGGGACCAGGCGCTTGTAGCTGTTGGTGCCGGGGTTGGTGATGGCGTTGAGCGCGCGCGCGTGTTTGATGATGCCACCGATGTAGAAGAGCGCGAACTCCGACAGGCCGGCGTAGCCGTCACCAGCGAACAGGTTCTTGCCGTCCTTCCAGACCGACTGGTGCACGTGCATGCCGCTGCCGTTGTCGCCGACGATCGGCTTGGGCATGAAGGTGGCCGTCTTGCCGTAGGCGTGGGCCACGTTGTGGATCACGTACTTCTGCAGCTGGACCCAGTCGGCGCGCTGCAGCAGCGTGCTGAACTTGGTGCCGATCTCCATCTGGCCCGCGGTGGCGACCTCGTGATGGTGGACTTCGACCGGGATGCCCACCGATTCGAGGATCAGGCACATCTCCGAGCGCAGGTCCTGCGCCGAGTCGACCGGCGGCACCGGGAAGTACCCGCCCTTGACGCCGGGGCGGAAGCCCGTGTTGCCGTGTTCATACTCCTTGCCGGTGTTCCAGGCCGCCTCTTCCGATTCGATCTTGGAGAAGCAGCCCGACATGTCGTTGCTCCAACGCACGCTGTCGAAGACGAAGAACTCGGGCTCGGGGCCGAAGTAGGCGGTGTCACCGAGGCCGGTGCTCTTCATGTAGGCCTCGGCGCGCTTGGCGAGCGAACGCGGGTCGCGCTCGTAGGGCTTGCCGTCCGACGGGTCGATCACGTCGCAGGTGAGGATGATCGTCGGCTCTTCGAAGAAGGGGTCGATGTTGGCCGTGTTGGGGTCCGGCATCAGCTGCATGTCGGATGCTTCGATGCCCTTCCAGCCCGCGATCGACGAGCCGTCGAAAGCATGGCCCGAGACGAACTTGTCCTCGTCGAAATGCGAGACCGGCACCGTCACGTGCTGCTCCTTGCCGCGGGTGTCGGTGAAGCGGAAGTCAACGAACTTGATTTCGTTTTCCTTCACCATCTTCATCACGTCGGCAACTGACTTTGCCATGCAGAATCTCCTAGCGGAATTGGTTGGAATTGGGATCGAAGGGAGGCCCGGCCACAGCGCCGGATTCCCCAAAACGGCGCCGGGCAATCTAGCAGAAAGCATGCCCGAAACCGCGGGCCGCCCGGTGGACACGCCAGGCTCGCCACACGCGCACCAGACACGAACTGCCCGCCTTGTCTTGGTGCTTTGCCAGTCTATCGCACCATTTCGGGGCCAAGGTTCGCATCCAGCGTGGCCAGCCCCGCTTTCAGCGCCACGAAGGCGGCCTCGACATCGCCGTTGCCCTTCACGCCCAGTTCGATGTGGCGGCCCCATTGCGGGTGGTCCACGCTCGGCAGGCTGAAGACCTTGACGCCACCGAACGTCCGTTCCACCGCCTCCATCAGCGGCGTCAGGGTCGCTTCCATCGAACCGAAGACGATGACCGAGCGCTCGGCCTGGCGATGACCGCCGTGCAGGTGGGCATAACGCTGGTCCAGCACCCACTCGATCATCGGCCAAGCCATGACCGGAAAACCGGGAACGAAGTGCAGGTCACCGACCGAAAAGCCGGGGATCTTGTTGTACGGGTTGGGGATGATCGACGCGTTCTCGGGGAACACGCCCATGTTCAGGCGGTGCACGTTGTCGGCCCGATCGGGATCGAAGGTCATGCCTTGCTCGCGCGCGGTGTCGCGCATGCGCTCTTCGATCAGCAACTTGGCCTGCGGGTGGAGCTTCAACTCGACGCCGAGCGCCGCCGCAGCGCACTGGCGTGTGTGATCGTCGGGTGTCGCCCCGATGCCGCCGCAAGAGAACACCAGGTCGCCGCTGCCGACGGCGTGTGCGATCGCCTCGGTGATCAGGCGCCGGTCGTCGCCCGCGTACCGCGCCCACGACAAGGCAAGCCCGCGTGCCGCGAGCAGCTCGATGACCTTGGGCATGTGTTTGTCCTCGCGTTTGCCGGAGAGGATTTCGTCGCCGATGATGATGAGTCCGATGTTCATGCGGGGTTCGCGCTTTCAGGCAAGGCGGTGGGAGGAGCGGGACTGATGTTCGCGGCCCGCAGGCTCTGCAGCCGCGCGAGCGTGAAGTGTGCGAACCACAACGATGCAAACGCGAACACGAGGGTATAGAGCCAGACCGCCAGCAACGCGATCAGGGGCGCCAGCACCA
>DATDER010000095.1:0-8870 GCA_036523095.1 Rubrivivax sp.
AACTGGGCCGGGCGGCGCGCATTTCGCGGGGCGCCCCGCCGCTGCAGGGCGTGCCGACGCGTGTGCTGCCCGTCGCCGTCTGGCACACCGCCAGCGTCGGCATCGACTTGTGGCTCGCCGCGATCGCCCAGGGCGCGAGCCAGGTCTGGGTGTTGGCCACGGCCGAAGAAGCACCCGAGTACCGCCAGGCGTTGACCGAACAGATGGCCGTCGCGCAGGCCGTGCTCAGTGGCATGGGCTATCGCGGCCAGCACTTCCGCCTGCTCGACGCGAGCGTCACCGATGCGGCTGCACTCGACACCGCCTTGCGCGCGCCGGCCGCCCAGGGTGTCGCGCGCGCCGCGGCCTTTGCCGCCCAGGCCGACAAGCGCGGCACGCTCGAGCTCGCACTCGACCACCTGCTGGCCCAAGCCCCGGCCGCGCCCGAGGTGATCCCGCTGCCCGCCGCCGGCACGCCCTTCGGCAGCCTCGTCGTCGACAGCGCCAAGTGCACGATGTGCCTGAGCTGCGTCGGCGCCTGCCCTGAGAGTGCGCTCGCCGACAACCCCGACAAGCCACAGCTCAAGTTCATCGAGAAGAACTGCGTGCAATGCGGCTTGTGCGCCAGCACCTGCCCCGAAGACGCCATCACGCTCGAGCCGCGACTGTGGCTCGCCGACGGCGGCAAGGCGCGCAAGTCGGCGCGCGTGCTCAACGAAATGGAGCCCTACCGCTGCATCCGCTGCAGCAAGCCCTTCGGCACCTTGCTTGCGATCGAGAACATGCTCGGCAAGCTGGCCGGCCACGCCGCCTTCCAGGGCGCCGCGGCCGATCGGCTGAAAATGTGCGGCGACTGCCGCGTGGTCGACCTCTACAGCAACCCGAACGAAGTCCGCATCACGGATCTATGACCCACCCCCGTAGCGCCTTCGGCGCGACCCCTCGAGGGGTCGCCTCCAGCGGCCGGGCGGAGCCCGTCCGCGGCGTCCGCTTGGCCCCACCTAGCTGCCCGACATGACCGCGACCGCTCCTCTGACCTTCGCCAGTGCCGACGACGGCGACGAGCTCGCCCGTGCCGAGCTCTACGGCCTGCTCGCGCAGTTGTGGCTCACGCCGCCCGATGCCGCGTTGATGCAGCAGTTCAAGACCGCGGTGACGCAGGCTCCGGAGCGCGGCGGGCACCTCGAAGCGTCCTGGGAAGCGCTTGTCGCCGCGCTGCGCGCCACCACGCCGGAAGCTGCCGCGGCGGAGCACGACGCGCTGTTCCACGGCGTGGGCAAGGCGGAGGTGTTCCCCTATGCCTCTTTCCACCTCGCCGGCTTCCTCAACGAGAAGCCGCTCGCGGCGCTGCGTACCGACCTGCAGGCGCTGGGCCTCACACGCGACGCCGCCAGCCTGGAAACCGAAGACCACATCGCCTACCTCTTCGAGGTCATGCGCTACCTCATCGCCGGCGACGACGTGGCGGTCTGCAACCTCGAACAACAGCGCCGCTTTTTCCGCGCCCACCTGCAGACCTGGGTCGACAAGCTCTGCGACACGGTCGAAGCGCACCCGCGTGCCGACACCTACCGCGCGCTCGCCCACTTGACGTGGGCTTTCATGCAGGTCGAGACGCAGGGCTTCGACATGCTCGAGTTGTCATGAGCATCAGCCCGAACGACATCACCGGCCTCGTGCTCGCCGGGGGCCGCGGCAGTCGCATGGGCGGCGTCGACAAGGGCTTGCAGAACCACCTCGGCATGCCGCTCGCGTTGCACGCGCTGATGCGGCTGCAGTTGCAGGTGGGGCACAGCATGGTCAACGCCAACCGCAACCTCGCGGCTTATGAATCGATGGGCGTTCCGGTCTGGCCCGACGCGATGCCGGACTATGCCGGCCCGCTCGCAGGCCTGCTCGCCGGCCTGGAACATTGCGAGACGCCGTATCTGGTGACCGTGCCGTGCGACACACCCGGCTTCCCGGCCGACCTCGTCGAGCGCCTGGCCACCGCGTTGGTGCAAGCCGATGCCGAGATCGCGATGGCCGCCACGGTCGAAGACGGTGTGCGGCAGGTGCAGCCGGTGTTCTGCCTGCTCAAAACCACGTTGATGGAAAGCCTGGTCGCCTTCATGCACAGCGGGCAGCGCAAGATCGACAAGTGGACGGCGCAGCACCGCTGTATCGAAGTCCCGTTCGACGACGCTCGGGCCTTCTTCAACGCCAACACCCTGGCCGAACTGCAGTCGCTGCAAGCGCGGGGCTGAGCGGCAGCTCAGCGCAGGAACTTCGGCAGTTTGCCGATCGCGCACTGGGCCCGGTTGTCCTCGAGGCGTGAAATCGGGCCCTCACCGGCCCCCTTGAGCGTCTGCACCCAGACCCGCGCCTCGCGCCGCAGGCGCAGCGCCAGCCCGGCCTCGGCCAGCTGCCAGCTCGGGGTGTCGAAGCACAGGGCCTTCAGGTGCACCCGCTGCGTTGTACCGCGTTCCAGGGCACGCTGCACGGCGGCCAGGCGCTCCGCCGGCACCTGCAGTTTCAGTTCGACTTCGGGCATGCGGATCGGCGCAGCGGCCCCGCCACGGAACCGGTGGCGACAAAGGCGCCACCCATGAACCAGGACTCGACGTCCAGACGGTCGAGCCGCTGCGCGAGCCCGCTCCACGGCGCCTCCAGCCCGGCCAGTGAGCTGACCGAGTGCAGCGCCGCGGGCCATACGAACAGGTTGACGGGCCAGGCCCAGGGCGGCGCCCACTTCAGCCCCGCCGCGACGACCCGCGCGCCGGGCCGCAGGTGCGAGAGCACCGCACCCAGCGCCTCGGGCCGGCGCAGGATGTCGTGGGTAAAGAAAAACAGCGCCGCGTCGGCCGTCACCCCGATCTTGGCCTCTTCAGCGGGCGCGCACTCGAGCCGGACGTTTTCTTGCCAGGCGCCCGCAGCGACACGCCGCTGCGCATGGGCCAGCATCGACGCAGACTGCTCGATGCCGACAATGCGGCCGCTGGGGCCCAGCGCCGACACCAGCAGCGGCAGGCTCAGGCCCGTGCCGCAACCAACGTCGAGCACGGTCTCGCCCGTACGCAGACCGAGCGCTTCGATCGCGCGCCGGCGCAGCGGCGCCAGGGCCGCCAGTTCCAGGTCGTAGTAGGCCGCGCGTCGGCGGTACTGCGCCAGCGCGGCGTCGCGGTCGGGCGTGTCGCGTTGCGGGGCCTCAGCGGGTGTACGCGGTTTCATGCGGTGCGCTGCCGGCCGCGTGGTTGATCGCGGCCGGCACGACCCATCATGCGCTACAACGTGCGCCGTCGCTGTTCTCGCTCCGCATCGCGCAGCATGAAGAGGTAAAGGCTCTCCACCTTCTCGCGCGCCCACGGCGTCTTGCGCAGGAACTTCAGGCTCGACGCGATGCTCGGATCGCTCGTGAAGCAGCGCAACGGGATGCGCTCGCCCAGGCCGGGCCAGCCGTACTGCGCGACGAGCGCGCTGACGATCGCCTCGAGCGTCAGGCCGTGCAGCGGGTTACGCGGTTGTTCGGACTTCACTGGAGTACCTTTGTGCTACGCACTCCGGAATCCGCTCTGGGCGGCCCGGCAGGCTCATCCACCCGCCTGCCTGGCCTTCCAGCCTTCTTGTGCCAGGAGTTGCAACACGCGGTCAAGGTGATCGCCCTGCACCTCCACCACGCCGTCTTTTGCCGTGCCGCCGGCACCACAAGCGGTGCGCAGGCGTTTGCCGAGCGCGGTCAGCGCATCGGGGTCGAGCGGCAGCCCGCGCACGAGCGTGACGACCTTGCCGCCGCGGCCCTTGGACTCGCGGCTCACACGCACGTTGCCGTCACCCAGAGGCGCGCTCTTGACGCGGCAGACACACGCCGCCACGGGCTGCCGGCAGGCAGGGCAGGTGCGCCCGCTGTCGGTGGAATAGACGAGGCTCATCGGCAGATCACTCCAGCGGCGCCAGCAGGCCCTGCAGATCGTCGGCACTGAACTTGGCGGCCACCGCGCCATCGTGCCCAAGCACACCATCGGCGAGCGCCGCCTTGCGCTGCTGCAGGGCCAGCATGCGTTCTTCGATGCTGCCTTCGACCACCAGCTTGTAGACGAACACCGGCTGGTCCTGGCCGATGCGGTGTGCGCGATCCGTCGCCTGCTGCTCGACCGCCGGATTCCACCACGGGTCGAGGTGGATCACGGTGTCGGCCGCGGTGAGGTTCAGGCCGACGCCGCCGGCCTTCAGGCTCAGCAGGAAGATCGGCACCCTCTGGGACTGGAATTGCGCCACCACCGGGCCGCGCTCGGCGACCGGCGTCTCGCCCGTCAGCACCAGGAAGGGCAGACCGAGTTCGGTGAGCTCGGACTGCACCAGCGCCAGCATCTCGGTGAACTGCGAGAAGACCAGCACGCGCCGGCCTTCGTCCACCAGTTCCGGGAGCATGTCGCGCAGCAACTCCATCTTGGCGCGTTCCGTGTCCGCCGGCGTCTTGGTTCCCTTGACCAGGCGCGGGTCGCAGCAGACCTGGCGCAGCTTGAGCAGCGCGTCGAGGATCGCGATCTGCGCGCCGGCAAAACTCTGGCGCTTGAGCACCCGCCGCACCTGTTCGTCGGCCGCGACACGCACGCTCTCGTACAGGGCCCGTTGCTGGCCCTGCAACTGCACCAGGCGGATCACTTCGGTCTTGGGCGGCAGCTCGGTCGCGACGTCCTGCTTGCGCCGGCGCAGGATGAAAGGCCGCACCCGCTGCGCCAGCAGTTGCGCGCGCAGCGTCTCGCCGTTGGTTTCGATCGGCTTGCGCCAGACCCGCTGGAAGGTGCGTGCATCGCCCAGGAAACCCGGCATCAGGAAGTCGAAGTGCGCCCACAGCTCGCCGAGGTGGTTCTCGAGCGGGGTGCCGGTGACACACAGCTTGTGGCGTGCACGCAGCCGGCGCAGCGCACCCGCGGCACGGCTGCCGGCGTTCTTGACCATCTGCGCTTCGTCGAGCACGAGCAGGTGCCAGTGCTGCACCGACAGCGCCTCGATGTCACGCCACAGCAGCGGGTAGGTCGTGAAGACCACATCGTGATCGCCGATGCGCGCAAAGTCGCGCGAGCGGTCTGCGCCCTGCAATGTCAGCACCCGAAGTGAAGGTGCATGGCGCGCGGCCTCGGCCTGCCAGTTGGCGATGAGCGAGGTCGGCAGCACAACCAGTGCCGGCTGATCGAGCCGCCCCGCCTGCTGCTCGACGAGCAGATGCGCCAGCACCTGCGCCGTCTTGCCCAGGCCCATGTCATCGGCGAGGATGCCCGCGAGGTGCTGCGCGCGCAGGTACTGCAACCACGCCAGCCCCTGCAGCTGATACGCGCGCAGTTCCAGTTTCAGCCCGGCGGGCGCCGGCACCGGCGGCGGGCTGCCCGCTTCGGCCAGGCGCTGCGCCAGCGTCGACAGGCCGGCCTCACCCTGCAACTGCCACGCGCCGTGTTCACCGGCACGCGCGGCGCGGCCGGCCGGCGTGTCCATCAGGCCCTGGCGCAGGGCTTCGATGCGGTGCGCTTCCCAGGTCGACAGCTGGATCGGGCCCTCCTCGCGTTTCGGGTCGGTGAGCAGATCGAGCATCGCGCCGACGATCGCCTTCAGCGGCGCCGCCGGGGCTTCGATGCGGCGCCCGCCGGGTGCGCGCAGCGTGATGATCGCGGCGTCGTCGATCGCGGCGACCTCAGATGCGGCGAGCCAGCGTGCATCGCGCTTGAGCAGGTCGGCCAGCAGCGGCGCCAGGTCGAGCATCTCGCCGTCGACCTCGACACCCAGGCTCAGCATGAACGAGCCTTCGCGCTTCGGTTGCCCGAGTGCCGTCACTTCCGGCAAGCGAGGGCCCAGCGGCCCGGCGAGCGCACGCCCCTGCTCGGCGCCGGTCACCGGGTCGATCAGCAGACGCCAGCGCTGCACCGCGACGCTCTGGTGCACGAAGCCCGGCTGCACCACCACCTGCCAGGCCTGCGCCTGCAGCTTGGGCACCTCCTCGGCCCAGAAGTCGGCGAACTGCGTTTCTTCGGGCAGGGACCAGAACTGCGGCCGCCCTTCGCCGGCGTCCTGGTTGCGCCACTGCAGCGACTCCATCGGCAAGGGTCGCAGGCCGCTGCCCCAAAGCGCGTCCTGCGCGTCGGCCTCGGCGCTGAGGTTGCGCCGCATCGTGACACGCAGGTCCCAGGCGCCGCGCAGTTCTTCGGTCGGCTTCGGGCGCGCGCCGGTGATGCGGGTCGGCGCGGGCGTTTCCCACTTCAGCCCGCTGTCGGTCGAGTAGGTCCAGTCGATGCGGGCCACGGTGAGTTGCGCCCCGCGCGGCCCGAAGCCGGCGATCGCCCGCAGGCCCAGCAGGCCGTCGCCGCGGGTCAGCGTCTGCAGGCTGAGGCGGGCGCTGAAGTGGCCTGGGACGCTGCCATCAGCGGCGCCGTCGGGCCGGCGCTTCGGATTCGGGGACATGGCGGGATTCTCGCGTCCCGCGCGCGGGCCTCAGCGCGGCGCCCGAAAGCGCCACCACGGCAGGGCACGCGTGAGCGACAGGACCTCGCCGCTGCGGTCTGCGGCGTAGCCGGGCAGGCTGGCGAGCGTTTCGCGCCAGGCCGGGCCTTGCAGCACCTCGCGCAGCAGTTGCACGGCGGGGTGCTCGAGCGTGTCGTGCAGGCAGACAAGGAAGTAGGCCTCCTCCACCAGCGGCACAAAGCCGACGCCGTAGCGCCGCGCGGCGGCCTCGATGCCGATGCCGGCGTCGGCGACGCCGCTGGCCACCGCGGCGGCCACGGCGAGGTGGCTGTCTTCGGCCGTGCTGCTGTCGAAGCCGGCGATCGCCTGCGGCGACAGGCCCGCCTCCGCGAGCAGATGTTCGGTCAGCAGGCGGGTTCCCGAGCCGGGCTGGCGGTTGACGAAACGCAGGCCGGTCCTGGCGGGATTGGCCAGATCGTTGAGCCCGTGCAGGCGCAGCGGGTTGCCCGGCGCCACCATCAGCCCCTGCATCCGGCGCGTGCAACCGATGAGCTTGTGCTTGCCGGGCTTGAGCAGCGGCTTGAGCTGGCGCGCAAAGACGTTGTCGGCACGCGCCAGCATCGGCACATGGAAGCCGGCTACCAGGCAACGCCCTTCGGCCAGCGCCCGCAAAGCGTCCATGCTGCCGGCGAACTTGAGCTCGATGTGCAGGCGGTGCCCGGCGCTCGCACGCTCGCGCAGCAGCGGCAAGGCGAGATCGTGGCTGGCAAGCACGCTGAGCACTTGCTGCGTGCCGTCGAGCGCGTCGGCCAGCACCCGTTCGAGTTCGGCGCGCAGCGCTTCGATGTGCGGCGTCAGGCGCGCGCGCGCGCGCTTCTCGGCCCAAAGAAGACGCTCGGCAAAGGGCGTCAGCCGCGCCGGCTGCCCTTGCGCCCAGGTCACCAGCGGCTCGCCCATCACGCCTTCCCAGTGTTTCAGCGCACCCCAGAGGTGGCGGTAGGACGAACCCCTGGCCCGCGCCGCCTGCTGGATCGAGCCGTGCTCGTGTAATCCCGACAGCAGCACGAAGAGCGGGTTGTGGACCTCTGCGCCGAGCTGGTCGTCGCGCTGCTGGCTGGTTTCGAAGGTGTATTCGAGGTGGACGCCGCGGGCACGCATGCACAGACTGTAGCCCGGGCCTTGCACGGAACATAGACTGGCCTGCACGCGCTTCGAGTGGCACGCCCTTCACGCCCTGCGGTGGGCGGCTGTGCTCTCGACCGGGGTCATGGCCGCGTGCGCGTCGACCACGGTCCCGGCGCCGCCATCCCCATCGCCCCTGGCCGGAACCGAGTGGCAGTTGGTGGCGATCGTGTCGATGGCGGGCGAACAGCCCACCGCGCGGCCACCCGACCCCTCGAACTACACGCTCGTCTTCGGCACCGACGGCCGCGCCACCCTGCACCTGGACTGCAACCGCGGCAGCGCGACCTGGCAGGCGAGCGCGGCGCCGGGCGACACGCCGGGCCGCCGTTCGGGCAGCCTGGGCTTCGGCGCGCTCGTCTCCACCCGCGCTTCGTGCGCCCCGGCCTCGCTGGAGCCGCGCGTCGTCCAGGCATTGCCCTTCGTGCGCACCCATGTGTTGCTGGACGACCGCCTGCACCTGTCGCTGATGGCCGACGGCGGCATCCTCGTCTGGGCGCCGGCGCCACGGCGCGCGGGTACGGGGGGCTGAGCGGCGGCCCGCACCCGCGCGCTTCCTACAATCGCTCGCGAATGCAGTCACCCCCACCCCCGGAAGCCCCCGGCCCCCTGTCGCCGCGCGACACCTGGCCCCACGCGGCGGTGCTGGTGGTGGACGACGAGCCTGGCATGCTCCACTTTCTGGAGAAGTCGCTGCGACCCCGTGTCGGCCTGGTGCATGCCGCGGCCTCGGCCGAGGAAGCCGACGTGCTGCTCGCGCGCCACCGCTTCGATCTCGTCGTGCTCGACATCGCCTTGCCGGGCAAGAGCGGCCTGGACCTGCTGCGCGAGTTGCGCGCGCAGGGCAACGCCTGCGAAGTGGTGCTGATCACCGCCTTTGCCGACCTCGACACCGCGATCGAAGCCCTGCGCGCCGGCGCGAGCGACTTCCTGCTCAAGCCCTTTCGGGTGACGCAGGTGCTCAATGCCGTCAAACACGGGCTGGAGCGGGCGCGGCTCCAGCGCGAGAACTGGCTCCTCAAGCGCCGGCTGCACCAGCAGACGCCCGCGGCCAGCGGGCTGGTCGGCCGCTCGATCGTGATCAAGGGCCTGCAGACGGCGCTGCAGCGGGTGGCGGCGGTGGACAGCACCGTCTTGCTGACAGGCGAGTCGGGCACCGGGAAGGAACTCGCGGCGCTCGCGCTGCACGCGCTCAGCCCGCGTGCGGCGGCGCCGTTCGTGCCGGTGAACTGTGCCCGGGTGTCGCCGGCGCTGATCGAAGCCGAGCTCTTCGGCGTCGC
>DATDER010000096.1:0-5509 GCA_036523095.1 Rubrivivax sp.
AGCGCGGACATCGGCCTGGCCACCGAATCGCTGGCCAACTTCGACGAACTCGTGACCTTGCCTTGCTACACCTGGCAGCACATGCTGGTCGTGCCGAGCGGTCACGCGCTGTCCAGCGTCGAACGCCCGACGCTCGAACAGTTGGCGGCGGAACCGCTCGTCAGCTACCACCCGTCGTTCACGGGCCGCGGCCGGATCGACGCGGCCTTTGCACGCGCGCGCCTGCATCCGGACGTCGTCCTCGAAGCCATCGACTCCGACGTCATAAAGACCTACGTCCGCCTGGGCCTGGGTGTGGGCATCGTCGCTGAGATGGCCGTGCGCGACGAGGTCGGAGGCAGCGATCTCGTCGTGCGCCCACTCGGCCACCTGTTCGGCCAGAATGTCTCGCGCGTCGCGTTCAAGCGCGGCGCCTACCTCCGCAACTTCGTCTATACCTTTGCCGAACTGCTGTCCGACCGCCTGACGCGTGCCCTGATCCTGCGCGCCATGGCCGGTGACGCCGCCGGCGAACCCAGCGACCCTGCCCTGTGACGCTCATGCCAGCAACCGCCCGCACCCCCGAGTTCCCCAGCCGACTGCCGCGGGTCGGCACCACGATCTTCACCGTGATGTCGGCGCTGGCTCAGGAGCGTGGGGCAGTCAATCTCGGTCAAGGCTTTCCCGACTTCGAGTGCGATCCGGCGCTGCTGGACGCCGTGGATGCCGCGATGCGCGCGGGCCACAACCAGTACCCGCCGATGGCCGGCGTGATGGCGCTGCGTGAAGCGGTGGCGGCCAAGACCGAGGCCTTGTACGGCCGTCGATACGATCCTGGCACCGAGATCACCGTCACGGCCGGCGCGACGCAAGCGATCCTGACTGCGATCCTGGCCTGCGTGCACCCCGGCGACGAGGTCATCGTCCTCGAGCCCTGCTATGACAGCTACGGCCCGAACATCGAACTCGCCGGTGGGCGGGTCGTTCGCGTGGCGCTGACGCCGGGCACGTTCCGGCCCGACTTCGAGGCGATCGCACGCGCCCTCTCGCCGCGCACACGGGCGATCATCGTCAACAGCCCACACAACCCGAGCGGGACGGTCTGGCGCACCGAGGACATGGACCGCTTGGCCGCGCTGTTGCGGCCGACCGAGGTGCTCCTGATCAGCGACGAGGTCTACGAGCACATGGTTTTCGACAACCGGCGCCATGTCAGTGCGTCGGCCCACCCAGAGCTCGCCGCGCGAGCCTTTGTAGTGTCGAGCTTCGGCAAGACCTTCCACGTCACCGGCTGGAAGGTCGGCACCGTGGCTGCGCCGGCGCCGCTGACCAGCGAGTTCCGCAAGGTGCACCAGTTCAACGTATTCACCGTGAATACGCCGATGCAGGTCGCCTTGACCAGCTACCTCGAAGACCCTGCGCCCTACCTCGGCTTGAGCGCCTTTTACCAGGCCAAGCGCGACCTGTTTCGTGCCGGCCTGGCGGCAACCCGGCTGCGCGCGCTGCCCAGCGAAGGCACGTATTTCCAGTGCGTAGACTACAGCGCTGTCAGCAAGGTCGGCGAAGCCGCGTTCTGCCGCTGGCTGACGACCGAGATCGGCGTGGCCGCCATCCCCTTGTCGGTGTTCTACGAGAGCGGGTTCGAACAGCGCATCGTGCGACTGTGCTTCGCCAAGCGCGACGAGACCCTGCGCCTCGCGCTGGACCGACTGACCAAAGCCTAGGCGGAGCCCCGTTCAGCGCGTCGGACGCGCATCGGGGTTGCTGCCCCAGAAGTCGTCCTCAGGCGGCGCTTCAGCGGGTGGGCCGGCGAGATTTTCAAGCGACAGCAGGGGCTCGGACTCCGCAGCGGCCGGGGGCAGATCGTCGCCGTGGTCGGTGCTGAGGTCGAGGTCCAGGGCCAGCGGTTCACCGTCGTTGAACTCGGGCCGCAGCACGATGGTGCCTTCGGCTGCGGCCGGCGGCGCCGAGCGGCCGCCAATCGGCAACAACACATCGACGTCGTCCGAACCGCTGCCGTCAGCCTCGTGCAGGTCGCGCGCCATCTGGAACAGAAACAACACTTCCTGGTAAGCGGGCAGATCGAACAGTTCGGCCCCACCACCGCGTCGGAACAGCAGCGCTTCGAGTTCGGCCATCGCGTCCAGCGGCGCCGGCCAGGCGCGCTGGATGCGGCCTATCACCAACGGGTAGTCGTCCAGCGTGCGGCCCGCCTTCGGGTCGGCCTGCCAGTCGGGTGCAACGCTGTTGAAACGCTGATTGAAGCGCACGCGGGTGCGCTCGTAGGCCTCACGCTGGTCGCGCCGGCGGTGAATCTCCAGCAGCTTCAGGAAGGGTAAGGGACTGCCGCCTCCGGTGCTGCGCATGTGCGCCATCAGCAGATCGATGGCCGCATCGTCGTGACCCAACGCAATGAAGAAGTCCGCCTGCTGTTCGAGGTCGATCTGCTCGTCGACGCTCATTGCCCGGTTCGCGTCTTGTGCAGCGGCCACCGGCTGCGGCACGGCCGGAATCGTCACCATCGTCGGCGCCGGAACCGTCGGGGGGGCGATCAGAACGTCGACTTCGCCGCTTCGCGACGCGGTCGAGTCGGACCACGGCGCCGGAGCGGAAGGAACGCGCACCGCCGCAGGCGAGCGCTGCGACGGCGGAAAATCCGATGCCGGCGGTGGTGCCATCGATGAAACGACCGACTCGGGCCCGCGTTCCCACCACTCAGCCTCGTTGCGGGGCGCCTGCGACCTCTGGCGCAGACGCCACCCGAGCCACGCCGCCAGCGCGGCGAGCGCAGCGGCGAGACCGAGCAAGGCCATCATCAAGGGCGAGGTCTGCTCGCGCTGGGCACGGTCGAGTGCCAATTGCTGGCGCACCTGGAGCAGCGCGTCGCTGGTGGCCTTGGCCTCGGCGCGCAAGCGCGTCATTTCGGCCTCCATGCCGCGAATGCGCTCGCCGGCCGCCGACGCTGCGGCCTCGGCCGCACTGGCGGTCGCCCGCGCCGCCGACGCCTGCTCCTGTGCGGCCAGAACCGCTGCATCACTGAGGCTGACCTGCCCGGAATCGAGTTGCAGACGAGGCTTGGCTTCGGCCCGTCCCGTCGGCCTCGGCGCCACGGCAGCGGGCGCGCGCGCCACCGCCGATGCTGACGGCGCTGCACTCGCCACCGCCGTGCGCGCCGGCCGGCTGGGCGCAGATCGGGTCGATCGCGCAGGCGCTGCAGGTCGCGTCGACCGCGCAGGCGCGGGGCGGGATTCGACCGGCGCCGGAGCCGTGGACGCCGGCGGCGTCACGGTGGCCAGCGACGGGCTCGCCGCTGGCGCATCTGCCGTGGTCACCAGAGGCGGGTCGGCGAGCAGCACCAGGGTCCGGCTCAGGCGGGTCGGGCAGCCGGCGTTCACGGTCACGGTGAGGACCGGCTCCTCGACCACGCTGGTGGTGCTGACACGCAGCACGGCCTCCGTCGCGTCACGGCCCTGCGTGACCCGGATGAGCACTGCGCTTGGGGGCAGCCGGTTGTCGCCGGCAAGCACCTCGGCGCTTGCGCACTCTGAACTCAGGGTCTCGCCGTCGGCCAAACTGACCGGCACCGCGAGGTTGAGCGCCTGACCGAGCACGACGCTCGAGCGGATCGCTCCGAACCCCAGTGCCGCCGCCCCGCCGCTGCACAAAAGAGCGACGGCAGCGATCAGGTGCGGGGTCCAACGGAGGTGCATGCCGGTATTGAGATCGTTTCTTTTTGTGAGTGAATCGACTCTAGCATGGCCTGTCAACGCCTCTGGTCTGCGGAGAGCGGTGCGGTGCAACAATCGTCACACCTTGGGCCGTTCTCGACGAACGCCAGCTGTCGCCGCAGAGACAAGCCATGCCGCATTCCACACTTAGCATCGCCGAGCGACACAACATCGACAAGGGATCGTGGTTTGCCAAGCTATCGCCGACGCTGCGCCAGGCCATCCTCGACTGCGCCCGGGTCCGCCGCCTTCACGACGACGAGTTGCTGGCGACGCGCGGTGCGCCCGCTTCGGAGTGGTGTGGCGTGGCACTCGGCGCGGTCCGTGTCAGTTCGGTCTCACTGGCCGGCAAACAGGTGTCGTTGACCTATGTCGAGCCCGGCGCCTGGTTCGGCGACATCGCCCTCTTCGATGGCCTGCCCCGAACGCACGACGCCAATGCCCATGGCGCGACGACGCTGCTGGTGGTGGGCAAGCCCGACTTCAAGGCCTTGCTTGGCGCGCACGTGGAGCTCTACGACGCGCTGCTGCGCCTGAACTGCCGCCGCCTGCGCCTGATGTTCGACGCCGTCGAGGATCTCAACACCCGGCCGCTGGCCGCGCGGCTGGCGCGCCAGTTGCTGCTGCTGGCGCGCAGCTACGGCGTCGAGCACGGTGCCGAAATCCGCATCGGCCTGGCCCTGGCCCAGGAAGACCTGGCCCAACTGCTCGGCGCCTCGCGCCAGCGAGTCAACCAGGAGTTGAAGGGCTTCGAGCGTCAGGGGGCGCTGCGCGTCGAGCCGACGCGGCTGGTCGTGCTGTCGCGCGAGAAGCTGCTCGGCCTGTCTGAGCAGGCCTGAGAACCCCATGGACCGCTTCACCGGCACCCGCCCCGTTGCCGAGCAGCACCGTTTCGATATGGGTGCCCTGCAGGCCTGGTTGCAGCGCCATGTGCCGGGCTTCACCGGCCCGCTCGATGTCGCGCAGTTCAGGGGCGGGCAAAGCAACCCGACCTTCAAGCTGATCACGCCCGGCGCGACCTACGTGATGCGCAGCAAACCCGGACCGGCGGCGCGCCTCCTGCCGTCGGCCCACGCGATCGAACGTGAGTACCGCGTCATGGCCGCGCTGGCCGCGAGCGGTGTGCCGGTGCCGACGATGCTCGCACTGTGTGTCGACGAGGCGGTGATCGGCCGAGCCTTCTACGTGATGTCCTTCGCCGCAGGGCGGGTCCTCTGGGACCAGGCCCTGCCTGATCTTTCGCGCAGCGAGCGGGCCGCCATCTACGACGAGATGAACCGCGTCATCGCTGCGCTGCACCGCGTCGATGTCGGCGCCGCCGGCCTGGCCGACTACGGCAAGCCGGGCAACTACTTCGGGCGCCAGATCGGCCGCTGGAGCAAGCAGTACCTGGCTTCGGTGACCCAGCCGATCGAAGCGATGGACCACCTGATGGCCTGGTTGCCCGCGCACATGCCGGCCAGCGCACTCGACGCATCGAAGGTCGCGGTGGTCCACGGCGACTACCGCCTCGACAACCTGGTCTTCCACCCGACCGAGCCACGCGTGCTGGCGGTGCTGGACTGGGAGCTTTCGACCCTCGGTCACCCGCTCGCAGACTTCAGCTACCACTGCAGGTCCTGGCACATCCCGCCCGGGACCTTTCGCGGCATCGGCGGGCTCGACCACGCCGCGCTCGGCATCCCGCTCGAAGCCGACTACGTGCGCCGCTACTGCGAGCGCACCGGACTGGCGACACCCGACGCGCTGGCCGAGGACTGGAACTTCTACCTGGCCTACAACCTGTTCCGCATCGCCGCGAT
>DATDER010000097.1:0-11607 GCA_036523095.1 Rubrivivax sp.
CGACAAGCTCGACGCCGACATCGCCTATGCGCTGATGGGCATCAACGCGGTCAAGGGGGTCGAGATCGGCGACGGTTTCGGTGTCGTCGCGCAGAGCGGCAGCGAACACGGCGACGAACTCACGCCGCAGGGTTTTGCCAGCAACCACGCTGGCGGCGTGCTCGGCGGCATCTCCACCGGGCAGGACCTGGTGGCCCGGATCGCGATCAAGCCCACGAGTTCGATCCGCACCCCGCGCCAGTCGATCGACCGCGCCGGCGCACCGACCACGGTACAGACCTTCGGTCGCCACGACCCCTGCGTCGGCATCCGTGCCGCGCCGATCGCCGAAGCGATGCTGGCGCTGGTGGTGATGGACCATGTGCTGCGCCAGCGCGCGCAGTGTGCCGACGTGAGGCTGCCGGTCGCGCCGATTCCGGGGCATGCCTGAACGCGCGGTGACGCCGCCGCTGGCCGCGTTCGGCCTGCTGTCCTTCTTCTACTTTGCCACGATTGGGCTCTTCAACCCGTACGCGCCGCTGTGGTTCAAGGAGCTCGGCTTTTCGACCATCGTGATCGGGCTCATTGCGTCGCTGCAGTCGTGGACACGTGTCGTCGCACCCTATGCCTGGAGCTGGTTTGGCGACCACAGCGGGCGCCACGTGCAGCTGATCCGGATCGCGGCGGCGGCTTCGCTGGTCTTCGCCGCGGCGCTGCTCGCTGCGCGGCAGGTGGTGTGGGTGGCGCTCGCGACGGGGCTGCTGTTCGTCGCCAACAGCGGCGTGGTGCCGCTGTCGGAAACCGCGGTGGCGAACCACCTCAGCCGGGGCACCGGCATAGATGCGGTGCGTTACGGTCGGGTGCGCATGTGGGGTTCGGTGGGCTTCATCCTGTCGGTCACGCTGGTCGGGACGCTGTTGCAGGTGGCGGGGATGGCGGTGTTCCCGGTCGTGTTGGTGCTGGTGTACGCCCTGCTGCTGTGGGCGTCGACGCGCCTGCCCGAGGCACGTTCGCCCATGGCGCACGACGCGCCGCCGCCACCCGTGTGGCCCTTGCTCAGGCGCCCCGAGGTGGCGTGGTTCTTCGCCTCGGTGTTCTTCGTCGTGCTGGCGCACTCCGGTCTGTACGCCTTCTTCTCGCTCTACCTCGTGTCGCTCGGCTACGGGAAGGCGGCGGTGGGGGCGCTGTGGGCGGTGTCGGTGGCGGCCGAGATCGTGTACTTCTGGTTCCACGGGCGCTGGACCCGGCACCTGGTCCCGCTGCGTTGGCTGCAGGTGGTCGCGCTGGTCACCGCGGGGCGCTTTGCGGCCACCGCCGGCGCCGGGCACTGGCCCGCCGTGCTGGTGCTGGCGCAGATTTCGCACGCGATCACTTTTGCGGCCCACCACAGCACCTGCATCACGCTGCTGCACCGCTATTTTCCGGGCCGCTCGCGCGGGCGCGGGCAGGCGCTGTACAGCACGCTCGGCTATGGGCTGTCGGGTGTGCTGGGCGGAGTCTGCGGTGGCCTGATCATCGACCGCTTCGGGCTCGCCGCCGTGTTCTGGGCCGCGAGCGCGGCTGCCCTCGGCGGCTGGTGGTGCGCCCGCAAGGCGCTGCACAGCCCCTCCAGCCTGGTTCCCGGCTGAGCGGGGCGGGTCGATTCCTCAGCGCGCCGGCGCGGGGGTCCGACACGGCCGGGATGCGGGACGCCGGCAACCCTGTTGTGGCGCCGTTTGCTGCCGATAACCCGGCTGTGCCCCCGCCGACCCCGCTGCTGTCACCCTCGACGCCGCCGCACCGCCGCCTGCGTGCTGCGATGGGCGTGGTGCTGACCGTGGTGGGCGCCGTGGCCGCGGTCCAGGCCTGGCACTCCGGGCTGTCGGAGCAGGTGCGCGAGGCCGACGCCGAGGTCATCGCTCTGGCCGGCTCGCAGCGTGCACTGAGCCAGCGTCTGGCGCGGCAGGCGGCGCTGGCGACCCAGGACGGCGTGGAAACCCGCCTGGAGGAGGAATTGCAGCGGACGCAGGACGAGGCCCTCAAGCTCGAAGATCTGCTCAAGGCACAACGTGCGCTGGGCCCGCAGCAGGGGCTGGCGCTGTCGGCGGCGCTGGAGCAGTGGCAGGCCAAGCGCGAACGCCTCTGGTACCGCACGCAGATCCTGCTCAGCAAGCTCGAGTCGAGTGACGACGCGGCCATCCTCAACGCGATGGCGCTGGTGCAGGCCGAGGCCGACCCGGCGACCGAAGCCGCCGAGGCCCTGGTGCAGCAACTGCAGCGCGCCGCGCAGCAGCGTAGCAAGGCGGCCGCCGAGACCGTGCAGGCGTCGATGGCGGCGATGCTGCTGGCGCTCGGGCTCGTGGCCCTGCTCGTGGTCGAGCCCGCGGCGCGCGCCGTCCGGCGCCAGCACGAACGGCTGGCGGCGCAGACGGTCGACCTGGAACGGCTCGCGATGGTGGCCGAACGCACGGGCAACGTCGTCATCGTCGGCGACACGCAATGGCGCATCGTCTGGGCCAACGCCGCGTTCGAGCGCGTCACCGGTTACACGCTGGCCGAGGCGATGGGCCACAGCCCGCGTGAATTGCTGCACAGCGACCGCACCGAGCCGAGCGTCGTCGCACGCATGACCGAAGCCTTCGAGTCGCGGCGGCCGATCCGGCTCGAAGTCGTCAACCGGACGAAGGACGGGCACGAATTCTGGGTCGACCTCGACGCCCAGCCGGTGCACGACGCCCACGGCAATCTCAAGGGTTTTGTCTCGGTGCGCACCGTGATCACCGAACAGGTCCGTCAGCGTCAGCAGATGCAGGCGCTGCTCGCGGGGCTTCCCACCGGCGTGGTGCTGCAGGACGCGGCCGGGCGTGTCGTCGAGTGCAACCCTGCGGCCGAACGGGCGCTGCAGCGGTCGCGTGCCGAGTTGCTCGGTCACGGGTTGGCTGGCGCATCGTGGAAGCCGCTGCGGGCTGACCTGAGCGAGTACGCTGCTGACGATGATCCTGCCGCACGCACGCTCGCCACCGGGCTGGCCCTGAGCGGTGAATCGATGGCCGTGCGCACGGGGGCGGGCGACCTGCGCTGGTTGCTCGTCAACACCCAGCCCTTCAGCGGCGCGGCCGGCGACGGCGTGATCTCCTGCTTCGTCGACGTGACCGAGCAGCGCCGGCAGCAGCAGCTGCTCGAACTCACGATCGAGGGCTCGGGGGTCGGCGCCTGGCAGTGGGACATCCGCAGCGGCGCGATGCATTGCAACGACCGCATGGCCACGATGATGGGTTACGCGCCGGGCGATGTCGCGATGAGCCTCGAAGCCTGGGTTGATCGTGTGCACCCCGACGACCGCGAGCGCTGGTTCGCCGCGGTGCAGGCGCACCTCGACGACGCCACGGTGCCGTACCGCTTCGAGCTGCGCGCGCGCCGGCCCGACGGCAGCTACACGCCGTTGATGTCCACCGGCGCCGTGGTCGAGCGCAGCGAGCGCGGCACACCGCGCCGCATGGCCGGCATCCACATCGACCTCACCGACCAGATGCGCATGCAGGAGGTGCTGCGGCACAGCGCACGCACCGACGCGCTGACGCAGCTGCCCAACCGCACCGTGGTGCTGGAGCGTGTGCGCAGCGCGCTGGCGCGCTGGAACGCAGGCGCGGGCTCGCCTTTCGCCGTCCTGTTCATGGACTTCGACCGCTTCAAGCAAGTCAACGACACGCTCGGCCACTCGGCCGGCGACGAGTTGCTGCGCCAGATCGCACAGCGCCTGCAGGGCGCGCTGCGCAGTGGCGACGCGGTCGGCCGCAGTGCAGGCGAGGGCTCGACGGCGGCGCGCATCGGCGGTGACGAGTTCGTGATCGTGCTGGAGCAGATCCGCGATGCCGACGACGCCTGCCGCGTCGCCGACCGCCTGCTCGAACTGCTGGCGCGCCCCTACATGATCGCCAACAACACGGTGTATTCGAGCGCCAGCATCGGCATCGTCGCGTCGGAGCACGCCGCCGACGACCCCGACACGGTGCTGCGCGATGCCGACACCGCGATGTACGAGGCCAAACGCGCCGGGCGCGGTCGCTGGGTCCTCTTCGACACCGCGATGCACGAGCGCATCGCACGCCAGGTCGGGCTCGAGCGCGACCTGCGCCTGGGCCTGGAGCGGGGCGAGTTGTTCGTCGTCTACCAGCCGGTGGTCGACCTGGGCACCGGCTTGACCTGTGGCGTCGAAGCGCTGGCGCGCTGGATGCACCCGGTGCGCGGACTCGTGCCGCCGGTGGAGTTCATCCCGGTGGCCGAAGAGAGCGGCCTCATCGGTGCCGTGGGCGACTTCGTGCTCGAGGCCGCCTGTGCCCAGTTCGTCCAGTGGCAGTCGATGTTCGACCACGATGCGCGCCCGGTGCTGGCGGTGAACCTGTCGCGCGCGCAGCTGCGCCTGCCCAGCCTGGTGGCCAGGGTGCGGGCGACGCTTCAACGCACGGGCCTGGAGCCGCACTGCCTGCAACTCGAGGTCACCGAAAGCCTGGCGGCGCAGGACGAGCAGGTCCAGGCGACGCTGCGCGAGTTGAAGGAGACCGGCGTCAAGCTGGCGCTCGACGACTTCGGCACCGGCTACTCCTCGCTCGCCTGCCTGCACCTGCTGCCGGTCGACACGGTGAAGATCGACCGGTCCTTCGTGCGCGACGCCGAAAGCAGCGAATACCACCGGGTCCTGATCGAAGCGACGATCCGCGTCGCCCAGGCCCTGGGCATGGTCGTCGTGGCCGAAGGCATCGAAACGCCGGGACAGGCGCTGCTGTTGCACGCGCTGCGCTGCGACAAGGGCCAGGGCTACCTCTACGGCAAGCCGATGGCACCGGCCGAGCTGCTGCAGACGCTGAATCCTGCCGAAATCCAGGCCGCGGCCTGAGCCCCATCCGCACCGGCTGTCGCGCCGCGCCGCAGTTCGTCCGTCAGCGCCTGCGCTTCGTCGCAGCAGCGCTTTTGGCGGATGCCGCCGCACCTAGACTGCGCGCCGAGTGATGAACCGGCCAGCATGCCGGCACAGGAGGGGTGGTGAAAAAACGAGTCTGGTGGGTGGGCGTCGCAGCGCTGTTGCTCGCCGCCGGTGTGGCCGGCGCGGTGGCCAGCGGCAAGCTCAAGCTGCCCGGCAAGGCGGTCAAACCCGACCCGGTGCTCGAGTTCACGAGTGCCGAGGTGGTGCGCCCGGCCCTGGTTTCGATGCCTGGCCGGGTCGAGGTTTCCGGCCCGCTCGTCGCGCCCGTGACGGCGATCGTGCGCGCCAAGGTCGCGGGGACCTTGCTGAGCCTCTCGGCCGGCGAAGGCAGCCGGGTCAAGGCGGGTCAGTCGCTCGGCAGCGTCGACCTGGCCGACCTCGGCAGCCGCGTCGCCGAGCGCAGCGCGCTGCTGGAATCGGCGCGCGCCGCGCTGGGCCAGGCCGAGCGCAGCCACGCGCAGAACGAGCGTCTCGCGGCGCAGCAGTTCATCTCGGCGGCGGCGCTGGACAGTTCGCGCGCAGCGGTCGACACCGCACGGGCCCAACTCGGCGCTGCGCAGGCCGCGCTCAACACGACCCGTGTCGGTGTGCGCGAGGCCGCGCTGGTGGCGCCGATCAGCGGCATCGTCGCCAAGCGCCACACCGTCGCGGGCGAGAAGGTCGCCGCAGAACAGCCGCTGCTCACGATCGTCGACCTGAGCACGCTCGAACTTGCCGGCGGCGTCGGCACGCACGAGGTGTCGCGCCTGGCACCGGGCCTGCCGGTACAGGTCCGCATCGAGGGCCACGACAAGCCGGTGGCGGCGCAGATCGCCCGCATCGCGCCCGCGGCCGACGCCGGCACACGCGCCATCGGCGTCACGATCGTGCTCGCGAACCCGAACGAGCTCTACCGCGCCGGCGTCTACGCATCGGCGAGCGTGGTGCTGGCCGACGACACCCAGCGCCTGACGCTGCCGGCCAGCGCGATCGCCACCACCGGCGGCCAGGACCATGTATGGCTCGTCGCCGACGGCACCTTGCAGCGCCGCATGGTGTCGCTCGGCCGGCGTGACGAGCGCCAGGGCCGGGTCGAGGTGCTCGACGGCGTCGCGCCCGCTTCGCAGGTGCTCGGAGCGCGCTTCGAGAACCTGCGCGAAGGTGCCAGGGCGGTGGTGGTGGCCGCCCGGTCGGCGCCGGCGGCTGCGATCGCGGCCTCGACCTCGCTGCAGTGAAGGGGCACGCGCGATGTGGATGACCCGCGTCTCGATCAACAACCCGGTCTTCGCCACGATGGTGATGGTGGCGCTGTGTGTGCTGGGCCTGTTTGCGTATTCCAAGCTCGGTGTCGAGCAGATGCCCGACATCACGCTGCCCGGCGCCTGGGTCGAGGTCGTCTACCCCGGCGCCTCGCCCGAGGCGGTCGAGCGCGAACTCGCCAAGCCGCTGGAAGAGTCGGTCAACAGCATCGCCGGCGTGCGACGCATCGCTTCGCGCAGCATGGAAGGGCGGGTCCAGATGAGCATCGAGTTCTCGCTCGACGCCGACATGGGCCGCGCGATGCAGGAGGTGCGCGACCGCATCGCGGCGGTGCGGGCGGACTTCCCGCGCGATGCCAAGGCGCCCACCGTGGCACGGTGGAACGAAGACAACTCGCAGCCGGTCGTGAACATGGCGTTGATGTCGGCCACACGCAGCGCGCGCGAGCTGTCGCTGCTGGCCGAACAGACGGTGGGCAAGCGGCTGCAGCGGGTCGAAGGCGTGGCGCGGGTGGACATCGGCGGGCTCACGCTGCGCGAGGTGCGCATCGACCTCGACCCGGCGCGCCTGCGTGCCTATGCGGTGACGCCGGCCGAGATCGCGAGCGCGCTGCAAGACGCGAATGCCGACCAGCCGGTCGGCCTGGTCAGCAACCCGGTGGAGGACGCGCTGCTGCGCGTCGAGGGCCGGGTGCGCGAGCCCAAGCAGTTCGAGGACTTGGTCGTGGCGCACCGCAACGGCCTGGCGCTGACGCTGCGCGACTTCGGCCAGCTTGTAGAGCGTGAACGCGAAGCCGACACGACCTCGCGTGTCAACGGCCAGCGGGCGATCAGCTTCAACGTCTTCAAGCAGCAGGACGCCAACATCGTTGACGCCGGCAGCGCCGTGAAGATGGCGATGGAAGAGCTGCGCAACACGCTGCCACCCGACGTCGAGCTGCGCCTGATCTATGCCTCCAGCGATTGGGTCAAGGGTTCGCTCGACGGCCTGCTGCACACGCTGCTCGAAGGTGCGCTGCTCACGGTGGCGATCGTGTTCCTGTTCCTGCACTCGTGGCGCAGCACCCTCATCACCGGGCTGACGCTGCCGATCGCGGTGATCTCGAGCTTCATCGCCGTCTATGCCTTCGGCTTCACGCTCAACTTCATGACGATGATGGCGCTGAGCCTGTGCATCGGCTTGCTCATCGACGATGCGATCGTGGTGCGCGAGAACATCGTGCGCCACGTGCACCTTGGCAAGGACCATGTCACCGCGGCGCGCGAAGGCACCGACGAGATCGGCCTCGCGGTGATGGCCACCACCTTCGCGCTCTGCGCGGTGTTCGTGCCGGTGGCGTTCATGGGCGGCATCATCGGCAAGTTCTTCTATCCCTTCGGCATCACCGTGGTGGTGGCGGTGCTGGTGAGCCTGTTCGTCAGCTTTACGCTCGACCCGATGCTGTCGAGCATCTGGAAGGACCCGCCCTCGGCCTACCTGAAGAAGCTGCCGGGCTTGCGCCACGCGATCGGCGCGACCGACCGCCTGCTCGACGTAATGCACGGCGCCTACGAAAGGCTCATCCGCTGGGCCTTCTCGCTGCGCCGCTACCGCGTCTGGTGGCCGGCCTACGGCCACCCCTTCGGCGCCGAAGGCGGGCGCGATCGCAACGCCGCACGCCACTGGCGGCGCGCCACGCTCACGCCGCGCGGGGTAGTGCTCGCGGTCGGTGCGGCCAGCTTCGTCGGCGCGCTGGCACTGGCGCCGCTGGTCGGCAGTGAGTTCGTGCCGCAGACCGACCAGGGCTACACCCAGCTGCAATTGCGCATGCCGGTCGGCTCGAGCCTGGAACGCAGCGACGCCAAGGTGCGCCAGGTCGAGGAAATCGTCAGTGCGCTGCCCGAGGTGGCCACGGTGTCGACCGACGTCGGCGGCGAAGGGCAGCGCAACCAGGCGGCGCTCAACATCGTGCTCAAGGATCGCAAGGAGCGCAGCCGGAGCCAGAAGCAGGTCGAAGACACGATCCGCGAACAGGTCGCGCGCATCCCCGGCACCGACGCGTCGGTCGGCTTCGACCGCCCGATCTACGTCGCGATCCTCGGCAGCGACGCCGAGGGCCTGGCGCGGCTGGCGAACGAGTTCGCCGAGAAGGTGAAGAAGATCCCCGGCGCGGTCGACGTCGAGTCCTCGGTCAAGCCGGGCCTGCCCGCCTACGCCGTGCGGCTCAAGCCCGGCGCGGTGCGCGAGCTCGGCCTCACCGCGCCGCAGCTCGCGGCCAACCTGCGGGCCTACGTCAACGGCGAGACGGCGACTTACTGGACCACGCCGGCGGGCGACCAGATCGACGTCGTGCTGCGCCTGAACGAAAGCCAGCGCGAGCGCATCGACCAGTTGCGCGGCCTGCCGGTGGCCTTCGCGAGGGACGGCACGCCGGTCACGCTGGACAACGTCGCGACGATCGAGCCGGTGTTCAACCCCGAGATCATCCGGCGCCAGAACCTGCAGCGCCGCGAGGCCGTGTTCGCGGGCGTGAAGGACCGCAGCAGCGGCGAAGTGGGCGACGACGTCCAGAAGCTGATCAAGGACACCACGCTGCCGCCCGGCTTCAGCTTCGACATCGGCGGCCAGATGCAGCAGCAGTCCGAGGCTTTCGGGGGCCTGCTCGCGGCGATGGCGCTCGCCGTGATCTTCATCTACATCGTGCTCGCGAGCCAGTTCGGCAGCTTCCTGCAGCCGATCGCGATCATGGCCAGCCTGCCTTTGGCGCTGATCGGCGTGATGTTGGCGCTGCTGTTCTGGCGCAGCACGCTGAACGTGTTTTCGATGATCGGTCTGGTGATGCTGATGGGCCTGGTGACGAAGAACGCGATCCTGCTCGTGGACTTCGCGAACCAGGCGCGCAGGGCCGGTGCCACGGTGCCCGAAGCGCTGCTGCAGGCGGGGCTGATCCGGATGCGGCCGATCGTGATGACGACGGCGGCGATGGTCTTCGGCATGCTGCCGCTGGCGCTGGCGCTCAATGACGGCGGCGAGATCCAGGCCCCGATGGGCCGCGCGATCATCGGCGGTGTCATCACCTCGACCCTGCTCACGCTGGTGGTGGTGCCGGTGCTGTACAGCTACCTGGTGCGGGAGAAGAAGCCCAAGGCCGGGTTCACTGCCGCGGGCGGTGCGATGCCGGCGGCGATGCCTGCGGACAGGGCCTGATCACCGCTTGTCCCGGCTGAGCAGTCTCGGCACCACGCCGAGAACGATCAACGCCAGCAGGGTGCTGAGCAGTGCCGTCGATTCCCGACCGAGCCCGCATGCAACGCCGATCGCGGCCGTCATCCAGACGCCGGCGGCGGTGGTCAAGCCCTGCACATCGTCTTCGCCGCGATTCTTGATGATCGCACCGGCACCGAGAAAGCCGATGCCCGCGACGATGCCCTGGATCACCCGACTCAGGTCAGGGACCGGCATCCCGGCCTGATAAGGCACAAGCACGAACAGCGCCGCGCCCATCGCGACCAGCATGTGGGTGCGGACGCCGGCGGCCTTGCCTTGATGTTCCCGCTCGTAGCCGAGCAGCCCGCCGAGCACCGCAGCCAGCAGCAGGCGTGTCAGCAAGCGCGTGATCTGCTCGACATCCGTGGCATCGGCGAACTCGGACAGGACGGTATCGACAATGCGGTTCCACATGGCGTCGGCTACGCGTCGTCGCCCTTGAACTTGCGCAGGTTCTTGAACACGAACGGCGCCACCAGCGCAACGAGTGCCAACGCAAGCAGCGTCGCCGAGCCGGCGTGCTTGAAGAACACGAGGCCATCGCCGAGGCTGATCTGCAGCGCGCGGCGGAACTGGCTCTCGGCCATCGGGCCGAGGATCAGGCCGACGATCATCGGGGCCACGGGGTAGTCCCAGCAGCGCATCAGGTAGCCGACGATGCCGAAGGTGACCAGCATCACCAGTTCGACCGTCG
The DNA here is from genome assembly GCA_036523095.1 of Rubrivivax sp. Classification (GTDB taxonomy): domain Bacteria; phylum Pseudomonadota; class Gammaproteobacteria; order Burkholderiales; family Burkholderiaceae_C; genus Rubrivivax. Next base: position 10,119 of record DATDER010000097.1, read on the forward strand.
ACGGGTTCGCCGCCAGCGTGCCCATCACCGCGAACACCAGGATGCCGGCATAGAGCCAGGGCTGCGGCACCTTCAGCAGCTTGACCCACAGGCCGACGAGCGGCAGGTTCAGTACCAGCAGCATGAGGTTGCCGACGAAGAAGCTCGCGATCAGCCCCCACACCAGGTCGGCGTTGGTGACGAAGAGCAGGGGGCCGGGCACGAGGCCGTATTGCTGGAAGCCGGCGAGCAGCATCGCGGCGGTCGCCGATGTCGGCAGGCCGAGCGCCAGCAGCGGCACCAGCGTGCCGGTAGCCGCTGCGTTGTTGGCCGCCTCCGGGCCGGCCACACCCTCGATCGCGCCGTGGCCGAACTCCTCGGGCTTGACCGCGAGCTTGCGCTCGAGCGTGTACGACAGCAGCGTGGGCACCTCGGCCCCGCCGGCGGGCAGCGCGCCGATCGGAAAGCCCAGGCCGATGCCGCGCAGCCACGGCTTCCAGGAGCGCTTCCAGTCCTCCTTCGTCATCCACAAGGAGCCGCGCACCGACTCGATCTTCTCTTGCACGCCGGTGAATCGCGATGCGATGTAGAGCGTCTCGCCCATCGCGAAGAGGCCTACGGCCAGGGTCGTGATCGAGATGCCGTCGAGCAGCGAAGGCACGCCGAACGCGAGCCGGGATTGCCCGGTCAGCTTGTCGATGCCGACCAGGCCGAGCACGAGGCCGAACGCGAGGCTGGTGATGCCGCGCAGCACCGAGTCGCCGAAGGTGGCGGAGACCGTGATGAAGGCCAGCACCATCAACGCGAAGTAGTCCCACGGACCGAACTGGACCGCGAACTCGACAAGCCAGGGCGCCAGCACGCAGATGCCGATGGTGGCGATCAGGCCAGCGACGAACGAGCCGATCGCCGCGGTCGCGAGTGCCGGGCCACCGCGCCCGGCCTTGGCCATCTTGTGGCCCTCGATCGCGGTCGCGATCGACGCCGCTTCACCCGGCGTGTTCAGCAGGATGGCGGTCGTCGAACTGCCGTACATGCCGCCGAAGTAGATGCCGGCGAACATGATGATCGAGCCGGTGGGGTCGAGCTTGAAGGTGATCGGCAGCAGCAGCGCGACGGTGAGCGACGGGCTGATGCCCGGCAGGATGCCGACGAGGGTGCCCAGCAACACCCCCACGCCGGCGAACAGCAGGTTGCCCGGCTGGATCGCGACGAGCAGGCCCTGGCCCAGGAGCGTGAAGACTTCCATGGCGAACTTTCAGCCGAGCAGCAGGCGCTCGAGCGGGCCGGTGGGCAACGAGAGCGACAGCGCCTTCGTGAAGAAGGCGTAGGCGACCGCGGCGAGGACGAAGCCGATCAGCGGTGACTTGACTCGGATCGGCTGCCCGAAGGCGCGCGCCGTGGCCACGAAGAGCCAGGTCGAGCCGACGATGAAGCCGCCTCCCAGCTCCAGGATGGCGATCATGCCGACCAGCCCGCCCAGCACCCAGGCCAGCGCGCCGCGGTTCGA
>DATDER010000098.1:0-15133 GCA_036523095.1 Rubrivivax sp.
CAGCCCAACACCGACATCTTCAAGGGCCAGCTCGAGATGAAGGACGGCTACATCGTCACCCGCACCGGCCTCAACGGCTTTGCCACGATGACCAGCGTGCCGGGTGTCTTCGCCGCGGGCGACGTGCAGGATCATGTCTACCGGCAGGCGATCACGAGCGCCGGCACCGGATGCATGGCGGCGCTGGACGCACAACGCTTCCTCGAGCAGCAGGACAGCTAGTCTTGACTGTGCAAGCCACGCTATAATTGCAAGCTTTGCCGGCAACGGCTTACTTTGAACTCGACGGGGTCGCGCGGCAAGTCCGCAGCCCACCCTGCTCGTCTGGAGCGGCCTACCACGGCTGATTTTTATATGGCACGCGTCTGTCAAGTCACGGGTAAGGGCCCGATGGTCGGGAACAATGTTTCCCATGCAAACAACCGGACCAAGCGCCGCTTTCTGCCCAACCTGCACTATCGCCGGTTCTGGGTCGAGACCGAGAACCGCTGGATCCGCCTGCGCATCAGCAACGCCGCGCTGCGCCTGATCGACAAGGTAGGCATCGACCAGGTCGTGGCCGACCTGCGTGCCAAGAACGCAATCTGAGGCGCAAGCCCTCTAGGAGAACGACATGGCAAAAGGTGGACGCGAAAAGATCAAGCTGGAGTCGACGGCCGGTACCGGCCACTTCTACACCACGAGCAAGAACAAGAAGACCACGCCCGAGAAGCTCGAGTTCCTGAAGTTCGACCCGAAGGCGCGCAAGCACGTGCTGTACAAGGAAATCAAGCTGAAGTGACATCACTTCTCGCTTGAGAACAAACCCGCCGCGATCCGGCGGGTTTTTTGTTGCCGCTCGGCGCCGCCGGGATGGGCCGCAAAAGCAAAAGGCCCGCCGAAGCGGGCCTTTGATTGCAGGCCGCCGAGTGCCGATCAGGCGTGCGCGGCGCGCAGCTTGAGCGAGAACTCCTGCAGTGCAGCGATGCCGCTGCTCTCGGCCTTGTGGCACCAAGCCTGCAGGTCGGACACCAGCTGTTCGACCGACACGTTGGTGCGGGTCCAGAGCGAACGCAGCTCTTCGCGCATCGCCACGAGCTTCGTCAGGGCCGGGCTCTGGCCGACGGCGTTGTCCACCTGATGCTTCAACCCGTGCGGAATCTTGTCGGCGTCGCGGTGCAGCCAGCGGCGCGCCACGTGCAGGTCGGCCGCCGCCCCGGCGTTGAGTGCGCCCTGGGCCTTGGCGCGATCGATCTCTGTCGCCACGGCGCGCTTGAGTTCGGCGGCGTAGGTGGCCATGACTTCGTAGCGGTTGGCAATGATGGCCTCGAGCGTGTGGCTGTCGGCGACCGGCTTGATGCTGCCGAGCTTGAGTTGCGGAGCGGTCTTGCGCACCCTGGCCATGCCACACAGTTCGAGCGCACGGATGTAGGCCCAGCCGATGTCGAATTCGAAGGACTTGACCGACAGCTTGGCCGACGTCGGGTACGTGTGGTGGTTGTTGTGCAACTCCTCACCGCCGATGATGATGCCCCAGGGAGAGATGTTGCGCGACGCGTCGGGCGCCTCGAAGTTGCGGTATCCCCAGTAATGACCGATGCCGTTGATGATGCCGGCGGCGGTGATCGGGATCCACGCCATCTGGAGCGCCCACACGGCCGCGCCGATGGCACCGAACAGCGCCAGGTTGATGATCAGCATCAAGCCCACGCCCTGCCACGAGTAGCGTGTGTACAGATTGCGCTCGATCCAGTCGTCCGGCGTGTTGTGGCCGTACTTGGACAGCGTCTCTTGGACCTTGGCTTCGGTGCGGTACAGCTCCGAGCCAGTCAGCAGCACCGTCTTGATACCGCGCGTGACCGGGCTGTGCGGATCCTCTTCGGTCTCGCACTTGGCGTGGTGCTTGCGATGGATCGCGACCCACTCCTTGGTCACCATGCCGGTGGTGAGCCAGAGCCAGAGACGGAAGAAGTGAGAAGGTAGCGGGCCCAGTTCAAGCGCACGGTGCGCCTGTGCGCGGTGCAGGAAGATCGTGACCGACGCGATCGTGATGTGCGTCACCACGCCCGCGAACAACAGCACCTGCCACCACGTTGCGCCAAGCAGGCCGTTGGCCAGCCAGTCGACTGCAGCGTCGTGAAGCATCAAGACTTGATCCATGAAAGCAACTTTCGTGGCCGCAAAGAAGATGGCGCGACCGTCACCTATTGTAATGGGGCGGCCGGCTCGCGCGACCGGAAACTACGTAGAGAGGTCGCTCCACCACTGACTGCCATCGGTCAAGATGACGGCCAATCACGAAACTTCAACCCGATTTCCTGGACTTTCAGCGCCGTTGCCACACCGCGGCGAAGAAGCCGTCGGTTTGGTGAAGGTGCGGCCACAAGCGCAAATAACCCCCGCGATCAAGTCCGGAAGCGCCTTCCACCCGCGCCGATTCCAGCACCTGTGCGACTGGTATCGGCTCAAAGTCGGCCTGCTGAGAAGCGCTGAACGCTTCTGCGATGTCTTCGTTTTCGGCCCGCAGCAGGCTGCAGGTGGCATAAACGAGCCGTCCACCGGGGCGCAACAGGCGGGCCGCACTCTCCAGGATGGCCTGCTGCTTCAGGCGTAATTCCGCAATGGCCTTCGGCGATTGGCGCCATTTGAGGTCGGGATTGCGGCGCAATGTCCCCAGCCCCGAGCACGGCGCGTCGACCAGAACTCGGTCGACCTTGCCGGCCAGGCGCTTGATCCGGTCATCGCGTTCGTGCGCGATCTGCGACGGGTAGATGTTGGACAGGCCACTGCGCGCCAAGCGCGGTTTGAGCGCGTCGAGCCGATGCCCCGATGGATCGAAAGCATAGAGGCGCCCCGTGTTGCGCATCATCGCGCCCAACGCCAGCGTCTTGCCGCCCGCCCCGGCACAGAAGTCGACCACCATCTCGCCGCGCGCAGCACCGGTAAGCAGCGCCAGCAGTTGGCTGCCTTCGTCCTGCACCTCGACCTCGCCACGCTGGAACACACCCAGCTGGTTGATCGCCGGCTTGCCCGGCAAACGCAGCCCCCAGGGCGAAAACGGCGTCGCCGCGGCAGGGATCCCGGCCAGTTCGAGCGCGGCCCGCGCCTCTTCGCGCTTGGTCTTGAGCACGTTGACGCGCAGGTCCAGTGGCGCCGACTCGTTGAGCGCGTTGGCGAGCGGCCAGAACTCGTCGGCGGCTACTTGATCGCGCAAGGCCCCCGCGAGCCAGTCCGGCAGGTTGTGGCGCAGCTTGTCGGGCAGCGCGCCGCGATCGATCGTGTTGACCTTGACCAGCCACTGCTGCTCGTGCGGGCCGAGCGCGCCACGCAGGAAGGTGTCGCTGCCCTGCCAGGCCAGGATTGCCAGCCGGCGCTCGAGCGTGCCCGAACCGGTCTGCGCCAGATGCTGCAACAGCAGGCGGTGGCGCAGCACCGTGTAGGCCGACTCGGCCAGGGTGTGGCGCTCGCGCTGGCCGAGCGCGCGCTGGAAGCGGAAGAACTCCGAGACCACGCCGTCGGCGGGCTTGTCGAGCTTCATCACCTGACGCAGCAACTCGGTGCTCAGGTCGAGCAGGGCATTAGGATGCATCGATGGATTATCCGGCCCGCCCACGAGCTGATGAGCTGACGAGCGTTCCACCTGAACCTGCCGCCTTGACCGCGCTCCCGCCGACGCCACCGGGGCGTTACCGCCACTACAAGGGCGGCGAGTACGAAGTGCTGGGCGCCGCGCGCCACAGCGAGACGCTCGAACCCCTGGTGGTCTACCGCCCGCTGTACAACGACAGCGGCTGGTGGGTGCGGCCGCATGCGATGTTCTTCGGCAGCGTCGACGGCAGCAGCCAACCCCGGTTCCAGCGGCTCGACGCCACCCCCTGATGCATCCGCTCGCCGCTCATGTGCGCGCGCGGCCTCGCCTGTACGCCGCGGCCGCCGTCGGGCTGGTCGCGGCCCTGCTGTTACCCGAGCCCTTGCGGCCGACGACACGCGCCCTCCTGGGATGGAACGTCGCGGTCTGGCTCTACCTGTTGCTGATGGCGCAGATGATGGCCCGTGCCGATCACGGACACCTGCGTCAGGTCGTCGCGGCGCAGGCCGAGGGCGCCGCCGTGGTGCTGTCCGTGGTCGTCGCTGCCGCGGTGGCGAGCATCGTCGCCATCGGCGGCGAGTTGGCGGTCGTGAAGGCCCAGGGTGCCCGCGCGGGATGGCCGCATCTGCTGTTTGCACTCAGCACGATCATCGGCTCGTGGCTGCTCTTGCCGACGCTGCTCGCGCTCGACTACGCAAGCCTGTATTACGCGCAGGGCACGCCGGGCGGCTTGCAGTTCCCCGGTGCTGGAGCGGATTTCAAACCCGACTACACCGACTTCCTGTACTTCGCGTTCACGATCGCGGTCGCTTCCCAGACCGCCGACGTCGCGATCACGTCGCGCCCGATTCGCCGGCTCGTGCTGGTGCAATCGGTGCTGTCGTTTGCCTTCAATGCCGCCATCCTGGCGCTCGCGATCAACATCGGCGCCAGCCTGGTCTGAGACGCCCTACAACACCAACAACTGCGCCTGCCCCTCGCGCTGCGTCACGACACCGTGCTCGACGCGCAGGGCGCCTTCGACGAACCAGCGCACCGCCTGCGGGTAGATCACATGCTCGGTCGCGAGCACGCGGTTGGCGAGCGTGTGTTCGTCGTCGCCCGGTTTCACCGCCACCACCGACTGCATCACGATCGGGCCGTGATCCAGCTCCGAGGTCACGAAGTGCACGGTCGCACCCACCGCCTTGCAACCCGCGGCAAGCGCACGCCGGTGCGTGTGCAGCCCGGTGAAGGCCGGCAGCAGCGACGGATGAACGTTGAGCAGGCGGCCTTCATAACGCTGCACGAAGTGCGCGCCGAGGATGCGCATGAAGCCGGCCAATACAACGAGGTCGGGCTTAAAGGCATCGATCGCCTGCGCCAGCGCGCCGTCGAAGGCGGCGCGTTCGCCGAACGTCCGGTGGTCGACGACCGCCGTCGGGATCCCGTGTGCGGCCGCGAACTGCAGCCCCGCCGCGTCGGCCCGGTTGCTCACGACGGCGGCCACACGCGCCGGCCAGCCTTCGGCGACGCAACGCTGGACGATCGCCTCCATGTTGGAGCCACGGCCGGAAATCAGGATCACGATCTGCTTCATGGCGCGCGCAGTTTAGGGGCTCGTGCTCTGCGAGAATCCGCGCGTCCCGGCCCAGCCCCGAACACCGAATCCACGACCCCATGCGAGCTCGCGTCCTCTCCGGCATGCGCCCCACCGGCGCCATGCACCTCGGCCACTACCACGGCGCCCTCAAGAACTGGGTCAAGCTGCAGGCCGAGTACGACAGCTTCTTCTTCGTCGCCGACTGGCATGCACTGACGACGCACTACGAAGAACGCGGCGTGATCGAGAAGAGCGTGTACGACATGGTCATCGACTGGATCGCCGCCGGTCTCGACCCCGAGGCCTGCACGATCTTCATCCAGAGCCGTCTGCCCGAACACGCCGAGTTGTTCACGCTGCTCGCGATGGGCACCCCCCTCGGCTGGCTGGAGCGCGTGCCGACCTACAAGGACCAGATCGAAAAGCTGAAGGACCGCGACCTCGCGACCTACGGCTTCCTCGGCTACCCCTTGCTGCAGGCGGCCGACATCCTGATCTACCGGGCTACTTACGTGCCGGTGGGTGAAGACCAGGCCTCGCACGTCGAACTCACGCGCGAAGTCGCGCGCCGCTTCAACCACCTGTATGGCCGTGCCGGCGACTTCGCGGCCAAGGCCGCGCTCGCACTGGCCAAGCTGCCCAAGGACGACGCGCGTTACTTCGAGAAGCAGCGCAAGGCCTTCGGCGAAACAGGCGCTGCCGAGGCCCTGGCCAAGGGCGAAGCCATCGTCCACAAGGCCGCAGGGGGCGAAGGTTGGACACCCGACGACACCGAACGCCTGCTGGGCCACCTGCGCGGCGGCGGCCAGACCATCCTCGTCGAGCCCAAGGCGCTGCACACCGAGGTGACCAAGCTGCCGGGGCTGGACGGCGCGAAGATGAGCAAGAGCTACGGCAACGCGATCGCGATGCGCGAAGAGCCGGCGCAGGTCGAGACCAAGGTCCGGCGCATGCCGACCGACCCGGCGCGCGCCCGCCGCAGCGACCCGGGCAACCCCGAGAAGTGCCCGGTCTGGCAGTTCCACAAGGTCTACAGCGACCAGCCGACGCAGGATTGGGTCGTGCAGGGCTGCACCACCGCCGGCATCGGCTGCCTCGAGTGCAAACAGCCGGTGATCGACGCGATCCTGAAGGAGCAGCAACCCTGGCGCGAGCGTGCCGAAAAGTACCTCGCCGACCCGAAGCAGATCCACTGGATCGTCGAGGCGGGCACCGAGCGCGCACGCAGCGTGGCCCGCCAGACGATGAAGGACGTGCGCGAGGCGATGGGCCTGGGTTATTGAAACTGCAACGATGACACTCGATTCGATTGAACTGCAAAGCGGCGCCGACCCGAGCGCCAGCCTGATCGTGCTGCACGGCCTCGGCGCCGATGGCAGCGACTTCGTGCCGGTGTGCGAGGCGCTCCGGCTCGGCAGCGTCGGTCCCGTCCGCTTCGTGCTGCCGAACGCACCCGAGCGCGCGGTGACGATCAACGGCGGCCATGTCATGCGCGCCTGGTACGACCTGCTGGGCACCGAGTTCGACCGGCGTGAAGACGAAGCCGGCCTGCGCCAGAGCCAGGCACTCGTCGATGCATTGATCGCGCGCGAACGCGAGCGCGGCGTCGCGGCGAACCGGATCGTGCTGATGGGCTTCTCGCAGGGCTGCGCGATGACGCTGATGACCGGCCTGCGCCACCCCGAGCGTCTGGCCGGCCTGGTCGGGCTGTCCGGTTACCTGCCGCTGGCGCCCCAGAGCGCGGCCGAGCGCCACGCCGCCAACCAGGCCACGCCGGTCTTCCTGGCGCATGGGCGGCAGGACGGCGTGATCCCGATCGGGCGCGCCAGCGCGTCGCGCGAAGCGTTGCAGGCACTCGGGCACCCGGTGGAATGGCACGAGTACGCGATGGCCCACTCGGTGTGCATGGAAGAGATCACCGACCTGAACCGCTGGCTCCTGCAGGTCTGGGCCTGAACCGGGCGCCGGCGATGCTGCACCCCGCACAAGCCCGTCGCCGAAATTTCACGGCGTGGGTCATCTGGTTGCCTCTGGTCCTGGCCGCCTGCGCCGGCCTGCCCGGCCAGGAGCCGCTGCGGGTCAACGTCGTGTCGGTGGAGAGTCTGAAGGGCGAAGGCCTCGAAGCCCGTTTTGCGGTCAAGCTGCGGTTGCAGAATCCGAACGACGCGCCGGTCGACTTCGATGGCATCGCTCTCGACCTCGAGTTCAACCGCAAGGCGCTGGCCAGCGGCGTCAGTGGCGAGCGCGGCAGCGTGCCACGCTTTGGCGAACTGGTGGTCACGGTGCCGGTCAGCGTGTCAGCGTTGGCCGTCGCCCGCCTGGCGATGGGCCTGGCCGGCGGCCCGCCCCTCGCCGAGTGGCCCTATGCACTGCGCGGCCGCCTCTCGAGCGGGCCTTTCGGCAGCGTCCCTTTTGCCGCCGAAGGCACCCTGAAGCTGCCGCAGTGATGCCGCGCCGCCCTGCCTGCCGGTGATGGGAGCCGCTACCCCATTGCTGCAGGTTCGTGCCCTGAGTGGCCATCGCGGCGAGCGAAGCCTCTTTGCCGGCCTCGACTTCTCATTGGCCGCGGGTGAACTGATCTGGTTGCGCGGTCGCAACGGGCGCGGCAAGACCACGCTGCTGCGCCTGCTGGCCGGGCTGTCCACACCCACTGCGGGCGAGATCGCCGTCGATGGCGTGCCGCTGCGCCAGGCGCGCACGGCCTGGCGCACGCAGATGGCCTACGTCGGCCATGCCAATGCGCTGAAGGACGATCTGAGCGCGGCCGAGGCGCTGCGTTTCGTGGCGCAGCTGCGCGGCGAGGCGCCGCCTGCCGGCGCCATCGACCAGGCACTGCAGCGGCTCGGCGTGGAGTCCCGGCGCCGCGCCCCGGTGCGCACCCTGAGCCAGGGCCAGCGCCGGCGGGTCGCACTCGCGCGGCTCGCGCTGCCGGCGCCGCCGCGCCTGTGGCTGCTCGACGAGCCCTTCGACGCGCTCGACGACGACGGTGTGGAGGCGCTCAACACCCTGCTCGCCGAACATGCGGCGCGGGGTGGTGCGGTGCTGCTCACGAGCCACCTGCCGCTCAGCCTCCACAACCCGGTACCGCGTGTGCTCGATCTGGACCGCTTCGCCCCGGCATGAGACGCCTATTCGTTGCCGTCTTCCTGCGCGACCTGCGCTTGGCCGCACGGCGGCGCATCGAGTCGCTGCTGCCGCTCGTGTTCTTCATCGTCGCGGTGAGCCTGTTCCCGCTCGGCGTCGGGCCGGAGCCGCAGACGCTGCGCGAGATCGCGCCGGGCGTGGTCTGGGTCTGCGCGCTGCTCGCATCGATGCTGTCGGTGAACACGCTTTATGCAGGCGACCACGCCGACGGCTCGCTCGAGCAGATGCTGCTGGCACCCCAACCGGCGCTGGCGGTGGCCGGCGCCAAGGCGGCGGCGCACTGGGTCGTTTCCGGGTTGCCGCTGATCGTGGCGTCGCCACTCATCGGTCTGCTCTTCGATATGTCGGGGCAGGGCCTGCTGGCGCTCGTGACCGGCCTGCTGCTGGGCACCCCGATCCTGAGCCTGCTCGGGGGCCTTGGCGCGGCGCTCACGCTCGGCTTGCGCAGCGGTGGCATGCTCCTGATCCTGATCGTGCTGCCGCTGGCCACGCCGGCGCTGATCTTCGGCGCCGGGGCGGTGGGCGCGGTCGAGAGCGGGCTGTCGGCCGCGGGACATTTTTCGTTGCTCGGGGCCCTGCTCATCGCGACGACACTCGGAGCACCGCTGGCGACCGCCGCCGCGCTGCGCATATCGACGGAATGACGGCCCGGACACCGATGCCACTGACGCTTTACACCTTCTCCTCACCGCCCCGCTTCTACGCGCTGAGCGGCGCGCTCGTGCCGTGGTTCTGGGCCACGGCGCTGGCGCTGGCCGCGGCGGGCCTCTGGATGGGTTTCTTCGTCGCCCCCACCGACGCCACGCAGGGCGAGGTCTACCGCATCATCTTCATCCACGTCCCCGCGGCCTGGATGTCGATGATGTTGTACCTGGTGATGGCGTTCTGGGCCGCCGTCGGCTGGGCCTTCAACGCCCGCCTCGCCTCGATGGTCGCGCGCGCCGTGGCGCCCACGGGTGCGATGTTCACCTTCCTGGCCCTCTGGACCGGCGCGCTCTGGGGCAAGCCGACCTGGGGCACCTGGTGGGTCTGGGACGCGCGCCTGACCTCCGAGCTGATCCTGCTCTTCCTCTACCTGGGCTACATCGCGCTGGTCGAGGCGATCGACGACCCGCGTCGTGCCGACCAGGCGGGCGCGCTGCTGGCGGTGGTCGGCGCGGTCAACGTGCCGATCATCTATTTCTCGGTGAAGTGGTGGAATACCCTGCACCAGGGGGCATCGGTGAGCATCACCTCGTCGCCGAAAATGGCCAGTACCATGCTCACCGCCATGCTGCTGATGTCGCTCGCGTTCTGGGCTTACGCCTTTGCGGTCGTGCTGACACGCTCGCGTGCGATCGTGCTCGAGCGCGAACAGCGCAGCGCCTGGGTCGGTGAACTTGCGGCAGCCAACGGAGTCAGACAGTGAACTGGGCCAGCGCCGGCGACTTCTTCGCGATGGGTGGTTACGGGCTCTACGTCTGGGGTTCGTACGCCGTCGTGGCTCTGCTGATGACGGCCGAGCCGCTGCTGGCATCGCGCCGGCGCCGGCAAGCCCTGCTCGACCACGACGCCGGGGGCTCCGCTCGACCATGAAACCACGTCACAAGAAGCTCGCCATCGCCGGCGGTGTGCTCGCCTCGGTGGGCGTGATCGTGGCGCTGGTGCTGAACGCCTTCCAGAGCAACCTGGTGTTCTTCTATTCGCCGTCGCAGATCGCCGCCAACGAGGCGCCCGCCAACCGCACCTTCCGGCTCGGCGGCATGGTCCAGGACGGCAGCGTCAAGCGCGACGGGGTCGATGTCAACTTCGTCGTCACCGACACCGCAAAGACGATTCCCGTGCGTTACAGCGGCATCCTGCCCGACCTCTTCAAGGAGGGCAAAGGTGTGGTCGCACAAGGCCAGTTGCAGGACGGTGTCTTCGTGGCGCGCGAGGTGCTCGCCAAGCACGACGAAAACTACATGCCGCCCGAAGCCGCCGAAGCGCTGAAACGCGCCCAGGCCGGTGACCCCAAGCTCGGTGCCAGCACCCAAGGTGTCAAACCATGATCCCGGAACTCGGCCACTTCGCGCTCTGGCTCGCGCTCGCGGTGTCGCTGGTGCTCGGCGTCGTGCCGCTGGTGGGCGCGCAACGTGGCCGCAGCGACTGGATGGCGCTGGCCCGGCCCGCCGCAGGCTGGTTGTTCGGGCTCGTCGCGTTTTCCTTCGCCTGCCTGATGGCGGCCTTCGTCGGCAACGACTTCTCGGTCGACTACGTCGCCGGGCACTCGAACAGCCAGTTGCCGCTGGTCTACCGCATCTCGGGCGTCTGGGGCGGGCACGAAGGCTCGCTCCTGCTCTGGGTGCTGATGCTCGTGGGCTGGACACTCGCCGTCGCACGGTTCAGCAAGCACCTGCCGCTGCCGGTGCTGGCGCGCATCCTGTCGGTGATGGCGCTGGTGGCGGTGGGCTTCCTGCTCTTCACGCTCACGACCTCGAACCCCTTCGACCGCCTGTTCCCGGTGCCGGCCGACGGGCAGGACCTGAACCCGCTGCTGCAGGACCCGGGCATGATCATCCATCCGCCGATGCTCTACATGGGCTACGTCGGCTTCTCGGTCGCGTTTGCGTTCGCGGTGGCGGCCCTGATCGGCGGCAACCTCGACGCCCAGTGGGCGCGCTGGACACGCCCCTGGACCATCGTGGCCTGGATGTTCCTCACCGTGGGCATCGCGCTCGGCAGCTGGTGGGCTTATTACGAACTCGGCTGGGGCGGCTGGTGGTTCTGGGATCCGGTCGAGAACGCGTCCTTCATGCCCTGGCTTGTCGGCACCGCGCTGATCCACTCGCTCGCGGTGACCGAAAAGCGCGGCAGCTTCAAGAGCTGGACCGTTCTCCTCGCGATCGTCGCGTTCTCGCTCTCCCTGCTCGGCACTTTCCTCGTCCGCTCGGGGGTGCTTTCTTCGGTGCACGCCTTCGCCACCGACCCGGCGCGGGGCCTCTTCATCCTCGGTTTCCTGGTCGTGGTGGTCGGTGCATCGCTCACGCTGTATGCCTGGCGCGCACCCAAGGTCGGCCTCGGCGCGCGTTTCGGCCTGCTGTCGCGCGAAACCTTGCTGCTCGCCAACAACGTGCTGCTCGTGGTCGCCTGCGCCGCCGTGCTGCTGGGCACGTTGTACCCGCTGGTGCTGGACGCGCTGGGCCTGGGCAAGATCTCGGTCGGTCCGCCTTACTTCGACACCGTGTTCGTGCCTTTGATGGCGCCGGTGGTCTTCTTGATGGGCATCGGCCCGCTCGCGCGCTGGAAACAGACCGAAGCGCCCGACCTGGCGCGGCGCCTGCGCTGGGCCGCGGGCGTGGCCGTCGTCTGCGCGCTGCTCAGCGGCTGGCTCGCCGGTCGCATCGGCCTGATGTCGACGCTCGGCCTGCTGATGGGCTGGTGGGTCGTCGCCAGCGTCGCCACCGATGTCTGGGAGCGCATCGCGCCGCGCGCCACGCCCGGCGGCTCGGTCTGGCAGCGCGCGCGCCTGATCCCCCGCGCCACGGTCGGCATGATGGTCGCGCACCTGGGCATCGCCGCCTTCATCTTCGGTGTCACGATGGTCCGCACCTACGAGGTCGAACGTGATGTGAAGATGACGGTCGGCGAATCGACCCAGATCGGCGACCTGCGGTTCACGCTCAAGGGATTGCGTGAAGTGCCGGGCCCGAACTACCAGGCGATCCAGGGCTGGGTCGAAGTGACCCAGGTCAAGGGCGCCGCCGAGTCCAAGGTCGTCGACATGCTGCCCGAGAAGCGTGTCTACAACGTTCAGAAGTCGCCCATGACCGAGGCCGCCATCACGACCGGCCTGGTGCGCGACCTCTACGTCTCGCTCGGCGAGCCGGTGCCGGGGGGCGCGTGGATCGTGCGCATCTACGTCAAGCCCTTCATCGACTGGATCTGGGGCGGCTGCCTGCTGATGGCGCTGGGCGGCGGGATCGCGGCGAGCGACCGGCGCTACCGCGCCAAGCGCACGGCGGCGCAGGTGCTGCCGTCAGGCGCCGTTGCTTCCTGATCAGGCCCGATGAAGAGCCTGCGCTTCCTCATTCCGCTCGCGCTGTTCATCGTGCTCGCCGGCTTCCTGGCTGCGGGGCTCAAGCTGAACCCGCGCGAGGTGCCCTCCCCGCTCATCGGCAAGCCGGCGCCGGCCTTTGCCTTGCCGCGCTTGGACGACCCGGCTCGCGTACTCAAACGCGACGACCTGCTCGGCCGCGCCTACGTGCTCAACGTCTGGGCTTCGTGGTGCGCGCCCTGCCGCGCCGAACACCCGCTGATCATCGCCTTTGCCAAGCGCAACAAGGTGCCTGTCTACGGCCTGAACTACAAGGACCAGCCCGGTGCGGCACAGGCCTGGCTCAAGGCGCTGGGCGACCCTTACGTTGCCACGCTGATCGACTTCGACGGCCGCGTGGGCATCGACTTCGGCGTCTACGGTGTGCCCGAGACTTTCGTCGTCGACGCCCAGGGCCAGATCCGCTTCAAGCACACCGGCCCGCTGACCGAAGAGGCGATCCGCACCCGGCTCGAGCCGCTGCTGAAGGAACTCGGTGTTTAGGCGGCTCGTGCTCATGGTCGTGTTCGCCGCGGGCACCGCCTGGGCGCAGCCGAAGGAAGCGGCACCCGCGGCGGCCGACCCCGTGCTCGAAGCGCGGGTGATGGCGATCGCCGCCGAGTTGCGCTGCCTCGTCTGCCAGAACCAGACCATCGCCGACTCGCACGCCGACCTCGCCGTCGACCTGCGCAAGCAAGTGCGCGAGATGCTGCAGAAGGGCCAGACGCAGGCGCAGATCCTGGACTACATGACCGCGCGATATGGCGACTTCGTGCTCTACCGCCCGCCGGTCAAGAGCACGACTGCGCTGTTGTGGTTCGGCCCGGCGGTGCTGCTGGTGGGCGCCCTGGCGGTGTTCATCACGGTGCTGCGGCGCCGCTCGCGCCTGGCCGCCGACCGCTTCGAGCCCGACCTGGAAGACGAACGTTGACGACCGATCCCCAAGCTGCACCGACCGCCGCCAACCCTGGCGAGCCGACGCACCGCCCGAGCGCACGGCTGCGCACCGGCAGCGCGATCTTCGTGCTCGTGGTCGGTGCCGTCGGGTACCTCTGGACCGGCTCGCCCAGCGGCATCCCCGGGGGGGCGCCGCCGCCGGGCTTTGCCCAGCAGCAGGATGCCGAGGATCCCGCGCTCGCCGCGAGCGCAGCGGCCGAATTCAACGTCATGGTCGAGCGCCTGGCCGCACGCTTGAAAGACAAGCCCGACGACGCGGTGGGCCACGCCATGCTCGGGCGCAGCTACCTCGTGCTCGGGCGCTACGACGAAGCTGTCGCAGCCTACGAGCGCGCACTGAAGATCGAGCCGCAGCAAGCCTCGCTCATCGTCGACTACGCCGAAGCGGTGGCGATGAAAAACGGGCGCACGCTCGAAGGCGAGCCGCTCAGGCTGATCGACCGTGCGCTCAAGATCGACCCGGCCCACCTCAAGGGCCTGAGCCTGGCCGGCGCCGCTGCCTTCAACCGCGAAGACTACGCGGGTGCGGTCGCGCGCTGGGACCGCGTGGTGGCGATCGGCCCGGCCGACGACCCGCTGGTGCAGAACGCGCGCGAGAGCGCGGTGCAAGCGCGTGAGGCGGGCAAGCTGCCGCCGGCGCCGGCCGGCCCGGCAGTGGCCGCCGCGGCGGCCGATGCGGCGGTCAGCGGCACAGTGAGCCTTTCGCCCGCGCTGAAAGCCGCCGCCGCGCCCGACGACACCGTCTTCATCTTCGCGCGTGCCGCCGAAGGCCCGCGCATGCCGCTCGCCATCCTGCGCAAGCAGGTCAAGGATTTGCCCTTCGACTTCCGCCTCGATGACAGCCTGGCGATGTCACCGGCGATGCGGCTGTCGACGGCGCCGCGGGTGGTGGTGGGTGCGCGCATCAGCAAGTCGGGGCAGGCGATGCCGCAACCCGGGGACCTGGAAGGACTCACGGCGCCGGTCGCCGTCGGCGCCAGCGGCCTGAAGATCGAAATCACGACACCCGTGAAGTGATCGGGGGCGCTTTCGGCACGGGCTTTGCGCTCGGCGGCACCCTGATCATCGCCATCGGCGCGCAGAACGCGTTCGTGCTGCGCCAGGGTTTGCGGCGCGAACACGTGGGCGCCGTGGTCGCCTTCTGCGCCGCAAGCGACGTGCTGCTGATGGCCGCCGGCGTAGCCGGCATGGGTGGCGCCCTGCAGGCGGTCCCCGCGTTGGCATTCGCGCTCACCGCCGGCGGCGCCGTCTTCCTGCTTGCCTACGGCCTCCGCGCCTTGTGGCGCGCATTGCGCCCGCGCGCGCTCGTGGCCGCAGCCGATCACGCAGCGCTGCCGCTGCGCAGCGCGCTGCTGCAGGCGGCGGCATTCACCCTGCTGAACCCGCACGTGTACCTCGACACCGTGCTGCTGGTCGGCGCGATCGGGGCGCAGCAGCCCGCCGGTGCCCGCGGCTGGTTCCTCTTCGGCGCCGGGCTGGCGAGTGTGTCGTGGTTCTCGGTGATCGGCTTCGGCGCACGCCTGCTGGCGCCCTGGTTCGCGAAGCCAAGGTCCTGGCGCATCCTCGACGGCGTGGTCGGCGCGACGATGCTCTTGCTGGCGGCGGCGTTGGTGCAGCGGCTGGCTTGACATGGAGTTCAGGCGAAGCGCCCATGCAGGAACCAGCCCTCGGCGGCTGTGGATGGCGGCAGCCGGGTGCGAAACACCCACACCAGCGCACCGTCGTGCGCTTGCGCGACGAAGTAGTCGCGCGTAGCGGGTGCGCCGTCCCACCAGCCGGCCTCGATGCGCTCGGGGCCGGCCAGCAACTGCAGCGGGCGGCCTTCGAG
>DATDER010000099.1:0-2057 GCA_036523095.1 Rubrivivax sp.
CTGCTGCATCAAGGCGAGGCTGTCGAGCGTGTCGGAAAGTACCGCGGCGTTCAGCGACTGCATTGCATTCGGGATCGTCGGCATGGTGTCAGCTCGCGGCAAGCGGCGGGGGATGTGCTCACTTCAAACGTGACGCGGGCGCTCCCACCCGGGGGGTGGAGCGCCCGCGGGTGTGGCGACAGAACCGACTACAGCACGTAGGGATCCGTCCCCGACCCTGAGATATGAAACATATCACCTCCTTTCGTGGCTGCTGCGAGGCCTCTAGCGTACCCGATGACCTTCGAATCGGGAGTACCCCTCCCTGCCGGGGGGAAAGCTTGTGGGTGCCCACCTAAAATGGCGGCCCACTCCCGATGCCAGCCTGATGCAAGTTCGTCGACTCTCTTTCTCGCCACGCCGGTGGCTGGCCTGCGCCGCCTGCGCATTGACCTGCACCCTGGCCTCGGCCCAGACCGCGCCGGCGCGGCAGCCGGCCGACCTGCGAGCCGCTCGCGACCCGGCGATGCAGCAGGCACTGGAAGTCGCGGTCCGCGATCTCGGCCTGCAACCCAGTCTGGCCCAGCACCGCCTCTCGGTGGCGCTGGTCGACGTCACCGACAGCAAGGCGCCGCGCCTGGCCATGCTCAACGGCGACGAGATGATGTATGCCGCCAGCATGCCCAAGATCGGGATCCTGGTGGGCGCGCTGGCCGAGGCCGAGAGCGGGCGCTTTCCTCTCGACGAGCAGCGATTGCTGGCGATGAACCGGATGATCCGCAATTCCAGCAACGAGGACGCCACGCGGGTGCTCAACTGGGTGGGCGGCGAGCGGCTGCTCGAATGGCTGCAGTCCGACCGCTTTCGACTCTACGACGCGCACTCCGGCGGCGGCCTCTGGGTCGGCAAGGGCTACGGCGCCGAGCCGGCTTTCCGGCGCGACCCGGTGCACAACCTGTCGCATGGCGCCACCGCGTTCCAGGTGGCGCGCCTGTACACGATGCTGGCCGAAGGGACGCTGTTCTCGCCGCGCTTCAACGCCCTGATGATGGACATCCTGTCGAATCCCGGCATCCATCACAAGTTCGTGCGCGCGCTCGAAGGCCTGCCCGGCGTTCGCATCTTCCGCAAGTCGGGCACCTGGAAGAACTATCACGCCGACAGCGCGCTCGTCGAGCAGGACGGGCGCCGCTTCGTGATGGTGGCGATCGCCGAGGATGCCGACGGCGGCGACTGGCTCGTGCGCCTGGGCCAGCGCATGTACCAGATCGCGATGAGCAGCCCCCGGCCGATCGCGATGAGCAACGGCCGGCCGATCGCCGGCGGCTGATCAGCGCCGTTCGGCGATCAGGCCGTGCAGGCGCGTGGCGAGCGCCTGGTGCTCGCCGGCGGAGTTCTTGCGCAGGATGTTCGTGACCAGCGTGCTCAGGTAGAACAGCTTGCGTTCACCGGCCGGTGACTCGACGATGGCCGTCGAGTTCATGTAGTTCTTGACGTTGCCCGCGTACGGCTTGCAGCTGAACCCCGGTTCGGGCGCGCACTGGAACAGCGAGCCGGACTTGAAGTACACGGCCGAAGTCGCCAGCGCCGGCGACGACGCGTAGCGGATGCGCACCTCGGTGAGGTAGATCAGCCGCTTGATCTCCCGGCTCGAGAACACGTCGACGAGGCGGCCCTGCTCGAGCCGCAGCAGGAAGCGCATCAGCTCGCGCGCCGTGCCGTAGCTGTCGCCGGCGCCCGGCACCTTGGCCTTGCCGCCGGCGGTGAACATGCTGCCCTGGCGCAGGCTCTCGATGTCCAGCCCGTTGCGGGTGACCGGTTCGTGGAAGGTGGTGGCGAACAGCTTCGACAGCTCGGCCTTGGGGGTCTCGCTGAAGAAGCGCTGGATGTCGGCTTCGGGCGCCGGATAGGCGCGGCCGAAGTGGCGCAGCAGCATCGCCTCGCGCATCACCATGCCGGCGGCCGAGTTCGAGCTGGGCGATAACATCCAGTCCAGCCATTCGTAGAGCGTAGCGCGGTCGCCGATGCGCACGGTGCGGCGCGTCAGCGTGCCGGTTGCGGGGTCGAAGATGCGCACC
>DATDER010000100.1:0-5168 GCA_036523095.1 Rubrivivax sp.
CAGAAGCTGAAGTACCACTGCCAGACCAGCGGCCGCTCGCTGCACGCGCAGGAGATTCAGTTCAACGATATCCGCACCACACTGCAGGCGCTGATCGCCACCTACGACAACGCGAACAGCTTGCACACCAACGCGTTCGACGAGGCGATCACGACGCCGACCGGCGAATCGGTACGGCGGGCCGTCGCGATCCAGATGATCATCAACCGCGAGTGGGGTCTGGCGAAGAACGAGAACCCGACTCAGGGCGCCTTCATCATCGACGAGCTGACCGAGCTGGTCGAAGAAGCGGTGCTGGCCGAGTTCGAGAAGATCGCCGAGCGCGGCGGGGTGCTGGGCGCGATGGAGACGGGTTACCAGCGCGGCAAGATCCAGGAAGAGTCGATGCACTACGAGATGCAGAAACACACCGGCGAATACCCGATCATCGGTGTCAACACCTTCCGCAACCCGCACGGCGAAACCGTGCCGGAGCACATCGAACTGGCACGTTCGACCGACGAAGAGAAGCAGTCGCAGCTGAAGCGGCTGCAGGACTTCCACACCACGCACGCACACGAAGCACCGGCCTTGCTCATACGGCTGCAGCAGGCGGTGATCGACAACAAGAACGTGTTCGAGGTGCTGATGGAGGCCGTGCGCTGCTGCTCGCTCGGGCAGATCACGAATGCGCTGTTCGAAGTCGGCGGGCAGTACCGGCGCAGCATGTAGGCAGGCGCGCCCGCCCCTGCCACCGCGATGACCAATCCATTGCCCGCCTGGCACGCGCTCGTCCAACAGCGGGACGCCACGGCGTTGCCGGCGCTGCTGGCTGACAACGTAGTCTTCCACTCGCCCGTGGTGCACACGCCGCAGCGCGGCAAGGCGCTCACGCTGATGTACCTCACCGGCGCGCTGCAGGTGCTGAACAACGCGCACTTCCACTACTTGCGCGAAGTCGTCGGTGCGAACGACGCGGTGCTCGAGTTCGTGACTGAGATCGACGGTGTCGTCATCAACGGCGTCGACCTGATCCGCTGGGACGACGCCGGACTCATCGTCGACTTCAAGGTCATGGTACGGCCGCTGAAGGGCATCAACATGCTGCACCTCAAGATGGGCGAGTTGATGCAACGGCTGGCGCCGGGCTGACGCGGCGCCGACATGGCGAGCCGCGACAATGGCGCGAACCGCTCCCGCCCCGATCGAACGCCCATGACCTCGTTGCCCCTCTTCACCGCCCCGGCCCGCTTCGACGACCCCGACGCCGCCCTGGCGCAGGTGCGCACCATCTACCAGAGCAGCGTCGACCACCTGCGCAGCGCGCTGCAGAACTTCGTCGCCGGCACGCACGACGGCCAGCATGTACGGGCGTGTTACCCCTTCGTGCGCATCCGCACCGACACCGTGGCGCGTGCCGACTCGCGCCTGGCCTACGGTTTTGTCGCCGGGCCGGGCAGCTTCGAGACCACGCTGACGCGGCCCGACCTCTTCGGCAGCTACTACCGCGAGCAGTTCCGCCTGCTGCTGCAGAACCACCGGGTGCAGATCGAGGTCGGCACCAGCGCGCAGCCCATTCCCGTGCACTTCTCGCTCGCCGAGAACGACCACCTCGAAGGCAGCCTGACGCAGGAAAGCCGGCTGCTCATGCGCGACCTCTTCGACCTGCCCGACCTGGCGGCGATGGACGACGGCATCGCCAACGGCACCCACGGCCCGGCGCCGGGCGAGGCACAGCCGCTGGCGCTGTTCACCGCGCCGCGTGTGGACTACTCGCTGCACCGCCTGCGCCATTACACCGGCACCGTGCCCCAACACTTCCAGAATTTCGTGCTCTTCACGAACTACCAGTTCTACATCGACGAGTTCATCAAGCTCGGCCATGCGCTGATGGCCGACCCGGCTTGCGACTACGTCGCTTTCGTCGAGCCGGGCAACGTGGTCACGCGCCGCACGGGCTTGTCTGCCGAAGCCGCTGACGCGCTGGGCAGTGCGCCGCCACGCCTGCCGCAGATGCCGGCCTACCACCTGGTGCGCCCCGACGGCAGCGGCACGACGATGGTCAACATCGGTGTCGGCCCGGCCAACGCCAAGACGATCACCGACCACATCGCCGTGCTGCGCCCACACGCCTGGATCATGCTCGGCCACTGCGCCGGCCTGCGCAACACGCAGCAGCTGGGCGACTACGTGCTCGCCCACGGCTACGTGCGCGAAGACCACGTGCTGGACGAAGAACTGCCGCTGTGGGTGCCGATCCCCGCGCTGGCCGAGATCCAGGTCGCGCTCGAACAAGCTGTCGCCGACGTGACGCAGCTGAGCGGCTGGGACTTGAAGGGCATCCTGCGCACCGGCACGGTGGCCTCGACCGACAACCGCAACTGGGAACTGCTGCCGCACCCCGGCCCGGAGCGGCGCTTCAGCCAGAGCCGCGCCGTCGCGCTCGACATGGAAAGCGCCACCATCGCCGCCAACGGCTTCCGCTTCCGCGTGCCTTACGGCACCTTGCTGTGTGTGAGCGACAAGCCGCTGCACGGCGAGATCAAGCTGCCCGGCATGGCCAACACCTTCTACCGCGAGCGGGTGGACCAGCACCTGCGCATCGGGCTGCGGGCGGTCGACCTGCTGCGCGAGGCCGGTGTAGACCAGCTACACAGCCGCAAGCTGCGCAGCTTTGCCGAGGTCGCGTTCCAGTAACGCATCAGCCGGCGCGGCCGCGCAGCAGCGGGCTCAGCATCAGCAGGCCGAACAGCGGCCCCAGCCCGATCCACGGCAGCAGCTGCGCAAGCGGCAGCGCCTGCGCCAGCCGCAGGTGAAGCTCGATGCTGACGATCGAGATCGTGAAGCCGATGCAGTTCGTCAGGGTCAGCACGCTGCCCACCGCGCCAGGGGGTGCGTTGGTCGCGGTGAGGGCCGAGAACTGCGGCGAATCGCCCGCCACCGTGACGCCCCAGACCGCGAGCCACAACGCGAACACCGGCGCCGGCGCCGCCAGACACCACGGCGCGGCGATGCAGCACAGCCCGCTGATCGCCAGCTGCGCCCCCGCCACGCGGGCGCTGCCCAGGCGCGACGCCAACAGGCCGCCGCCGACGCAGCCGACCGCGCCCGCGCCCAGCACCCCGAAGGCCGCCAGCGACAGCACCGTGCCGTGGAGCCGGGTGGCGAGGATCAGCGGCACCAGGACCCACACCGTGTAGAGCTCCCACATGTGGCCGAAGTAGCCAAAGACCGATGCACGCACACGCCGGTCGGTCCAGAGGCTGGCGAGCGCGCGCCACTGCAGACCGGCGCCCGCGGGTCGCGCGCCCGATGCCGCACTTCGGTGCGGCGGCTCGGGCAGGCCGCGGTACAGGCCGATGCCCCCCAGCGCCGCCAGCACGGCCACCCCCAGCATCACACTCGGCCACGGCAGGCTGCCGGCCAGCCCGCGCAGCAGGTGCCCGCTCGCCGAGCCCAGCACGAGCGCGCCGATGAGCAGGCCGAGCGCGGCACCGAGCCCGCGCGGGAACCACTGCGATGCGATCTTCATGCCCACCGGGTAGATGCCGGCAAGGCAGAAACCCGTGAGGAAGCGCCAGGCGAGCAGGGCCTCGAAGTCGCGCACGCCGGCCCAGGCGCCGACCGTCGCCGCCGCGCCGGCAAGCGAGCAGCCGAGGAACAGCGCGCGCGCCGGCAGCCGATCGGCGAGCGCCAGCAGCGCGAAGACGAGCGTGCCGGCGATGAAACCGAGTTGGAGCGCCGATGTCAAGGTGCCCACCGCCGCAGCCGGCCAACCGAGCTCGCGCTGCAGGTCGGGCATCACGGCGTTGACTGCGAACCACAACGAGGTGCCGGCGAACTGGGCCGCCACCAGCACCGGCAGCACGCGGCGGGGAACGGCGGCGCGGGGTGACTCGGTCATCAAAGGGCGAGCATGACATGCCGCCGCCATGGCCGCGCCCGGGGTCACCGCGCTTGTGCGCCGCTGCCCGATCCCTTAGGCTGGTTTACCCCCAATCGAGCCGCGCTGCCGCAAGCCGGGCGACGGCAAGGAGACAGCCATGTCAAGCCCAGCCTCGCCCGGTGTCGCCGCGATTCGCACGCTCGCCTTCGTCGGGCCCGCGGCCGCCGGGAAAACCAGCCTCTGCGAAGCCCTGCTGCACCGCGCCGGGACGATCACCACCCCCGGCACGCTCGAACGCGGCAGCACCGTGAGCGACTTCGACCCGCTCGAACGCAAGATGCAGCACTCGCTCAACGCGGCGCTGATGCACCTGCACCACGCGGACACCCGGGTCCACCTGATCGACACCCCGGGCGCACCCGACTTCCTTGGCCAGTCGCTGCCGGCGCTGGAAGCCGTGGAAACCGCGGTGATCGTGATCAACGCCGCGATCGGCATCGAGCCGGTCGCGCAGCGCATGATGGATTACGCGGCAGCACGCCACCTCGACCGCCTGATCGTCGTCAACAAGATCGACGTCGCGGGGATCGACCTGGCGGTGCTGCTGGCGCAGATCCAGGCCACCTTCGGGCGCGAGTGCCTGCCGCTGAACCTGCCCGACGCTGGCGGCACCAAGGTCGTCGACTGCTTCTTCGACCGCGCCGGCCACAGCGATTTCGGCGCCGTCGACGCCGCGCACCGCGCGCTCGTGGAACAGGTCGTTGAGGTCGACGCCGCGTTTGTCGATCGTTACCTGAACGACGGTGACGTCGACGCCAGCGAACTGCACGCGCCGCTCGAACAAGCCCTCCGTGAAGGGCACCTGATCCCCGTGTGCTTTGTCTCTGCACGCAGCGGCGCTGGCGTGGCCGAACTGCTGGACGTGATCGTCAAGCTGCTGCCCAACCCGACCGAGGCCAATCCACCGGACTTCCTCAAAGGCGAAGGCGCGGAAGCGGTACCGATGCACGCCGAGCCCGACCCGGCGCTGCACGTGCTGGCGCACGTCTTCAAGGTCACGGTCGACCCTTATGTCGGCCGCATGGGCATCTTCCGCGTCTGGCAGGGCACGGTCACGAAAGACAGCCTGCTCTACATCGGCGACGGCCGCAAACCCTTCAAGGCCAGCCATCTCTACCTGCTGCAAGGCAAAGGGCTGGTCGAAGTGCCGCGCGCGCTGCCGGGCGACATCGTCGCGGTGGCCAAGGTCGACGAGATCCGCTTCGACGCCGTGCTGCACGACGCGGCCGAAGACGATCACATC
>DATDER010000101.1:0-2202 GCA_036523095.1 Rubrivivax sp.
ATCAATGCACGCGGGCCTTTCCTGCTGATGCAGGCGCTGGTGCGGCACCTGCTCGAGCGCGAGGCGCCCGGCAGCATCGTCAACATCCTGTCGCAGTCGGCCCACTGTGGGCAATCGTTCCTGGTGCCGTACTCGGCGTCGAAGGCGACGCTGGCGAACCTGACCAAGAACGTCGCCCAGTCGCACCGCGCTCAGCGCATTCGCTGCAACGGCGTGATGGCCGGCTGGATGGACACGCCCGGCGAAGCCGCGATCCAGAAAAAGGCGCACAACGCACCCGACGACTGGCTGGCCAAGGCCGAGGCGGCGCGGCCGATGGGCCAGCTGGCCAAGCCCGACGAACTGGCCGGCCTGATCAGCTACATGCTCAGCCCCGAGTCGGGTGTGATGACCGGCGCACTGGTCGACTACGACCAGTGGGTGCCCGGCGCGCAACCCGAATAGCGCTGCCCAAAACAACAGGAGAGCCTTTCCATGAAAAACGTCGCCGTCTTCGGCGCTGGCCGCATCGGTCGCATCCACGCCGGCAACGTCGCCGCGCTGCCTGGCGTGAGCCTGAAGTTCGTCTGTGACCCGGTGGCGACGAGCGCCGCCGAGCTGGCAGCGCAACTCGGCGCCGCGGTCTCGACACCCGAGGCGGTGTTGGCCGACGCCGGCATTGACGTGGTGCTCATCGCTTCGCCGACTTACACACACAGCGACCTGATCCACCGCGCCGCGGCGGCGAAGAAGCACATCTTCTGCGAGAAACCGGTCGACCTGTCGGTGCCGCGGGCGGTCGAATGCGCCGCCGCCGTCAAGGCCGCGGGCGTGGCCTGCATGATCGGCTTCCAGCGCCGCTTCGACCCGACCTTCGCCGAAGCGCAGGCACGGCTGGCGCGCGGCGAGATCGGCGTGCCGGAGATGTTGGTCGTGACCAGCCGCGACCCCGGTGCGCCACCGGCCCAGTACCTGAAAGGCTCGGGCGGCATCTTCCGCGACATGCTGATCCACGACTTCGACATCTTCCGCTGGATCCTGTGCAGCGACATCGGCGACGGCGGCGATGCGGCGGACACGCTCTACGCCAACGGCTCGGTGCTGGTCGACCCCGAGATCGCCAAGGTCGGCGACATCGATTGCAGCGTGGTCACGATCCGCACGAAGAAGGGGCGCCTCTGCCAGATCAACACCAGCCGGCGCGCCGCCTACGGCTACGACCAGCGCTTCGAAGTGCTGGGATCCAAGGGCCTCCTGCAATGCGGCAACCACCGCCCGACCGAGGTCGTACAGCTCGACGGCGACAACGAGAAGCGGGACAAGCCCGAACATTTCTTCCTGCAGCGCTACCGCGAGGCTTATCGCCTGGAGCTGGTGCACTTCTTCGACAGCCTGCAAAGCGGCAAGCCCTTCCGCACCAGCATCGCCGACGGCGTCGAGGCCCAGAAACTGGCCGACGCGGCCACGCAGTCGTGGCAGGCCGGCGGCAAGGTGATGCAACTTTGAGAATGAACCACCCCCGTTGCGCCTGCGGCGCTCCCCCTCAAGTGGGCACCGCTGGCGGACCGGCGAAGCCGGCTCCGCGGCGGTCGCTTGGCGCCACCCGGGGTGTGCGTCCTGAATGGCGCTTGGCCGGCTTGGGCGATTGAGATGCTGAACGTCGGTATCGTCGGGCTCGGCCGCATGGGCCAGCGGCACGCCGAGCAGCTGGCGTTGCGTACGCCCGGGGTGCGGCTGGTGGCGGCCTGCAGTGTCGACGCCGGCGAGCGCGCCTGGGCCGGCGACCGGCTCGGCGTAACCGCGCTCCACGAGCAGTATGGGGCCCTGCTTCGCGACCCGAACGTGCACGCGGTCGCGATCGCCACGCCGACCACCTTGCACGCCGAGCAGTTCATCGCTGCGCTCGAGGCCGGCAAGCATGTGTTCTGCGAGAAGCCGCTGGCCCTGGATGTGGCCAGTTGCGAGCGGGTCGAGGCCGTCGCCCGCCAGCACCCGGCTCTCGTGGCGATGGTCGGCTTCGTGGGCCGTTTCGACCGCGACTACCAGGAGGCCAAGGCGCAGGTTGACGCCGGCCGGATCGGCCGCCCCTTCCTCGTGCGCTCCCAGTCCTGCGACAAGAACGACCCCGACGGCTTCTTCGTGCGTTTCGCGCCGACCTCGGGCGGCATCTTCCTCGACTGCAGCGTGCACGACATCGATGTGGCGCGCTGGATGCTCGGCAAC
>DATDER010000102.1:0-3125 GCA_036523095.1 Rubrivivax sp.
CGACTCCCGATCTCCCGATCTCCCTGTGAAATCTGGGAGCCGTAAGAGGCCGTTCGGAGCCGTAACGGGTGGGGATTGTCGAGCGGGCGGGGGCCGGCCAGAGTTGGGGTCATGGCTGCCGTGAAGGTTGTTCTGCTGGGTGCTTCGGGCTTTGCGGGTGCGGAGCTGCTGCGGCGACTCTTGAGGCATCCGCTGGTGGAAGTGATTCGGGTAGGCGCGAAGGATCACGTGGGTCAGAACGTGGCGGCGGCGCATCCGAATCTGGAGGGGGCAACGAGCTTGGTGTTCGAGGATCTGCCGGCGGCCGAGGCGATCGCGGGCGCGGAGCTGGTCGTGATGGGGCTGCCGGTGGGGGCCAGCCTCGAGGTCGTGGCGGCAGCCGAGCAAACCGGTGCACGACTGATCGACATGTCGGGCGCCTTTCGTGTGCCCGATGCAGCGGCGTTCGAGCGCTACTACGGCAGCCCGCACCCGCGACCGGAGCTGCTCGGACAGTTCGTGTATGGGCTGCCGGAGCTGAATCGAGAGCGGATTCGCAGCGCGCGCTTCGTGGCCTCGCCGGGCTGCTTTGCGACGGCCATCGAGCTCGGACTGCTACCGCTGGCCGCGGCCGGGCTGCTGCGTGGGGCAATCCAGGTGGTTGGGATCACGGGCTCGAGCGGAGCAGGCTCCTTGCCCGTGCCGACGACGCATCATCCGGTGCGAGCCGGCAATCTGCGCACGTACAAGCCACTCGAGCACCAGCACACGCCCGAGATCGTGGCGACGCTCCGGGCGGCCGGCGCGCACGATCCGGCGCTGCACTTCGTGCCCGTGTCGGCGCCGCTGGCGCGAGGCATCTTTGCGACGGCGTTCGTGCAGCTGCCAGCGTCGATCACAGAAGCCGCGCTGCGCGAGCTTTACGCTGCGCGGTATGCGGCCGAGCCGTTCGTCCGTTTACCGAAGGAGCGCTTGCCAGAGGTGGTGGCGGTGAGTGGCTCACCCTATGCCGAGGTCGGCTTTGCGCTCGGGCCAGTCACCGGCGATTTGCGGCTAGTGACGGTATTTTCGGCCCTCGACAACCTGATCAAGGGCGGCGCCGGCCAGGCGATTCAGAGTCTGAACTTGATGCTTGGCGCCGCCGAGACGACGACTCTCGACGAGCTCGGTCCGTATCCGTGAGCGCGTGAAGCGGTCGTTTCCCGGCGGGATCTGCCAGCGCGTAGGTTTCAGGCAGCTGCTGCACTTCTAAGGTCGCCTTTCTACCTACCTTGACAGGGGTCTTGCCGTTGTTCAGAACGACTAACATACCGATGAAATCCGTCTTGGGCTTGCTTGGCCTGTCCGTGCTGGTGGTGGCGTGCGGCAGTGGTAACGACGTGACGTTCAGCCCGGTGGGCGGGAGCAGCAACTCCGGCACTGGAGCCAGCGGCGGCAGCTCGAATCCGGACGGCGGGACTGGCGGCAAGGGCAGCGGCGGTAGCGGCAATAGCTCCGGCAGCAGCAGTGGCGGCAGCACCGGCGACGGCGGTGAGCCAGCGACCGGCGGCAGCTCTCCGACCGGCGGCAGCCAGGGTACCAGCGGTACTGATAGTGGCGGCAGTGGCAGCAGTGGCGGCAGTGGCAGCAGTGGCAGCGGTGGCAGCGGTGGCAGCGGGCCCATGACGCCGGACAACGTCTTCGTGGCCCCCTCGGGCGAGGACACGGCCCAGTGTGGCCTGACCTCAGAAACTGCCTGCAAGACGCTCAACGTGGCGCTGGCGCGCGCGGTGGCTGCGTCGCGCCCGGCGGTGCACGTGCAGGCGGGCACCTACGCCGAGGTCGTGGTGCTGGTGCCGGGTGTCACCGTGCTGGGCGGCTTCGATGTCGCTTGGAAATCCGGCGATCGCAGCGACGAGGCACACCAGGTCCTGATCCAAGGCGCTGAGGATCCTGACTCGCACGAGTATCTAGCAATCCTGGCGCACGATCTCGACGCCCAGGCCGCGCTCGAAAACCTGGTCATTCAGGCCCCCGACGCCGAGGGCTCAGCCGACGGCAGCGGCCGTTCGAGCTACGGCATCCACGCCGTCAACGCCCTGTTACGCATCGTGAACGTGGACATCCTGGGCGGCGCTGGTGCGAGCGGCGTCCGAGGCTCGGACGGCGAGGACGCGGCGACGCTCGCCACGAACGACGCAATGAACGGCCAACGCGGCGGCGCGGGCGCGCTCAGCCTCGCCTGCGACATCGTGCAACCGCTCGGCGGCAAGCCAGGCACGAACGCGTGTGCCGATAGCCCCTCGAACAGCAGCACGAGCGGCGGGCGCGGTGGCGACGGAGGCAGAGCCGACTTGAGTTGTACGATCAATCCAGGTGTCGACTACGACGCGGGTCCCGGCGCGAACGGCGCGGACGCTGCGGCAGCCGCGGGGCAGGTCGGCGGCGGCGGCGGCGGTTCCGATGCGTGCAACCCCCAGGGGATGCCCCAGCCCGGCGGCATGGGCCAACCGGGCGGCAGCACCAACGGCGGCGGCGGCAAGGCCGCCAGTGGCGGCGGCAAGGTAATCGGCAGCTTCTGGTACGCGCTACCTGGCGGCGTTGGCGCCACCGGCGAAAACGGCAGCGGTGGCGGCGGCGGCGGCGGCAGCGGCGGCTGCAACTACGGCAAAAACGTGATCACGCAAGACGCGCGCGGCGGCGGCGGCAGTGGCGGCGGCGCCGGCGGCTGCGCTGCCAAAGGCGCTGGCGGTGGTGGTGGTGGCGGCGGCGGTAGCTTCGGCATCTTCGCCGAGAACTCGGTCGTGGCGACCAGCGGCCTGGTCATCGTCCGCGGCGCCGGTGGCGACGGCGGCGACGGCGGCACCGGTGGACAGGGGCAGCCGGGTGGTGTCGGCGCGGATCCCACGGCCCCCCTCCCCGAACAGCTTCACCCGCAAACCGCGGTACCCGGCAAGGGCGGCGACGGTGGTCACGGCGGCCACGCCGGCGGCGGCGCAGGCGGCACCGGTGGTCATTCGGTCGGCGTCGTGCTCGGAGCAGGCGCCTCGCTGAGCGGCGCCGTCAACGTGAGCGGCGGCGACGCCGGCTCGGGTGGCGATGGCGGCTCCTCGGCGCCCAACGCACCCCAAGCGGGCAACCCTGGCGAGCCCGGTGCGGACGGCGCG
>DATDER010000103.1:0-3351 GCA_036523095.1 Rubrivivax sp.
GAACGGGTTCTCCATCGCGTCGAGCTTGACGAAGCCGGCGCTCGGCTGGATCGCATAGGCGTGCATCGACTGCAGGTCGTGCCTCAGGGTGTGTCGAAGGCGCTGGGCCAGCGGTGTCATGCGGTGACATTCTCGGTCATACGCCGCGCCGGCCGTGGCAGCGGCGCAAAGACAAACCCCGCCGCAGCGGGGTCGTCAGGCGGGCGAACTGGCGCCGTCAGGCCGTGGCCGGCTTGCGGCGGCGTGCCGCGAATCCCACCGCGGCCAACCCAGCCAGCATCAGCGCGTAGGTCTCGGGCTCGGGGATCGCGGCAGCCTGAAAGTCGCCACCGTACCCTGCTGGGCCGCCGATCTGCTGTATTCCGGCGATGTCGAGCCAGACACAGACGACCACACCGCAAGGCTTCTCGACCGTGAAAGTCCCCGACCCGAACGCCTGCAGGCCGTCGTCGCTGACCTCGAACAGGACCGCGGTGCGCGCACCGTTCTTGTAGGAACTGAGCACCACGGAATCGAACTCGAGCGTTCCTTGCGCACCGACGACGAAACTGAAGGGATAGTCGCCCGGCTTCAGTGCGGTGATGTTGAAGTTCCAGATGTCGAGGAACGACTCGTATCCCGCCGGCAAAGCGCGCGCGAACGACGCAACTTGCGTGGTAGGGGCATTGGTGGCGCGACCGAACCCATCGAGCTCGTAGCCACCGGCATCCGGGACGACAAACCTCGCCGACGTGTAGGTCGTGATCTTGAGCGCGAAACTGCTCGATGCAAAGGCCGCCAAGACCAACCCCAGCATTGCGACTCTCGGATTCATGGCATTTCCCGTGTGGTGTCGCCTTGAACACGAACGGGCGGGCCCGACAGCATTTCGGCAACGATCGAATGTGAGAAGTATGCACGGTTGTAACAGAGACGGCCGCGTCTGAACCGGGGCAACCCCCCGCGTTCAAGGGGGGTCGTGGGCCGTGCATGATCGCGCCATGACCGATCAGGAGCAGATCGAAGCCGCCATCGCCGCCCTGGAGGCTCAGCGCGTGCTGCTCGGCGACGCTGTGGTCGACATGGCGGTCGGCCCGCTGAAGGCCAAATTCGCGGCACTCGCCGCGCCGCCGGCCGATCCCGCCCCGGAGCAGCAGCTCAAGCAGGCGACCGTGCTCTTCACCGACGTCGTCGGCTCGACGACACTGAGCCAGCACCTCGACCCCGAGGACATCCACTTCATCATGGACGGCGCGCTCGAGCGCTTCACCGCGATCGTGTCGTCTCACCGGGGCCGGGTGCTGCAGTACGCAGGAGACAGCGTGCTCGCCGTCTTCGGCGCCGACGGTGCGCACGAAGATGACGCCGAACGCGCGATCCACGCGGGCCTGGCGGTACTGGCGGAGGCCAGGATCGTGGCGGCCGAAGTCCAACGCCAGTACGGTCACGATGGTTTCAACGTCCGGGTCGGCATCAGCACCGGCGCGGTGCTGCTCGGCGGCGGCGTGGACGAGGAAAACAGCGTGCGCGGCATCACCGTCAACACCGCCGCGCGGATGGAACAGACGGCGCCGGCGGGCGGCCTGCGCATCAGCCATGACACCTACCGCCACGTGCGAGGCGTGTTCGACGTGGCCGAGCAGCCGCCGCTGCTCGTGAAGGGGCGCGACGAGCCACTCGTGACCTACCTCGTGCAGCGGGCCAAGCCGCGTGCCTTTCGTGTCACGACACGCGGCATCGAGGGCATCGCGACCCGCATGGTCGGTCGCGACGCCGAGCTGGAGCAGTTGCAGGACGCCTTCCGTGCCCTCTACCGCGAGCGCAGGCTGATCGCGCTGGCGGTGGTGGCCGAAGCGGGCCTGGGCAAGAGCCGGCTGCTCTACGAGTTCGAGAACTGGGCCGAAGCCCAGTCGCAGCCTTTCTTCGTCTTCCGCGGCCGTGCCCACCCGCTCACCGAGCAGCAACCCTTCGGCCTGCTGCGCGAGGTGCTGGCGTGGCGCATGCAGATCGCCGACAGCGACGACGCCGATACCGCGCGCAACAAGCTCGTCGCCGGCATCGCGCCGCTGCTGGGTGCCGACGGCGAAGCGCTGGCGCACGTGCTTGGCCACGTCGTCGGGCTCGACTTCTCGACCAGCCCGCACGTGCGCGGCCTGCTCGACGACGCCAGGCAGCTGCGCAACCGCGCCTTCCACGCTGCGGCGCTGACATTGCGGCGCATGATCGAACGCGACGGCCACCCCGCGATGCTGGTGCTCGACGACCTGCACTGGGCCGACGAAGGCTCGCTCGACTTCATCAGCTACCTGTTGCAGGTCAACCGCGACGTGCCGACGCTGCTGGTCTGCCTCGCCCGGCCGAGCCTGTTCGAGCGCCGCAGCAGCTGGGCCAGCGTCGAATCCGCCTATACCCGCATCGATCTCGAACCGCTGGACAAACGCGCCAGCCGTGAGCTCACGCTCGAGCTGCTGCAACGGCTCGACGCCGTGCCCGCCGCGCTGCGCGACCTGGTCACCTCCGCCGCCGAAGGCAACCCCTTCTACATGGAGGAACTGGTGAAGATGCTGGTCGACGAAGGCGCCATCGTCACCGGCAGCGAGCGCTGGACCGTGGTGCCCGACAAGCTCGTGACCACGCACGTGCCCCCGACGCTGACCGGCGTGCTGCAAGCGCGCCTGGACAGTCTGCCGCCGGCCGAGAAGAAGGCCCTGCAGGAGGCGTCCGTCGTCGGCTTCGTCTTCTGGGACAAGGCCCTTGCGGCACTCGACAAACGCTCGGTAGAGGTTCTGGGTTCGATCGTCAAGCGCGAACTCGTGCACCCGAGCGAGACCGACACCTTCGACGGCCTGCGCGAGTTCGTCTTCCGCCACCAGGTGCTGCACCAGGTGGCTTACGACAGCGTGCTCAAGCGCCAGCGGCGCGAGTACCACGCGCTCGTCGCGGCCTGGCTCGCCGAGCTGGGGGGCGCGCGTGCGGGCGAGATCCTGGGCCTGACGGCCGAGCACTTCGAACGCGCGGGCGACGCCGCGCGCGCCTGCGAGTTCTTCTGCCGCGCGGCCGAGTACGCGTCCGCGCGCTTCGCCAACGCCGAGATGATGGCGCACGTCGCGCGCGCACTCGCCCTCGCCGCGCCGGACGACGCGGCGACGCGCTGGCGTCTGCTCGTCGTGCGCGAGAAGTACCTTCGCTTTCAGGACGACCAGACGGCGCACGCAGCCGACCTCGAGTCGCTGCAGGCGCTTGCCGACAAGCTCGGCGACGGCGCGCGCCGCGCCGCAGCGGCGCATGCCCGCGCCGGCACGCTGATCATCGGCGGCGAGCACCCGGCCGCCGAAGCGCAGGCGCGCCTGGCCCTCGAACTGGCGGACGGCA
>DATDER010000104.1:0-6094 GCA_036523095.1 Rubrivivax sp.
AAGCTGGCCAAGACGCCGATCCTCGACTTCGTCGCTGCGGTGTCGGTGGGTGTCGTCGGCGGCACGCCGCTGCTCGACCTGGAATACACCGAAGACTCGGCCTGCGACACCGACATGAACGTCGTCATGACCGCCGCGGGCGGTTTTGTCGAAGTGCAGGGCACGGCCGAAGGTGCGCCTTTCACGCGTGCCGAGATGGACCGGCTGCTCGCACTCGCCACCCACGGCATCGGCGAACTCGTGGCGCGCCAGCGCGCCGCGCTCGGCCTGGCCTGAGGCCGTGCGTCTGGTGCTGGCGTCGAACAACGCCAAGAAGCTGGCCGAACTGCAAAGCCTTTTCGCTGCGCTGCCGGTGGAACTGGTGGCGCAGGGCACGCTCGGCATCGGCGAGGCCGAAGAACCGCATGGCACCTTCGTCGAAAACGCACTTGCCAAGGCGCGCCATGCAGCCCATTCCGCGGGCGGGCCGGCACTGGCGGATGACTCGGGCCTGTGTGTCGATGCGCTCGGCGGCGCGCCCGGTGTGGCTTCGGCGCACTTCGCGGGCCTCGTTGCGCCTCTGGCAGACCGCGAGGCGACGCGCCGGGCGCAAGACGCGGCCAACAACACTTTGCTGCTCGAGCGCCTGCAATCGGCCCCGCAGCGCCGCGCAAGGTTTGTCAGCACGCTCGTGGCGCTGCGTTCGGCCGACGACCCCGAGCCGCTGATCGCCTTCGGCCGCTGGCACGGCGAGATCCTGCACGCACCGCGCGGCGACGCTGGCTTTGGTTACGACCCGCTGATGTTCATCCCGGCGCAGGGTTGCACTGCGGCCGAGTTGCCGCCAGGGCGAAAGAACGAGGTCAGCCACCGCGCGCTGGCCGCGGCCCAGATGGTGCAACTGCTGCGCGACGTCTGGGCGTTGCGGTGAGCGCCGACGCCGCAGCCCACTACCTCCGACCCGGCACGTTGAACCTGGCGGTCCTGCCGCCGTTGAGCCTGTACGTGCACCTGCCGTGGTGCCTGAAGAAGTGCCCGTACTGCGACTTCAATTCCCACGAGAACAAGGGCGTGATGCCCGAGATTCGCTATCTCGACGCATTGCGTGCCGACCTCGAAGCGGCGCTGCCGCTGGTCTGGGGACGGCGTGTCGTCAGCGTCTTCATCGGTGGCGGCACACCGAGCCTGTTTTCGCCCGAGGGCATCGAGCGCCTGATCGCGGACGTCCGTGCGCGCCTGTCGCTCGAACCCGGCTGCGAGATCACGCTCGAAGCCAACCCGGGCACCTTCGAGGCAGAACGTTTCCGCGCCTTCCGCGCCGCGGGTGTCACACGCCTGTCGGTCGGCGTGCAGAGTTTCGACGACGCCGCGCTGCAGCGCATCGGCCGCGTGCACGACGGCGCGCAGGCACGCGCCGCGGTCGCCGAGGCGGCAGACGCATTCGACACCTTCAACATCGACCTCATGTACGCCTTGCCCGGGCAGACGCTGGCGCAACTGCATGCCGACCTCGACACCGCGCTCGCCTTCGCGCCGCCGCACCTGTCGGTCTACCACCTCACGCTCGAGCCCAACACCTGGTTCGCCAAGCACCCGCCGGTGCTGCCCGATGACGACACCGCGTCCGACATGCTGGACCTGCTGGTGGACAACGGGGCGCACGCCGGCCTGCAACGTTACGAAGTCTCCGCCTTCGCTCGCCCCGGTCACCGTTGCCGCCACAACCTGAACTACTGGGAGTTCGGCGACTACCTCGGCATCGGCGCCGGCGCCCACGGCAAGCTGACCTTCCCCCACCGCGTGCTGCGCCAGGTGCGCTGGCGCGAGCCGGCGGCGTACATGACGCAGGCGCTGGCAGGCACGGCGGTGTCGAACGAAAACGAGGTCGCGCGCAAGGCGCTCACGTTCGAGTTCATGCTCAATGCCTTGCGCCTGCGTGAAGGCTTCGACCTGGCGCTTTTCAGCGAGCGCACCGGCCTGCCGCTGTCGGCGGTCGAGCCGGCGCTGGCCGAGGCGGCGACACGCGGGTTCATCGAGCCTGAAGCGGCGGAGGGGCTCCCTTCGGCGCCGCGCCACATCCGACCGACACCACACGGCTTCGACTTTCTGTCGGACCTGCAGTCGCTTTTCCTGGCCGATTAGGCCTGCGGCCCATCGGCCGCAGCCGCCAGTCCGCGCTGCGATCGCTCGAGTTCGTCGCGCAGCCAGGCGCGCAGCGCCACCAGCGGCGCCCAATGCTGCAGCTCCGGCGGGTAGGCGAGCCAGTAGGCGGTGGCCTCGCTGTCGGGCATCGCGATCGGCGACAGTCGCACGAGCCGGCCGTCGCGCAGCGCGTCGGCAGCCAACAACTCGCGTGTCAGCGCGATGCCGATGTCCTGTTCCACCGCCTGCAGCATCAGCCCCCAGTCGCTGAAGTCAGCGACCGGGTTCACGTGCGCGCGGCACTGGTCGAGCGCGAAGAAGCGCTGCCACAGCGCCACGTCGCCCAGCAGCGGCTCGGTCGCCAGCGCTGCGGTGCCGCGGCCCGAGAGACGGCGTGCTGCTGCCGGGGAACCGACGGCGATCAGCGGTGAGTCGATCAGGCGCTCTGCCAGCAGCCCACGCCATTGGCCGTGGCCTTGACGCAGTGCCACGTGGTAACCCTCGCGCTGAAGGTCGACGACGTGGTGTGAGGCGTCGAGTTCGATCCCGATGTCCGGGTAGCGCTCGCGCCAGCCGGCGATGCGCGGCAGCAACCAGCGATTCGCAAAACTCGGCAGCAAGGTGACGCGGATGCGGTGGGCGGCGCCGCCGGCTGCGGCGGCCGCGGCGCGAAGGCCGTCGTCGAGCCGGTCGAGCGCGGGCTCGACGGCGGAGAGCAAGGCGCTGCCGGCGGCGTTCAACACGATTCGCCTGCCGCGCCGGTCGAAGAGCTCGAAGCCGATCTGCTGCTCCAGCAGCTTGATCTGCTGGCTCACCGCGCTGTGCGTGAGGTGCAGTTCGTCGGCCGCTGCGCGCAGGTTGCCCAGGCGCGCCACGGTCCGGAAGGCGGGCAGCGTGTGCAACGGCAGTCGAGCCATCTGGTAAGCATAGCCGAACAGTGTGTGAAGAACATCTGGCTTCCGTCGGAGCCGGCTGAGGCCTATCCTGATCCCCTCATCGTTCTTGCCGGAGACAGACCATGGCCAGCACCTTCCCGCCCGTTGCGATTCCGCTCTACAGGCCGTTGCTGTATCGTTTGAGTGACCAGCTGCGGACTCTTTGGGAGTCTGCGTTCAAGCCGCGCACCAGCTCCGAAGTGCCGGCGTCCGAGCTCTACGTGCCCGACCTGGAGGCGCTGCGCCACCTCAGTCCGCG
Organism: Rubrivivax sp.; assembly: GCA_036523095.1. Taxonomy (GTDB): domain Bacteria; phylum Pseudomonadota; class Gammaproteobacteria; order Burkholderiales; family Burkholderiaceae_C; genus Rubrivivax. Next base: position 3,316 of record DATDER010000104.1, read on the forward strand.
CACCTTGAGGGACATCGGCGCCCCGGACTGGCTCCAGGGCCGCGCGGCAGACCAGCGTGCCGCCGAGCAGGATCGCCTGCAGCGTTGGCTCAGCCTGCCGCCACAGCACGACACGCGACTGTGGTGACCTGGGTGCTCCGGTTGCAACGGAACTGGCCGCGCCAAGACGGGCCGGTTGGGCCCCGTGGCGCCGAGGGGCCGCTGCTAGACTGGCTCGACAAGACTCACCGCCTGTGGACACCGCCAAACGCCCGCCCGCGGCACCGCTGCAACTCGAGGTCGCGCTGCAACTGATCCGCCAGTCCGGGCAGCCCGCGCCCGCGGGTACGCCCGGGTCACCCGCCTGGCTCCAGGCGGTGGTCGACGCGTTGGTCGACCTCTCGAGCCGGGATCCGCTGACCGGGCTCGCCAACCGTCGCAGCTTCGACCTCGCACTCGCACGCGAGGTAGACCGCGTGGCGCGCTCGGGCGAGCCCGCGCTGCTGCTGGCGCTGGACATCGACCACTTCAAGCGCATCAACGACACCCACGGCCACGCCGCGGGCGACCTGGTGCTGAAGGCCGTGGCCAACGCGCTGGTCGAGACGGTGCGCCCGATGGACCTGGTGGCCCGTGTGGGCGGCGAAGAGTTCGCGATCATCCTGCCCAACTGCGCCAGTCCATTCGGCGAAACCGTGGCCGAGCGCCTGCGCCGGCGGGTCGAGCGCATGCCGGTGGTGATCACGCCGGGCCCGAACCTGGAGCAGATCGCGGTGCGCATCAGCATCGGCGGCGCCTTCGCGCCGCAGTGGGTGCGCTCGACCCCGACGCTGTGGTGCGAACGCGCCGATGTCCAGCTCTACCGCGCCAAGGCCTCGGGCCGCAACCTCGTGTGCCTGGAGCCGGCCGCGGTGTCGCTGGTCAGTGCCGAAGAAAAAGCCATGCTCTTCGCGACATCCCAGTTCCAGGACATCGAATGACCGTCCCGCCTCTTCCTGCCGGCCCGCGCGCCGCCCCGGCCCGCCGCCGTGGGCGCATCACGGCAGTGACCAGCGGCAAGGGCGGCGTCGGCAAGACCTTCGTTGCTGCCAACCTGGCGGCCGCGCTGGCGCGCCAGGGCCAGCGTGTGCTCGTGCTCGACGCCGATCTCGGCCTGGCCAACCTCGACGTCGTGTTGGACCTGTTCCCGAAAATCACGCTGCACGACGTCTTCACGGGCAAGAGCTCGCTCGAAGACGCCATCCTGCCCGCGCCGGGCGGGTTCTCGGTGCTGCTGGCGGGCTCCGGCATGGTCGAGTACTCGCGCCTGACGCCTGACGTGCGCGACCAGTTGCAGCAGGTGATCGCCGACGTCGTCCCGCGCTTCGACCGTGTGTTGCTCGACACCGGGGCCGGCATCTCGGATGTGGTGCTCTACACCGTGTCGCTTGCCGACGAGGTGCTCGTGGTCGCGATACCCGAGCCGACCTCGCTCACCGATGCCTACGCCACGATCAAGGTGCTGGCGCGGCTGCAGCAGCGGCGGGCGGTGCAACTGGTCGTGAACCAGACGCGCAAGGCGGGCGAGGGGCGCGCCGTTCGCCAGCAGTTGCAGGGGGTGGTCGACCGCTACGTCAACCCGGGCCTGGACCAGCCGGTGCGGCTCGATCTGCTGGGTGAGGTGCCGCTCGACACCGCCGTGCGCGACTCGGTCGTGCGGCGCGAACTGCTACTGGAATGGATGCCCGGCGCACCTGCGGCGATAGCGATGTCGGCGCTGGCGACGCGGCTCCTCGCCACCTGAGGCTTCGGGTCCGGCTGCGTCAGCCCTGCCGTGCGGTGCTGCCTTCCAGCAGCACGATCAGGGCCCCCGCGCCGCCCTGCGGCCCGGTGGCCTGGGCAAAGGCGATCACCGGCGCGCATTGCGCGAGCCACCGCTGCACCTTCGCCTTGAGCACGGGTTGGCGGCCGGGCGAGCCGTGGCCCTTGCCGTGCACGACCCGCAGGCAGCGCTCGCCGCGCCGCGCCGCGTCGCGCACGAAGGCGGCGAGCGAATCGCGTGCCTCGTCGCGGCGCAGGCCGTGCAGATCGATCTGGGTCTGGATCGCCCAGTGCCCGCGTCGCAACCGGGTCACGACATCGGGTCCGACGCCGGGGCGGCGGAAGCTCAGGCCGTCGTCGGTGAGCAGCAGCGACTCGACGTCGACCTCGTCGGACAGCGCTTCCTTCAGCGCCGCCTTTTCGTCGAGCTGTCGCTGGCGTGGCTCGGGCGGCGGGCGCGGCAGTTCGATCGCAGCGCGCCCATCCGGGGCGAGGTTGTGGATGCGCCCGACTGCGATCGCGAACTCATCGCGCAGGCGCTGCAACCGCACCAGCTCCGCGTGCTCGGCAGCTTGCTGCGCCAGCAGGCGTGCCTTCGCCAGCGCCGCGTCGCGTTCACGTGCCTCGAGTGCCTTCGCCAGGGCCTCGAAGTCCTTCAGCGGTTTCGTCAAAGCAGGCCCCGCTCGGCGAGCGAGACGACGACGCCGCGGCCCACCACCAGGTGGTCGAGCACGCGCACATCCACCAGTTGCAGCGCGCTCTGCAGCGTGCGCGTCAGCATCTCGTCTGCGCGCGAGGGTTCGGCTGCGCCGGAAGGGTGGTTGTGCGCCAGGATCACCGCGCCGGCGTTCAGCGCCAGCGCTTCCTTGACCACCTCACGCGGGTAGACACTGGTCTGGTTCAGCGTGCCGCGGAAGAGCGTCTTCATCTGCAGCAGCCGGTGCTGGCTGTCGAGGAAGAGGACGGCGAATTCTTCCCGCTCCAGCGCACCCAGTTGCAG
>DATDER010000105.1:0-2213 GCA_036523095.1 Rubrivivax sp.
GCTTTGGTTGAATCGGGTGCCGATGCCCAGTTGGCGGCAGCCCAGGCCAAGTTGATCTGCACGCGCATGGCCGAGCGCCAACTTCCCCTGTTGGCGCAGGCCATGGGCGCGGCAGGCTTGCGTGAGCACCACCCGTTCGGCCGCCACCTGGCGGGCGCCCGTGTCGCCTCTTTCGTCGACGGCTCGAGCGAGATGCTTCTGGAGCGCATTGCTGCGCTGACCCGGCCACGCTGAAGGCTTGTGCTGCGTCAACCGGATTGACGATCGCGGCCTTGACATCCGCGCGCACCGGCATAGATTGGCCGAAGCAGTCCGGTTCGCGGCCGAGGCCCTGGCGGCCGTCCTCGATTCCCGCTTCGCAACGACCGCCAATTCATCCACGCCGGGCGTGGATCAAGGAGAAGGGTCATGCCTGCTTACATCACTCTGGTGAACTTCACGGACCAAGGTGCGCGCAGCATCAAGGATTCGCCGGCGCGCTTCGAGGCCTTCAAGGCCCTGGCCGAAAGCGCGGGGGTCTCCGTGAAGAGCGTGCACTGGACCACCGGCGCCTTCGACATCGTGCTGGTCGCGGAAGGCCCCGAAGAAGCCGTGATGGGCCTGAACCTGAAGATGGCAACGATCGGCAACATCCGCACGCAGACCTTGCGTGGCTTCAGCCTGGCCGAGATGAAAAAGCTCGTCGCCGGTCTGACCTGACGCGCCAGCGGCCTCGTGCGCTTGCACATCGGCCTGCCGGGGCATCGCCGATTCGGTCGGCGGACGAAGTCACCGTGGCCGACCTGCGTCAATTGAGTCGGGTGCCCGGGCTTGCCGCAGGGGCGGCTGTCCAGGTGCCTTGGTCAGTGGCGTTGTGCAAGGATTTCCACGGTCCCCGAATGGCACCATCGGCCCCCAGCGTCAGCGACACGGCGCGCTGTGCCGTGCCCACCATCCATACCAGTTCAGCGCGCCCGGCCTCGACGCGGCCTTCCGCGCGGCCGCGAAAGCACAGATGCTGTGTTTCGGCCACCACGCGCGGCCCTTCACGGCGCAGCACTATGCGCAACGGCGCCGAGCTGGCGGGTGCGTCGACCGAGACACGCCCGTCGAAGACACCGGACCAGGGCCCCACCGGCAAGCGCTCACCGGCTGGCGGGCGCAGATCGAAGACGTCGCCGCGCCTTGGCAGCAGATCGTCCGGGTGCAGGGTCAGCGCGCAGTCCGCCTGGGTCGTTGCGGCGCCGCGGTCCGACACCCCTTGGGCCACCTGGCGCAGCTCGGCCACCAGCTTGTCGACCAGTTGTGGCGCAGTGCTCGGGTTCTTGTACGCACGATAGAAGTCGGCGCGCCGCGTGTCGATGAAGTCGGCGGCCGCTGCAATGCGCTCGCCATCGACAGGATGTGTACTGCTGCCCAGCCGTTCCCGCCATGCGGCCTCGGTCGAGATCTGCGCCAACGGCACCATGCGTGAAGCGATGGCAAAGAACGAGGCCACCGCCGCCGGCGCCAGCCCGGCACGCTTCATCAGTTCGAAGGCAAAGGCGTCGGCGCGGCGTTCGGCATCGCGTCGCCGCGCGCGGTCTGCATGGTTCCAGTCACGAAAGCCGTCGTGCAGGTGGCCCAGCTCATGACCGACCAGGAACAGTACGCTGCCAAGCAGGATCTGCTCGTAGCGCGCGGCCACAGCGGCGTCGCGCCCGGCATCGGCCGGCAGGCCGAGTGCGGCCTTGGGCAAGCGGCGTGTCGCGGGCCATTGCGCCAGCCCGCCATTGCCAAGCACCGCCGCGTACTCGAACACCGGTGCCAGCGAATAGCCGCGCACCGACAGCCAGGCCTGGGCCAGCGACAGGTCCTTGAGCAAGAGCAGCGATTCCACCGGCAGCACGATCTCGCCGCGCGAGTTCGCCTGGAAGTCGAAGGCGTTCGGCCGCGCTTCGATCGGGAAGACGAAGCGGTACGCTGCGATGCGCTGGCGTTCCTGCGCGCTCAGCGACGGCTCCATCAGGCCGCGGAAATTGTCCTGCACGAAGCCGCGGAATTCGTCCTGCCACTCGCGCTGTTCGACAATCGGGTAGCCCGGCTCGGCGGCGCTCGCCCACGTCGCGCAGACCGCGAACACCAGCGCAACCCGCCGCAACATGCGCACCGCGACGTGCATTGTGTGGACCCTAACGAGTGTCCCAGAGCGCCAGGGCGGCGCGCGATGGCGCTTCTCCGCGCCGATGGAGCAC
>DATDER010000106.1:0-4383 GCA_036523095.1 Rubrivivax sp.
TCTGCCCATGACAGAACCCAAATCCTTCCGGCACCAGGACTACGAATTCCAATGCAGCGCGAAAGCGCTCGACAACGGCAAGTTCGCCCCGGTGTTGATCGTGTCCAAGCAGGTCTGGCCAAGCCGGCCGCGCACGATCGCCGTGCCGGGCGACCCCTGCCTGACTGAAGACATCGCCATTCATGCGGCCTACGACCAGGGCGTTGAATGGGTCCTTAACCACGGCTGAAGTCGCCCCCGGGCGCAGTCCGGCGTCAAGCGGGGGCCGCGGGTCGGTCGGTTCATGCTGGCACGGCCCATGCTGTGCACTTATCGGTATACCGACAAGTGCACCATCTTGGGCCCAAACCGAAACTCCCCGCTGACGCTGTCCGACTGGACGCAGGCCTACGCAGCCGGCGCCTCGCCGCGCCTGCTGCTGCAGCGCTTTGCCCGTGCGACGGCCGACGCCGCACTCGACGCCGCCTGGATCCAGCGCGCGGACACGGATCGTCTGCTGGCTCAGATCAACGCCCTCGAAGTGCGTGAGGCGGCGTTCGCGGACCGGGCCGCAGCACTGGCTGCGATGCCCCTTTTCGGTGTCCCCTATGCGGTGAAGGACAACATCGATGTCCAAGGCTGGGGCACAAGTGCGGCCTGCCCCGCGTTTCTGCGTCCTGCCGAACAGGATGCGAATGTCGTCGCCCGGCTGGCGAAGGCCGGTGCCGTCTGCGTCGGCAAGACCAACCTGGACCAGTTCGCGACCGGCTTGGTCGGCACCCGTTCGCCCTACGGCCGGCCGGCCAGCACCTTCAACCCGCTCTACGTCAGCGGCGGCTCGAGTTCGGGGTCGGCCGTGGTCGTCTCGCGCGGCGACGTGCCCTTCGCGCTCGGCACCGACACCGCGGGCTCGGGCCGCGTGCCGGCCGGCTTCAACAACATCGTCGGTCTCAAGCCGACGCCGGGACGCGTGGGCACCTCCGGCGTGGTCCCGGCCTGCCGCAGTCTCGACTGCGTCTCGGTGTTCGCGCTGACGGTCGACGATGCGGCCAGCGTGCTGGCGCTGATCGAGGGTGACGACCCAGGCGACGCCTACAGCGCCTTCGCCCCCGGCCGCAGCGCCTGGCCCAGGCGATTGCGCATCGGTGTGCCGTCGGCACCGCTGCTGGACACGATGTACCGCGAACCGTGGGCCTGCGCGCTGGGGCAAGCGCGCGCGCTCGGCCATGAACTGGTGCCGGTCGACTTTGCGCCGCTGTTCCGCACCGCCGACCTGCTGTATGACGGCCCGTGGGTAGCCGAACGCCATGCCGCGGTGCAGGCCCTGCTCGAACGCTCGCCGGACGCCTTCGACCCGACGGTACGCCGGGTCATCGAAGGGGCGCTGCGATTCTCCGCCACCGACGCCTTCCGCGGCCAGTACGCCCTGCGTGCGGCACGACTTGAAACCGCTGCGCTGTGGCAGACAGTCGACGTCCTGCTGGTACCCACCGCGCCCGGCCACCCGAGCTTCACCGAAGTCGATGCCGATCCCATCGGCGCCAATGCCCGCCTGGGCCTCTACACCAACTTCGTGAACCTGCTCGGCTGGTGTGCGCTGGCGTTGCCCTCCGGCTTCACGGCCGAGGGCCTGCCCTTCGGGGCTACCTTCATCGGCCCGGCCAACGCCGATGCCGCTCTCGCGCGTCTGGGCAGGCAGTGGCAGCAGGCGGCGGCGCTGGCATTGGGGGCAACCGACCGGAGCGCGGGCTCGGCTCCCGCGCACCGCGCACCGGCCTGCGAAGCGACGCTGCCGATCGCCGTCGTCGGCGCCCACTTGAGCGGCCTGCCGCTGAACCCGCAGTTGACCGAGCGCGGTGCGACGCTGCGCGAAGCCACGCACACCGCGCCGAGCTACCGCCTGTTCGCCCTGCCCGGCACCGTGCCGCCCAAGCCCGGCCTGGTGCGCGTGGCCCAGGGCGGTGCATCTCTGGCGGTCGAGGTCTGGGACATGCCGCTGGCCCAGGTCGGCTCGCTTCTTGCGCTGATCGCTGCGCCGCTCGGGCTCGGCAGCCTGGAGTTGGCCGACGGCCGCCGGGTGCACGGCTTCGTCTGCGAACCGTACGCGATCGAGGGCGCCACCGACATCAGTCGATTCGGCGGCTGGCGCGCCTACCTGCAACAACTTTCCGCAAGCCCTGTCCTCAGCCCCGACTCCAGGAGAACCGAATGACCCACCCGATCAATCCCCGCCGCCGTCAGCTGCTCCAGGCCACTGCGGTGCTCGGCACCCTCGGTGCGCCTGCCGTACTGCGCGCCCAGGCTGCCACCAAGATCCGCATCGGCTACTGGCCGATCGCCGCCGGCCTGCCGTTCTACGCCGCGATCGAGCTCGGCTATTTCAAGGAAGCCGGCCTGGACGTCGAGCCGCTGCGCTTCGCAGGTGCCCAGCAGGTGATGGAGGCCGTGCTCGCCGGCCGCTCCGACGGCACCGCCAACGGCACCGGCTCGGCCAACATCGCCATCGGTGAGCTCGCCGCGCCGGGCACCTTCAAGATCTTCGCGTCGAACCCGAGCAACGCGAAGAACGTGCTCGACGAGTTCATCGTGCCGGCCGCGAGCACCGTGAAGACGATCGCCGAGCTGAAGGGCAAGCGCGTCGGCTCCGGTCCCGGGATCCAGAACGTGACGCTGGCCAAGACCGTGCTCGAGCGCGCCGGTGCGACCGGCGCGACCGTCGTCGAGCTGCCGATCGCGCAGCACGTCGCGACGCTGGCCGCCGGCCAGCTCGACGCCTGCTACACCCTGGAGCCGACCGGCACCATCGGGCGCATGAACGGCACGACACGGGTGCTCGAGGCCGGCGTGATCGCCAAGTACGTCCTCGGCGACCCGCTGGCGCCGTGGTTCGGCGGCTCGGCCTCGCTGACCTCCGCCTTCATCCAGAAGTACCCGGCCGAGGCAAAGAAATTCGTTGCCGCCTACGCCAAGGGCGTCGCCCTGGTGCGAACCAAACCGGCCGAGGCGCGCCAGTACATGAAAGGGTACACCGCCATCGAAGGCCCGCTGACGGCCGAGGTGCCACTGGCCGCCTACATGCTCTACAACGAGTTCACGCCGGCCGACGTCGCCCACTTCCAGAAGTTCTTCGACCTGTTCTCCGAGAAGGGCATCTTCACCTCGCGCCTGATGGTCGACTCGATGCTCTACAAAGGCTGACGGCCATGTCCGCCGTACCCGCCCCTTCCCCAGCCGTCGTCGCGCCGGCCGGCATTGCTCCTGCGCCGGCCTGGCGCCCAGACTTGCGTCGCCTGCTACCGGTGATCGGCCCGCTGCTCCTGTTCCTGGTCTGGGACTTCGTGGTCCGCTTCAAGCTGATCAGCCCGATCCTGCTGCCGACGCCGTTCGCGACCCTGCAGACCCTGTTCGGCGGCCTGTTCGGCGGCACCCTGTTCCTCGACTTCATGCACACCGTGTGGCGCACACTGCAGGCTTTCCTGATCGCCGCGGCGATCGGCATGCCGCTGGGCGTGCTGCTGGGCAGCAACGAGCGCGCCTACCGCAGCGTCGAGTTCCTGATCGACTTCTTCCGCTCGACGCCATCGTCGGCGCTGATCCCGCTGTTCCTGATGATCTTCGGTGTGTCGGATGTCAACAAGGTCGCGATCGCGGCCTTCGGCGCGCTGCTGATCGTGCTTTTCAATAGCGCCTACGGCGTCATCAACGCGCGCAAGCAGCGCGTGATGGCGGCCCGCGTGATGGGCGCGTCGCGCTGGCAGGTCTTCAAGGACGTACTGGTCTGGGAAAGCCTGCAGCCGAGCTTCGTCGGCCTGCGCAGCGCAGTTTCGATGGCGTTGGTGATCGTGATCGTGGCCGAGATGTTCATCGGCTCGGAGAACGGCCTCGGCCACCGCATCATCAACTCGCAGCAGGTCATGAACGTGCGCGACATGTACGCCTCGATCCTGTCGGCCGGCGCACTGGGCTATGCGCTCAACGTACTGTTCCTGGTGATCGAGAAACGCATCGTGCACTGGAGCGGAAGATGAGCGCGGTCCTCAACCCGATGATCGCGCCGGACACGGCGCCGCCGCCCTTCGTGCCCGGACCGCCCGGCACCGAGATCACGATCCGCGGCCTGACGAAGTTCTTTGCCGGCGCGCCGCTGTACCAGAACTTCGACCTCGACATCCCCAAGCACCGCATCGTCTCGGTGTTCGGCCCCAACGGCTGCGGCAAGTCGACCCTGATCAACATGATCGCCGGCCTGATCCCGATCGATGCCGGCGAGATCCTGTTCGACGGCAAGTCGCTGAAGGACACCAAGATCGGCTACGTGTTCCAGAACTACCGCGAGGCGATGTTTCCGTGGTTGCGCACGATCGACAACATCGCCTATCCGCTGAAACTCGAAGGCAAGAGCAA
>DATDER010000107.1:0-7433 GCA_036523095.1 Rubrivivax sp.
CGCTCGGCATCGCGCGCACCTTCCAGAACATCGAGCTGTTCGAGCACGCCACGGTGCTGAACAATCTGCTCATCGGGCGCCACCGCCACCGCCGGACCGGGCTGCTGAGCGAGCTGTTCTTCACAGCCAAGGCGCGTGCTTGCGAGATCGACTCGCGCGAGAAGGTCGAGCAGGTGATCGATCTGCTCAACCTGCAGCACTACCGCGACACGATGGTCGCCGGGCTGCCCTACGGCGTGCGCAAGGTGGTCGAACTGGCGCGCGCGCTCGCCACCGAGCCGAAGCTGCTGCTGCTGGACGAACCTTCTTCCGGGCTCAACCCCGAAGAGACCGACGACATGGCGTTCTGGATCGACGACATCCGCAGCGAGCTCGGCATCACCGTGCTGATGGTCGAGCACGACATGACGCTGGTGTCCAAGGTGAGTGACCGAGTCGTCGCGCTCAACCAGGGCGAGGTGCTGGCGCTGGGCACGCCGCGCGAAGTGCAGGCGCACCCGGGTGTGATCGAGGCCTACCTCGGCTCGATCGACGACGTGGCTTCGCTGCGGAGGACGGCGTGAACGACAACAACGTTCTGCTCATGCTGTCCAACGTCGAGAGCGCCTACGGCCCGATCAAGGCGATCCGCGGCGTGAGCCTGCGTGTGCGGCGCGGCGAGATCGCCACCGTGCTGGGCTCCAACGGCGCCGGCAAGAGCACGATCCTGAAGACGATCTCCGGCATCATCGACCCGCGCCGCGGCACGATCGAGTTCAAGGGCGAGCAGATCGCCGCACGCGACCCGGCGCTCATCGTGCGCATGGGCCTCTCGCACGTGCCCGAGGGGCGCGAGGTCTTCCCGCTGCTGAGCGTGCGCGACAACCTGCTGATGGGTGCCTACACCCGCGCCGACCGCGACGGCGTCGCGCAGGACATCGAGATGGTCTACGGCTACTTCCCGATCCTGCGCGAACGCAGCACGCAGGACGCCGGGCTGCTCTCGGGCGGGCAGCAGCAGATGCTGTCGATCAGCCGCGCGCTGATGGCGCGGCCCGAGTTGATCCTGCTCGACGAGCCGAGCCTGGGCCTGAGCCCGAAGCTGACGAAGGAGATCTTCGAGATCGTCGTGCGCATCAACCGCGAGCGCGGCACGACGATCCTGCTCGTGGAGCAGAACGCCAACATGGCGCTCAACGCGGCCGACTACGGTTACGTGCTCGAGAACGGCCGCATCGTGATGGAGGACCGCTGCGACAAGCTGCGCGAGAAGGACGACATCAAGGAGTTCTACCTCGGCATGAAAGAAACCGGCGTGCGCGGCGAGCGGCGCTGGAAGAAGAAGAAGAACTGGCGCTGAAGGAGCAGAGGCAAGCCGTGTCGAATTTGTGGGACCTCAGCACCTTGAAAGCCGGCGACGACGTCGTGATGGCGGGCGACACGATCCCCGCGATGTTCTGGAACGCGGTGGACGCGCGCGGCACCAAGACCTGGCTGCGGCAAAAGAAACTCGGCATCTGGCGCAGCCTGAGCTGGGCCGACACCGGCCAGGCCGTGGCCGAGATCGCGGCGGGGCTGATGACACTCGGCTTCGAGCGTGGGCACACGGCGTCGATCCTGTCCAACACGCGTGTCGACTGGGTGCTGTGCGACCTGGCGGTGCTGAGCTGCGGCGGTGTCTCGAGCGGCATCTACCCCACCGACGCCGCTTCGCAGGTGCAGTACCTGTGCGCCGACTCCGGCACGAGCGTGCTCTTCGTCGAAGACGACGAGCAGCTCGACAAGGCACTCGAAGCACGTTCGCAATGCCCGCAACTGCGCTGGATCGTCGTCTTCGAGATGAAGGGCCTGCGCACCTTCGACGACCCGGGCGTGATGAGCCTCGCCGGCCTGCGCGAACGCGGCCGCGAGCTGCTCGTGCAGCGGCCGACGGCGGTGCGCGACAGCGCGCGCGAAAGCCGGCCGCAGGACCTGGCGATCCTGATCTACACGTCGGGCACCACCGGCCGGCCCAAGGGCGCGATGCACAGCCACCACGGGCTGGTCTACACCGTGCGCGGCTACAACCAGCTGGTAAGCCAGGGCGAGGACGACCAGCGCATGTGTTTCCTGCCGCTGTGCCACGTGGCCGAACGCCTGGGCGGCGAGTACCACTCGCTCTACACCGGCTCGGTGCTGAACTTCGTCGAGAACCCCGAGACGATCCCCGAGAACGTGCGCGAGATCGCACCCACCGTCTTCACCGCGGTGCCGCGGGTGTGGGAGAAGTTCTACTCGGGCGTCATGATCTCGCTCAAGGAATCGGGCCGGGTGCAGCAGGCGGCCTACGGCTGGAGCATCGGCGTCGGCCACGCGGTGGCCGACAAGGTGCTGGCCGGCGAGCCGGTGCCGGCGGGGCTGAAGGCACGCTTCGGCATCGCGCGCTGGCTGGCGCTGAACAACGTGCGCAAGCTGATCGGCATCCACCGCGCGCGTTACCTCGTCACCGGCGCGGCGCCGATCTCACCCGATCTGGTGAAGTGGTACCTCGCGCTGGGCGTGCCGATGCTCGAGGTCTGGGGCATGACCGAATCGTGCGGTGCTTCCACCGGCGTGCCGGCGGCGAAGATGAAGCCGGGTTCGATCGGCCCCGCCGCGGCCTACAACGAAGTGCGGCTCGATCCGGCCACGGGTGAGCTCCTGGTGCGCGGCCCCAACGTCTTCATGGGCTACCTGAACCAGCCCGAGAAGACGGCCGAGACGGTCGACGCCGAGGGCTGGCTGCACACCGGCGACGTGGGCACGGTGGACACCGACGGCTACTACCGCATCACCGACCGGCTCAAGGACATCATCATCACCGCGGGCGGCAAGAACATCACGCCGAGCGAGATCGAGAACGAACTCAAGTTCTCGCCCTACATCACCGACGCGGTGGTGGTGGGCGACAAGCGCGCGTACCTGACGGTGATCGTGATGATCGACCAGGAAAACGTCGAACGTTTTGCGCAGGACCACGACATCCCGTTCTCCAACTACGCCAGCCTGACCCGCGCGCCCGAAGTGCAGGCGCTGATCCAGGGCGAGATCGACCGCGTCAACAAGCAGTTCGCGCGCGTGGAGCAGGTGAAGAAGTTCTTCCTGCTCGACCGGCAGCTGAGCGCGGAAGACGAAGAGCTGACGCCGACGATGAAACTCAAGCGCAAGCTGGTGCATGCGAAGTATGCGGAGCAGATCGAGGCGATGTATCGGGGGTAGGACTGTTACGCCCGTATCCGGATACGCCAGCACTCTTGCACCCATAACCGGATACGGCTTCATCTATGCTGGATGTATAACGTTAGCCCGCATGAAACTACTTGTCGCTTTCATAGTTGCATCGCTGGTCACGGTCGTCCTGGCGTTTACGGAGAACTGCATGCACATGTGCATGTATGGCTTTCTCGCCATCATTGCTTGTCAACCGTGGCTTGCGTTCGGGTGGGCGCTGTCGGCTGCCGGTTTAGTTACGCTTGGCGATCTAACTCCCGCTTTAGTTGGCACGTTTGCCGGCCTAAACGTAGTCGTAGGAATTACTTTCCTGTGCTTCTCGCGTCGGTCGGGTAAGCGGCGTGCGGGCTAACCCATCGTTCCAGCGGACCGCCTTCGGCGGGCCGCTGAACTCAGACAGGCCTCAAAGAAAGGGCGCCCGCGATGCTTTCTGCTACTTGTCACTGCGGCAAAGTCCGTGTCGAGATACCTCGGCGGCCGCGTACTCTTACAAACTGCAATTGTTCGATGTGCCGTCGCTACGGTGTTCTTTGGGCTTACTACAAGGACAGTGACGTACGGCTGCATGCCCCGGACGGAGCAACTGACAGTTATAGCTGGGGGCCTGACACCCAGAAATTCATCAGGTGTAAATCGTGTGGGTGTGTCATGCAATGGAAAAAGCATGAAGTAAATGAGAAGACCTGGACCGGGATCAATGCCAGGAATTTCGCCCCTGAAGAGTTGGGTAACGTGCTTCTGGACGGCGCAGAGACATGGAAGTATGTCGGCTAACCTAGCCCAAATGCCAGCCTGCCGCACCAGTCCGGTCAGCTCAAACGCAGCGGGAGCTACAGATGGCGCCATCCCTTCTCGGTGTCGATCACATCCACGTTTTCGTGCAGGACCGCCAGGCCGCGGAAGCCTGGTACGCACGGGTCATGGGTCTTTCCCGAAGCCCGGGGCTGGAGTTCTGGGCTGCCGATGGCGGACCGCTGACGCTGCAGGACTCGGCGAACACGGTTCACATCGCACTGTTCGAGCGTCCGCGCCAAAACAATCGGGCCACCGTCGCGCTGCGGACCAGCGCGGAAGGTCTGCGCGCCTGGCAGGCACACCTGTCGGCCTTTCCCGAGATCACGGTGAAATTCGAGGACCATCAGGTCGCACTGTCCATCTACTTCAGCGACCCTGACGGGAATCCCTACGAGATCACGACCTACGATCACGAGGCGTTCCGCGCGGCGCGGTGATGCTTGAGCCTTCGCTCGGCCCGTCCATCAGCACGCGCGTCCTGGGCGCCGGCGATGTCGCCACGATGCGCGCCGTTCTGGCGCTCTTCGGAGACGCCTTCGACGAGCGGGACACGTATGTATCGAAACAGCCGACGGACCCCTACCTGCAGGGCCTGCTGTCCAGCGATACCTTCATCGCGATCGCGGCCTATTCAGAGTCCAGCGTCGTCGGAGGCCTTGCCGGCTATGTGCTGCCCAAGTTCGAGCAGGCCCGACGCGAGTTCTACATCTACGACCTCGCGGTTGCTGAAGACCAAAGACGAAGGGGTGTGGCCACTTCGCTCATCGAAACCCTCCAGAATCTCGCCGCCGAGCGCGGCATCTACGTCATCTTCGTGCAGGCAGACCATGGGGACGAACCGGCAGTCGCGCTGTACACGAAGCTCGGAACGCGAGAGGACGTGATGCACTTCGACATTGCGCCGTCCAACGCAACAGATTGAAGTCGGAAGAATCTCATGGACGACAACACACTTCTCGAAGGCGCCTGCCACTGCGGCGCAGTGAAGCTGCGCCTGCCGGCGATGCCCGAGAAGGGAACCCGGTGCAACTGTTCACTCTGCCGCCGCCTGGGCTCGGTGTGGGCCTACTATGAATTCGGTACGGTTCAGATCGATGGTCATCCTGAGAACACCGAAGAGTACATACAAGGTGATCGCACGCTCCGCACCGTTCGCTGCAGGACCTGCGGCTGTGCGACCCATTGGGAGCCGCTCGATCCTGCACGCCACGGGCAACATGGCGTCAATCTGAACAACTTTCCCCCGGCATTGCTTCAGCGCGTCAATGTCAGGCGCTTCGACGGAGCGGACACTTGGACCTTCATCGAGTGAGCCTGCCGCCACCCCAGGGCCTGACCTTGCGGCCGGCGGCCGCCGATGACGCGCTGTGCCTGTCCGTGCTGGCGATGCAGGTGTTTCTCGACACCTACGCCACGCAGGGCATCCGCCCTGCCATCGCCCGGGAGGTGTTGTCGGGGTACTCGGAGCCGGTCTTCACGCAGGCCCTGGCTGACCCGCACACCCGCCTCGTTGTGGCCGAGGTGGCGGGGCACCTCGTCGGCTTTGCGCAGCTCACGCTGGGGGCGTCACATGCGCTGGTTCCGGGCGGCGCGCAATCGGAGTTGCTGAGGCTTTACGTGCAGGAGCCCTTCACCGGCCAGCAGGTCGGCACCCGCTTGCTGGCCGAGGCGGAGCGCCTGGCCGCCGAAGCCGGTTCACAGGTCTTGTGGCTCACGCCCTGGGTCCACAACCGCCGCGCGCTGGGCTTCTACACCCGACGCGGCTACCAGGACTTCGGGCTCACCCACTTCAGCTTCGAGGGCGAGTCGCACGAGAACCGCGTCTACGCGGCCCGGCTCAATTCCTGCTAAGGCCCCGCAGCGTCTGGCGGGCGCCGTTTGCCAGGTGCGTCGATTCACTCCCTTCACTTCGAGGAGCTTCCGATGCTGGGCCTGACACCGCTTGGAATTGTTCATACCGCGATCAGCCTGGTCGCCGTGGCGACCGGGTTCTGGGCCCTGGCGCGCGACAAGGAAATCTCGGCGCACAACACGCTGGGGCGCACCTACCTCTGGACCACGGCGTTGACGGCGGCGACGGGCCTGGGCATCTTCCAGCACGGCGGCTTCGGTGTGCCGCACGTGCTGTCGATACTCACGCTGCTGGCGCTGGCGGTCGGCACGCTGGCGGCGCTCAAGGGCAGCTTCGGCCGCTGGTCGCGTTATGTGCAGGCGATCTGCTACTCGGCCACCATGTTCTTCCACATGATCCCCGGCTTCACCGAGACGCTGACGCGCCTGCCGCTCGGCCGGCCGCTGCTGCCCAACGCCGACGCGCCGGAGTTGAAGCCGATCGTCGGCGTGCTGCTGCTGCTGTTCCTGGTCGGTCTGGTGGCCCAGCTTCGCTGGTTGCGCTCCCGCGTCTAGACTTGCCGCTGCGAGACAGCGGGGATCGAAGATGCCGGACGCCACCACCGGGGTGCTGAAGACTTATCACGGCAGCTGCCACTGCGGCGCGGTGCGCTTCGAGGCCGACCTCGACCTCGCCGCGAGCAGCTACCGCTGCAACTGCAGCATCTGCAGGCGCAACCGCTTCTGGGTCGCGGTCGCCAAGCCGGAGGGGTTCCGCCTCCTGGCCGGCGAGCACGAGATGACCGAGTACCTGTTCAACACGCGCAAGAACCAGCACTTCTTCTGCAAGCACTGCGGCGTGCGTGCCTTCGGTGTCGGCAACGACACGCCGGGCGGCAAGATGGTGGGCATCAACATCGGCTGCCTTGAAGGCGTCAGTGAAGAAGCCTTGTCGCGTATCCCGATCACCTATGTCGACGGCATGCACGAGCGCTGGCAACATGCGCCGGAGTTCTTTTCGCACATGTAGAGCGCATCGACATGGACGTGCCTGGGCTGAACCCCCGCCTCCAGATCAGGCCTTTCGCCGCGGCCCTGGCGCAAGACCTGGAACGGCTCTTCGCCACCGACCCCTCGGCTCACGCCTGCTGGTGCATGTGGTTCATCGGCTCGGTCAAGGACTTCCACCTTGCCGGCGCACAGGGCAACCGCGCCGGTTTCGAGGCTTTGGCTCGGCAATCGAGCGAACCGCTCGGCCTGCTCGCCTACGAAGACGGTGAACCGGTGGCGTGGTGCGCAGTGGGCCCAAAGCAGCGCTTCGCGCGTGCGGTCAGAACGCCCACTCTGAAGGGTCACGTGGCGGCTGTGGTGGAGCCCACCTGGTTCGTGCCCTGCTTCTTCGTGCGCCGTGACCGGCGCCGTGCCGGCATCACGCGGGCGATGCTGGCCCACGCCACGGCGCTGGCGGCCACGCACGGGGCCGGGCTGGTCGAGGGCTTCCCCTTCGCCTCGGGACGGTCGCATTCGGGCGGCGACAGGCAGGTCGGCAGCGAAGGTGTCTTTGCCGAGTGCGGGTTCGC
>DATDER010000108.1:0-16039 GCA_036523095.1 Rubrivivax sp.
TCGACGCCAGCGAACTGCACGCGCCGCTCGAACAAGCCCTGCGTGAGGGGCACCTGATCCCCGTGTGCTTTGTCTCTGCACGCAGCGGCGCCGGCGTGGCCGAACTGCTGGACGTGATCGTCAAGCTGCTGCCCAACCCGACCGAGGCCAACCCGCCGGACTTCCTCAAAGGCGAAGGCGCCGAAGCGGTACCGATGCATGCCGAGCCCGACCCGGCGCTGCACGTGCTGGCGCATGTCTTCAAGGTCACGGTCGACCCTTATGTCGGCCGCATGGGCATCTTCCGCGTCTGGCAGGGCACGGTCACGAAAGACAGCCTGCTCTACATTGGCGACGGCCGCAAACCCTTCAAGGCCAGCCATCTCTACCTGCTGCAGGGCAAAGGGCTGGTCGAAGTGCCGCGCGCGCTGCCGGGCGACATCGTCGCGGTGGCCAAGGTCGACGAGATCCGCTTCGACGCCGTGCTGCACGACGCGGCCGAAGACGATCACATCCACCTCCAAGCGCTCGACTTCCCGCGCCCGGTGCACGGCCTGGCGATCAGCCCCAAGCGCCATGGCGACGAGCAGCGCATGTGGGAGATTCTGTCCAAGCTCGTCGACGAAGACCCCTGCCTCAAGGTCGAGCACGTGGCGACGACCAACGAGACCGTCGTCTACGGCCTGGGCGAACTGCACCTGCGCATCCTGCTCGAGCGGCTGCGCGACGTGTACCGCTTCGAGGTCGACACCCGCCCGCCGCGCATCGCCTACCGCGAAACCGTCACTGCCCCGGCCGAGGGCCACCACCGGCACAAGAAGCAGACCGGGGGCGCGGGGCAGTTCGGCGAGGTCTTCCTGCGCATCGAACCCCTGCCACGAGGGGCCGGCTTCGAGTTCGCCGACCAGGTCAAGGGCGGCACGATCCCGTCGCAGTACATCCCCGCGGTGGAAAAGGGCGTGCGCGAGGTGCTCGCGCAGGGTGCCATCGCCGGTTACCCGGTCGTCGACGTCAAGGTCACGGTCTACGACGGCAAGCATCACAGCGTCGACAGCAAGGACATCGCCTTCGCCACCGCCGGGCGCAAGGCCTTCCTGGCGGCGATCCGCGAGGCCCGGCCGATCGTGCTCGAGCCGGTGGTGCACATCGAGATCAGCGCGCCCGACCACGCGATGGGCGACATCGCCGGCGACCTGTCGGCCAAGCGCGGGCTCGTCAGCGGCACCGCCAACGGCGCGATCGGCACGATGGTCGTGCGAGGGCAGGTGCCGATGTCGGAGCTGTCCGGTTACCAGTCGCGCCTGAACGCGATGACCAGCGGTCAGGGCCGCTACACGGTGGAGCTGTCGCACTACGAGGCGGTGCCGCCGCAGGTGCAGACGCAATTGGTGGGCCAGCACAAGGTGCGCGACGACGATTAGGCCTTCGTCTCAAGGGGCTTTCGCGGCGCCGGCAGAATCCGCTCCGTCGAAAGGGGAGTAGCACGCAGCGCCCGCTGCCGCGGCCCCCCGTCAGTACGGCTGCTGGCGCCCGCCACCGGCCCGGGACCGCAGGAGGCACCCCCTTCCGCAAGACCTTTCGGCGCATCTCAACTCTCGAGGAGTGTGTCGATGGACACCGTTGCGCCGACCTGGCTGTGGGTCTTTTTTGTCGCGTCCGTACTCGTGGCGCTGGTGGTCGACTTCGTCGTGCTCAAGAAGCAGGGGGCCCATTCGGTCTCGGTGAAAGAGGCGATGCAGTGGTCGGTCACCTGGGTCGCGCTGAGCTTTGCGTTCAACGCGCTCTTCTGGTGGGCTGTTTACCAGGACCACGGGGCCGCACTGGCGGACACCAAGTCGCTCGAATTCCTGACCGGTTACCTGATCGAGAAGAGCCTGGCGGTGGACAACATCTTTGTCTTCCTGATGATCTTCACGTACTTCGCCGTGCCGCCGGAGTTCCAGAAGCGCGTGCTGATGATCGGCATCATCGGAGCCATCGTGTTGCGGACGGTGATGATCCTGGTCGGCTCTTGGCTGATCGCGCAGTTCCACTGGGTGCTCTACGTCTTCGGCGCGTTCCTGGTGCTGACCGGCCTGAAGATGTGGTGGGCGGCGGGCAAGGAATCCGACCTTGAAAGCAACCTGGCGCTGAAACTGCTGCGCCGCCTGCTGCCGGTGAGCAAGGTCTTCGACGGCGAGCGGTTCTTCACGGTCGCGAACGGCAAGCGGATCGCGACCCCGCTGCTGCTCGTGATCGCGCTCGTGGGCCTGACCGACGTGATCTTCGCGGTCGACTCGATCCCCGCCATCTTCGCGATCACGAGCGACCCGTTCATCGTGCTCACGTCCAACATCTTCGCCATCCTGGGCCTGCGCGCGATGTACTTCCTGCTCGCAGCGGTGGCCGCCAAGTTCCACCTGCTGAGTTACGGCCTGGCGGTGGTGCTGGTGTTCATCGGGACCAAGATGATGTTGATCGATGTATTCAAGATCCCGGTCGCGGTGTCGCTCGGCGTCGTGGTCGCCATCCTCGCGGTCACGATGTGGGCGAGCGTCAAGACGGCTCCGAAGATCGCCACGGCCGAAAAGCCTGCAGCGCCTCGCTGAGTTTCGCGTCCCCGGGGGATGGGTGCCTCCCCGGGGAGCCCCGATCGAGCGAGAGATGTTGTGCCGAGCAAACATCTAAGTACGAATCATTGCTATTTGCACTTATGATGCGGCGACATGTTTGCAACAGCCGAGCGGCCGGGTTTGCGCCGCATTCATAGCGGAGCTGCAGACACCGGTTCTAGAACTGACAGTGAGCGCACGCTCGATGTTCTGGTCAGCGACCGTGACGAACCGCGCATCCGGTCGGAAGCGATCGTCGTCTGGCTGATGATCGCGGGTGCTCACCTGATCAGCCTGTGGGCGCTGCTGCAAGTCGCGGCGGTGCGCGGTGCGGTGCGCGACACGGCGCCGACGCTGATCGAGTTCATCCTCCCTGAGACGCCGGCGCCGCCGACAGCGAAGCCCGTCCCGAGGCCGCAGCCGCGCCCGGTGATCGCGGTGAAGCGGCCGCCGACTGCCCCTTCGCCGACCTTGACCGTGCCGGTCGCCGAGCCCGAACCGGCGTTGGTGACCGCACGCGCGCCGATGGAGGCCCCGCCCGCGCCCCCGGCCCCGCCCGCCCCGCCGCCGCCGGCCGCGCCCCGCGTGCTGCCGATGACCTCGGTGGCCTACACCGTGCTGCCGCCGGTCGAAGTGCCGATGGCCTCACGCCGGCTGCGCGAGTCCGGCACCGTCTGGCTGCGGGTCCGGGTCGGGCGCGACGGCAGCCCGCAGCAGATCAGCTTGCAGCGCGGCTCAGGCTTTGCCCGCCTGGACCAGCAGGCCCAGGAGGCGATGCGCCAGGCCCGCTTCAAGCCGCAGACCGAAGACGGCCAGCCGATCGAATGGATCGTGACCGCACCGCTGCAATACGACATCGAATGAAGCCGAAACAGGAGTGACGATTTCCATGCACCCCAACATCCCCAACTTCGGCGTCGCGCACTTGCTCGCGCAGAGCGACACCGTCGGCAGGACGATCCTGGCGATCCTCTTTCTGATGTCAATCGCCTCCTGGGCGCTCATCGCCCTGAAGGGCTTCACCGTCTTGCGCCAGCGCCGGCGCGCGAGCGCTTTCCTGTCGCTATTCTGGAACGCGCGCTCGCTCGACGAAGTCCGGCAGGAGCTGGTGGCGAACGGTGCACACGACCCCTTCTCGCACCTGAGTGCGAACGCGCTGCACGCCCAGGCGCACCACGCGCGCCACGGCAGCACACGGCTGGCCGAAGCCGGCAGCGCCGGCGACTACGTCGTGCGCACGATCAAGAAGGTTCTCGATGAAGAAACCATGCGCCTGGAAAGCGGGCTCACGACGCTCGCGACCGTGGGCGCCACGGCGCCGTTCGTGGGCCTTTTCGGCACCGTCTGGGGCATCTACCACGCACTCGTCGCGATCGGCATGAGCGGCGCCGGCACGCTGGACAAGGTGGCCGGCCCGGTGGGTGAGGCGCTGATCATGACCGGCCTCGGCCTCGCGGTCGCGATCCCCGCGGTGGTCGCCTACAACGCGTTCACGCGCAGCAACCGTGTCGTCGCAGGCCGGCTCGACGCCTTTGCCTTCGAGCTGCACAGCTTCCTCACGCTGGGCCGGGCGCCCGGCGCCGCCGCGCGCCAGGCCGAAAAGGTCGTGCGTCCGCTCCAGTCGGCCGCGGCCTGAGGAGCCCCGAGATGGCCTTCGCCTCCTTCGACGACAAACGCGGCGGCGCGCCGATGGCCCAGATCAACATGGTGCCGCTGATCGACGTCATGCTGGTGCTGCTGGTGATCTTCATCATCACCGCGCCCTTGCTCACCCACGCGATCAAGCTGGAGCTGCCGCAGGCGAGTTCGCAGCCGAACGAACTCAAGCCCGACAAGATCGACTTCGGCATCGACGCCGCGGGCCAGCGTTTCTGGAACGGCGAGCCCGTCACGCGCGAAGACGCTGCGCGTCGTCTTGCCGAGCAGGGCCAGCGCCAGCCGCAGCCCGAGATCCACTTGCGTGCCGACCAGTCGGTCGCCTACCGCGCGGTGGCCCAGACGCTGGCCGACGCTGCCAAGGCCGGCCTGCACAAGGTCGCTTTCGTGACCGAGCCCGATCGACGCTGAAAGCGGTACCGCCACCGCAGCACTGGTTTCCCCTTCCCCCCTCAGTGACCCGGCCAGCCGCCGCCAGCGGGTCCCGTGGACGACTTTCGACACCACAGGACGCGAACCGCAGCATGAAACGAAAATCTCCGCCCCCACGCCCCCACGCCTTGCTGCCACTGGGCGCCATCGCTGCCGGATTCGGCCTTGCCGGCCCCGCACTGGCGCAGACCACGCCCGAAGCACCGACCGCCTTGGCGCAGGAAACCTTGATGCCGGTGGTGCGCGCCAAGGCCAGCGCGGAGCCCACCGGCAAGGAGTCGTACCAGGCCACGACGACGACCCTCGGCAAGGGCAAACAAGAGCTGCGTGACATACCGCAGTCGGTGACGGTGGTCACCGAACGCCTGATCGACGACCGCAACCTCGACACCCTGAAGGACGTGCTGCGCAACACCGCCGGCATCTCCTTCCTCGCCGCCGAGGGCGGTGAAGAGGACATCCGGCTGCGCGGCTTCTCGCTCCAGGGCTCGGGCGACATCTTCCTCGACGGCATCCGCGACCCGGCCTACTACGAGCGCGACAGCTTCAACTGGGACCGTGTCGAAGTGCTGCGCGGCTCGGCCTCGATGCTCTTCGGTCGCGGATCGACCGGCGGTGCGGTGAACCAGGTGAGCAAGCTGCCGCGCCTGTTCCAGCAGAACGAAGTTGCGCTCACGCTCGGCAGCGACAACTACCTTCGCGGCACCGCCGACCTCAACATCGTGACCGGCGAGACAGCGGCATTCCGCCTCAATGCGATGGCCAACGAGGGTGACAACCACGGCGCCAGGATCAGCAAGCGCGGCGTCGCGCCGAGCTTGCGCTGGGGCATCGGCACCGCCGACGAGTTCCTCGTCAGCGCGTACTACCTCGACAACAACAATGGCATCAACTACGGCATGCCCTGGCTCGAGGGCGAGATGATTCCGGTCGAGCCAAGCGCGTATTACGGCATGGCCAGCGACGTGAACCTGGGTTCGGCGACCATGGGCACCTTCGGCTACATCCACCGCTTTGCCGACCGGAGCGAGCTCACCACGCGCCTGCGCACCGCCCGCTACGAACGCGATCAACGTGCGAGCACGGTGCGCATCGCACCGGCTGCGATGCAGCCCGGCGGCATCGCCATCACGCAGGACAACTTCGGCGACGACACCGTGCTGCGGCGTGCCAACGGCAACGGCGTGCAGGCCAAGGTCATGAACCTCGAGACGCTGTCGTTCCAGAGCGACTACGACAAGAAGTTCAATGCCTTCGGCTGGGGCCACTCCTTGCTCGCCGGCATCGACCTCAACCAGGACGACTTCACCGCCTTTGCCGCCGCCAACCCGCCGAGCGGCCCCCTCATCAAGCCGAACACGTTCGTGGGCACCCCGAACGACGGCGCCTGGATCGACGAGTCGCTGCGCATCATCAACAAGAACCGCCACTTCGAGTCGACCGCCATCGGCGTCTATGCCCAGGACCTGATCCAGTTCACGCCGGAGTGGAAGGCGATCGTCGGGCTGCGCTGGGACCGGTTCGAAGGCAAGTACCGGACCTATTCGACTGCCGACGCCGACTTCGGCGAACTTACCGCCGAGCGGGAGCGCACAGACTCGCTCCCGAGCAAACGTTTCGGCGTGATGTACCAGCCTACGCCACTGCAGACCTTCCACGTCTCGTACGGCGACTCGTTCAACACCTCGGGCGACACCTACCAGTACGACGCGCTCGGCTCGAACACACCACCCGAGCGCAGCCGCAACTTCGAGCTGGGCGCGAAGCTCGACTCGGAAAGCGGCGCGGCCACGATGCGCCTGGCGCTGTTCTACTCGGAGAAGTACAACGAGCGCAATCGCGACGAGGAGTCGGTCACCCCGACCAACTACCTGCTGTCGGGCAAGCGCCATGCAGCCGGCCTCGAAGTCGACATCTCCGGGCGCCTCGCCCGCGGCTGGGAGATCTACGGCTCCTACGCCTGGATCCCTGACGCCGAGATCGACGTCGGCGCCTCTGACGGCTCCACACTGCTGCAGGGCGAAATGGTCGGCGAACGCCCCGGCCTGACGCCGCGCCATTCGGGCACGATCTGGACCACCTACCAGCTGACGCCCAAGCTTCGACTCGGCGCCGGTTTGAATGCACGCAGCAGCGACCGGCCGTTGCAAAGCACGATCGTCGCACCCAGCTTCGTCACCGGCGACCTGATGGCCGAGTACAACACCGGTAACGTGCTGTTCAAGCTCAACCTCACGAACGTGACCGACGAGCTCTACGCCGATGTGCTGTACCGCGGCCATTACATCGCGGGCAAGCCGCGCACGGTGCAGCTCACCACCGCCGTCACGTTCTGACCTGATCGCCCGCATGCTGCACATTCCCGGGCTGCTCGCTAGCGACGAACTCTCACGGACCCGCTCGCTGCTCGAGCGGGCCCCGTGGATCGACGGCCGCGAAACCGCAGGCACCCAATCCGCGAGCGTCAAACGGAATCGGCAGGTCGAAAGCGGCAGCGAGCCCGCGCGCGCCTTGCAGGCGATTGTTCTCGGCGCGGTCGAGCGCCACGCGCTCTTCTTCTCCGCGGCGCTGCCCAAGCGGGTGCTGCCGCCGATGTTCAATCGCTACGGCGGCACTGCCAACACCTACGGCAACCACGTCGACCAGGCGATCCGCCGCCACCCGCAGACCGGCCAGGGCATCCGCAGCGACCTGTCATGCACGGTCTTCCTCAACGACCCGGCCGAATACGACGGCGGCGAACTCGTGATCGAAGGCGGGGTCGGCGCGACCCGCGCCAAGTTCGCGGCCGGGGATGCGGTGCTCTACCCGGGCGGCAGCGTGCACCGGGTCGAGCCGGTGACCCGCGGCGAACGTTTCGCGAGCTTCTTCTGGGTCGAGAGCATCGTGCGCAGCGACGAACAGCGCCGCCTGCTCTTCGACATGGACATGGCGCTGCTGCGCCTGCGCCAGGCCCACGGCGAAAGCGCCGAGGCGGTGGCGTTGACCGGCACATACCACAACCTGCTGCGGCTGTGGGCCGAGACATGAGCCCTGCAATCAACCTGGCCGACTACGAGGCGCTGGCGCGCACCCGGCTGGACGACAACGCCTGGAGCTACGTGGCCGGCGGCGCAGGCGACGAGATCACGCAGCGCGAAAACCGCAGCGCCTGGGACGCGCTGCGACTGCACCCGCGCGTGCTGCGGCCCCTCGCGGGCGGCGACACGCGGGTCGAACTGCTCGGCCGCACGCTCGCGCACCCGATGCTCGTCGCGCCGATGGCCTATCAGCGCCTGGTCCACGCCGACGGCGAGGTCGCGCTCGCGCTCGCGGCGGCGGCCCAGTCGGCGGGCCTGGTGCTCAGCGCGCAGGCGAGCACGCCGATGGAAGACGTGGCACGTGTGATGCGCGGCGACGCCGACCGCGGGCCGCTGTGGTTCCAGCTCTACCTGCAACCCGACCGCGGATTCACGCGTGCACTGGTGCAGCGTGCCGAGGCCGCCGGATTCGAGGCGATCGTGCTCACGGTCGACGCGCCGACGGGCGGTGCGCGCGACCGCGAACGGCGCGCGCGCTTCCGCCTGCCGCCCGGTGTCTCGGCCGTCAACCTGGCGGGCGCTCCACTCGCCCCGAAAAACGCCGGCAAGAGTCTCTTCGACGGCCTGCTACGGCACGCCGCGACCTGGGACGACATCGAGTGGCTGCGTGGCACGACACGATTGCCGCTGCTGCTGAAGGGGGTGCTGCACGCCGACGACGCACGCGAGGCGGCGCGCCAGGGCGTGGACGGGATCGGGGTGTCCAACCACGGCGGACGCACGCTCGACACCACGATCACCACGGCCGACGCCTTGCCTCGCATCGCCGACGCCGTGGGCAGCGCGCTGCCGCTGCTGGTGGACGGCGGGATCCAGCGTGGCACCGACGTGCTCAAGGCCTGCGCGCTCGGCGCGCGCGCCGTGCTCGTCGGCCGGCCGCTGTTGTTCGCGCTCGGCGCCGCCGGCGCCCCGGGTGCCGCCCACGCGCTGAGGCTGCTGCGCGACGAACTCGAGATCGCGATGGCGCTCACGGGCTGCAAGCACCTGGCGGACGCTGGGCGCGCGCTGATCTTCAACCGACCTGCGGGGCGCTGACCAGCACGCCGATCACTTCGCTGGGGCGGCGGCCGCCTTCTTCGCCGCCTCGGCGGCGCGGTACTGATCGAGCTGCTGCAACCACGCCGTCCAGTCGCGTGGTCCCTGGTCGAAGCGCTTGCCCAGGTTGGCCAGCACGCCGCCCCAGGCGCGGTCGAAATAGGCGTACGCCTGGTCCCACTCGCCGCCGTCACCCCAGCCGGTGTGGTGCAGCATGACCCGGGTGGTCTTGTCGGTCACGGGCTCGAAACGCACGGTCACGAAAGTGCGCTGTGCGCGTGCCTCGGGCAGGTGCGGCGGCGCGTTCCAGTCGAAGGAGATCATCTTCTTGGGTTGCAGGGCCAGGAAACGCATGTCGTCGGCGCCCTTGCTGCCGGCGGGCGCGCCGGGATCGATGTAGATCTCGAACGGGCCGCCGACACGCGCCTCGATCCTGGCGTCGGGGGCGAAGAAACTCGTGATGCCGGCTCGTGTGGTCCAGGCGTCCCAGGCCTGGTCGAGCGTCGCGTTGACGACCAGCTGCTTCTCGACCGCGCGCTCGGCGGCATGGGCGGCAGAGACGGCCACGGCGATCATCGCGGCAGCCACCCGCAAGGACCTGATCCGGTTCATGGCGCTCCCCTCAGGCTGTTCATCGCATCGCCAGCCGCCGTTTTCGCGCCGGCGGTGCAAACGCGCGGTCGAGTTCGCTGTGGTCCGCCGCCCCCAGCTGCAGGCGGGTCGCCTGCCAGTTGTGGCGCAGGTGCACGCCTTGCACCGCCTTCGGGATCGCCATCACGCCCGGCTGCGCCAGCACCCAGGCCAGCGCCACTTGCGCGGGCGTCGCCGCGTGGCGCTGCGCCACCGAATGCAGCGCCGGGTGGTCGACCAGTTCACCCTGGTCGATCGGGCTGTACGCCATCAGCGGGATCTGGTGCAGGCGCTGCCAGGGCAGCAGCTCGAACTCCGGGCCGCGCTCGCCGAGCGAGTACCAGACCTGGTTCGTGCTGCAGGCCGCACCGCCCGGGCAGGCGTGCAGCTCGCGCAGGTCGTCGAGGTCGAAGTTGCTCACGCCCCAGTGCCGGATCCAACCGCGCTGCTGCAGGATCTCGAAACCTTCGACGGTGTCCTTCAAGGGCACGTCGCCACGCCAGTGCAGGAGGTAGAGGTCGATGCGGTCGAGCTGCAGTCGCCGCAGGCTGCGCTCGCAGGCCGCCAG
The DNA here is from genome assembly GCA_036523095.1 of Rubrivivax sp. GTDB lineage: Bacteria > Pseudomonadota > Gammaproteobacteria > Burkholderiales > Burkholderiaceae_C > Rubrivivax. The sequence continues at coordinate 9,972 of DATDER010000108.1, forward strand.
TACGCCCGCGGTGCTGGCGTTCTCGGGCAGCACCTTCGAAACGACGAAGAGCTTCTCGCGTGCGATCCCGCCGCTCAGTGCCTGGTGCAGCGCGCGGCCGAGCACGGTCTCGGCGCCGCCGGCGCCGTACATCTCGGCGCTGTCGAAGACGCGGTAGCCGATCTCCAGCGCCAGGCGCAGCGCCGACTCTTCGGCTTTGGCGCTCGACGTGGACTCGCCGTAGCGCCAGGTGCCGAGGCCGAGCGCAGGCACCTCCTCGCCATTGGGCAAGCTGATTTCGCGCAGGGTGCTGTTGCCGGAGTCCATACCGGTGTGCATGCCAGCCATGGTACGGCGCAGGCCCCGCGCTGCCAACGGCGTGAACGGACCTTTATCATCCGCCCATGCTGCCTCCCGGCTCCCAACCCCCCGACCTGGCGCAGATTCGATTCGATAACGCGCTCGCCTTGTTCGATGAATTCGTGCAGCAGACGGTGAAGAATGCCGACGCCGCGACGCTGCGCGGACTCGAGCGCCGCTTCGCCGAGCAGGTGTTGATCCAGCCCAGCTACTGGAGCCAGATCAAGAGCCGCGCGCGCCAGATTGGCGAGCGCCTCGCACGCCAGTTCGAGACCCGCTGCCGCAAGCCTGCGGGCTGGATGGACCTGCCGCACGACACGCGTGACACACCCCGCCTGGCGCAACAGGTCCCGATCACGGCGCATGACGCGCCCGACACCAGCAGCGACCCGCGCAACGACGACGAGCGCTTCATCGTAGGCCTGGTGTTGAGTTACTACCGGCGCCATCCGCAGCGTGCGCGCAGTCGCCTGCTCGACCTGCTGGGTGAAGTGCTGTCGCCGCCACCCGTCGCGCCCACCGCGCCCGAGCCCACCGATGTGCATGCGCTGTGGCAACAGAGTCAAAAGGGCGTCGCGCCGCTCAAGCGGCGTAAGTGAGTGCTGCATTCGGCACGCCCCCCTTGATCTAGGGGGCAACATCACTTGCGCAAGATAATGATTCGTTTATCATTCGCGCAAGTTTTGGATCCGGCCGCGAGTGTTGTCTGGAAGCGAGACGAAGCCCGATTCACCGCACTGCGGTGAGCCGCCCCAAGCACCTGGAGTCCTGATGTTCCAAGCCCTGTTGACCACCGCCCACTCGCTGACGGCCATGCCGGTTGCGCAGCGCATTGCTGGCATGGGCGCTGGCGCTGCACCCGACCCTGGAAGGTACTGAAGCCTCGTTTCGAAGAGGTTTCTCCTCCTCTCCACGGCCCGGGCAGCGCAAGCACCCGGGCCGAGTTGTTTGTGCCGGCATTTTTGAAGCCGAAGGAGAGACCCCGATGAAGCCACTGATCTTCAGCCCCCCCAAACCACGCAATCACCTCGTGGCGCCCAGCCTGCACCGGCGGGCCGGCAGCCATCGCCGGGGTGAAGCAAGTGCCCGCCAGACCATGGCGCGCCACCTGCGCAACGAGTTGAACGACCTGCAGAACGCCAGCGCATGAGCTGACGCAAGGAGACCCATCATGATGAAGACAGATCACTGGACGTTGCAGTCCACCACGGCGATGCCCGCGGAGCGCAGGCGCGAAGCGGCCGCCGATGTGCTGCGCACTGCAAGCGTGCTGTTGGCGCGGCTGGCAACGCGCTTGCGCGTCGCGACCCGGGCCAGGCCTTCCGGCGAGCCCGTGCTCGAGTTCTACGCCGAGGCCGGCGCGCCGGAGGGTGCGCTCTACGTCGACGGCCATCGCGTCGGCGTGTTGCATGGGGTGACACGGTTATGAGCCCCGAAGCACGCCCACCCCCTTTTCAACCCCCTTTCATTCCTTTCGAGGAGATCGACATGGAACCGAAACCGACAAGAGCAGAGGCACTGGTGCAGCGCCTGCTGCTTGCCGCGGCACTCACCGCCGCGCTCCTCGGCGGCGTGGTCGCCCTCTTTGGCGACGCCGCGCAGATGCCGTGGCTGGCCGCCACGGCGGACAACCAGCGTGCCATGGCGGTGTGCGACCGTGTGCACGGAACGGCGTTGCGCCACCGATGCACCGAGCGTGTCGTCGCCGCAGTCACGCGGGCGTCCGACGCGGGCACGACGATGCAGGCGAGCGCAGAACGCGCCGTTCACGCAGTGACACGGCGCTGATTTGCCCGTGTCGGACTCCGCGGCAGCTGCCGCGGAGTCCCCTGTAATGGCACCTTGCCGAAAGCTGCCCCGGGGAGACAGCCGGCTCAAGCCCCGCACCGCAGCGCCGATACCGGACGTGACGAGCTGAATCGCACGATGACCGAAATCACAGCCCCCGCCAACGCCAGGATCGACCGCGCGCCCCGCGGGCTCGCGGCGTGGGCGGCGTGTTTCGACCCCGCCGCTCTGCCGGTGCTGGCGTCGACTGCCGACGCACTGGAAGGCTGGCGCCAGAACGAGGAAGCGGTCGACGCGCACTTGCTGGCGGAAACGATCTCTTGCGACCCCCTGATGACGCTGAAGCTGCTGGCGCATGTCGGCCGGTTGCGGCAGGGGCGAGACGGCAGTGACGCCGAGACCGTGACCGCCTGCCTCGTGATGCTGGGCATCACGCCGTTTTTCAACGCCTTCGGCCCGCAACCGACGGTCGAAGCCCGACTCAGCGGCCGCCCCGAGGCGCTGGAAGGCTTCAGGCGTGTCCTGCGGCGCGCCCACCGCGCGGCCAACTTTGCGATCGGCTTCGCGGTGCACCGGCTCGACCACGACGCTGCCGTGCTGCACGAGGCGGCGCTGCTGCACGACTTTGCCGAGCTGCTGCTGTGGCTTGACGCGCCGGACGCGATGCTCGAGATCGAGCGCCGCCAACAGGCCGACAGCACGCTGCGTTCGGCCGATGTGCAGCACGAGGTCCTGGGCGTGGAGTTGACAGCGTTGCAACATGCGCTGATGCAGGCCTGGCGGCTGCCGGCACTGCTGGTGCAGATCACCGACGTCCACCAGCACAACGACTCGGCGCAAGTGCGCAACGTGCTTCTCGCCATCCGTGTCGCACGCCACAGCGCCGTGGGCTGGGACAACGCGGCGCTGCCCGACGACGTGCACGAGATCGCCGAGTTGCTGCAGTTGGGAGTCGACCCGACAACAAAGCTGTTGCGCGAAATCAACGGCTGGTAACGCTTGCCCCCACCCTGCGCTCCGGTCACCATACGGTTTGGGCCTTCGCAGGAGACAGCCGATGCAAGCCACTGGATGGGACAACCCGATGGGCACCGACGGATTCGAATTCATCGAGTACGCGGCGCCTGACCCGAAGGCGATGGGGCAGTTGTTCGAGCGCATGGGCTTCAGCGCAATCGCCAAACACCGCCACAAGAACGTCGTGCTGCACCGGCAGGGCGGCATCAACTTCATCGTCAACGCCGAGCCCGACTCCTTTGCACAGCGTTTTGCGCGCCTGCACGGGCCCAGCATCTGCGCCATCGCGTTCCGCGTCCAGGATGCCCGCCAGGCTTACGCACGCGCGCAGTCGCTCGGCGCCTGGGCCTACGCCGGCACGGCCGGCCCGGGCGAACTGAACATCCCGGCCATCAAGGGCATTGGCGACTCGCTGATCTACCTCGTCGACCAGTGGCGCGGCAAAGGCGGCGCGAAAGACGGCGACATCGGCAACATCAGCTTCTTCGACGTCGACTTCGAGCCCCTCAACAAGGACTCGGGTGCCAGTCTCAACCCACCCGGCCACGGTCTGACCTACATCGACCACCTCACGCACAACGTGCACCGCGGCCGGATGGCCGAGTGGAGCGAGTTCTACGAGCGCTTGTTCAACTTCCGTGAGATCCGCTACTTCGACATCGAAGGGCAGGTGACCGGGGTCAAGAGCAAGGCCATGACGAGCCCGTGCGGCAAGATCCGCATCCCCATCAACGAAGAGGGCAACGAAAAGGCCGGGCAGATCCAGGAGTACCTGGACAAGTACCGCGGCGAGGGCATCCAGCACATCGCGCTCGGCAGCAGCGACCTCTTCAAGACCGTGCACGCGCTGCAAAGCAGCGGCATCACGCTGCTCGACACCATCGACACCTATTACGAGCTGGTCGACAAGCGCATTCCGGGACACGGCGAGAACCTAGCCGAGCTGAAGGCGCACAAGGTGCTGGTCGACGGCAAGGCCGGCGCGTTGCTGCTCCAGATCTTCAGTGAAAACCAGCTTGGCCCGATCTTCTTCGAGTTCATCCAGCGCAAGGGCGACCAGGGCTTCGGCGAAGGCAACTTCAAGGCGCTGTTCGAGAGCATCGAGCTCGACCAGATGCGCCGCGGGGTGTTGGCAAAATCATGAAACGCGTGAATGCTGGCGCCGCGCCGGTGACCTACGGCACTGGCGACCGGCCCCCGCGCGGGGACTACGCCCGCGCGCGCAGCGACTACACCTGCGATCAGGGCTACGCGCAGTACAGCGAGGCCGACCACGAGACCTATCGGCGCCTCCACGCGCGCCAGGTCGCACAGTTGCCCGGGTTGGCGTGCAGCACGTTCATCGACACGGTGCAGGAACTGGGTACACCGGAACGCATCCCGCGCTTTGATGAAGTGTCTCGGCGTCTGATGAAAGCCACCGGGTGGCAGATCGTCGGTGTGCCCGGGCTCATCCCTGAGGAAGCCTTCTTCGCCCTGCTGGCCGAACGGCGCTTTCCCGTCACCGACTGGATCCGCCAGCCGCACGAGTTCGATTACGTGGTCGAGCCCGATGTCTTCCACGACCTGTTCGGGCACGTGCCGCTGCTGTTCAACCCCACCTTTGCCGACTACATGCAGGCCTACGGCCGCGGCGGGCTGAAGGCGAGCCGACTAGGCGCCTGCGAACTGCTGGCGCGTCTCTATTGGTACACGGTGGAATTCGGGCTCATCGACACACCACAGGGAGTGCGCGCGTACGGTGCGGGGATTCTCTCGTCCGCCGGCGAATTGCGTCACAGCGTCACGTCACCAGAACCGCAGCGGGTTGCTTTCGACCTCCGCAGACTGATGCGCAGCCGCTACAAGATTGACACCTTCCAATCAACCTACTTCGTCATCGACTCGTTTCAGCAGCTGTTCGAGGCCACGGCGCCGGATTTCACCAGCGACTATGCCGTCGTACGCTCGTTACCCGAGATCGCGGCTGGCACTGTGTTGCCTGGCGAACGCTTGTTCGGGGCCGCCCGACTTCGCTGATGAACCAAGATGGCCAACAGATTCTTGCTCACCTGGCTACGGTAGACGCCGAACGCACGACTCGGGCTTCCGATCCTCGATTACAGCAGCGGGTCACGGCCATCAAGCGCTTCCAGCACGCACGTTTTGCAAACACGTACCGCGATCTGCTTCATCAGCCCGGCTATGGCGCTGCGGTCCAGTTCTTTCTCGACGATTTGTACGGCCCGAGCGACTTCGTTGAGCGTGACAAGCAGTTCGCCCGCATCGTCCCGGCACTGATCCGCTTATTCCCTGCAGAATTGGTGCGCACGGTCCGCACCGTAAGCGAACTGCACGCGCTGTCCGAGTCCTTGGACACGCGAATGGCGAGGCAGATCGACGCATTACCGATCGACGAACAGAGCTATGCACGTGCATGGCGTGCGACGGGGGAAGCTCTGCTGCGGGAGCAGCAAGTGCAGCTGACACTGGATGTCGGGGCAGAACTGTGGCGCCACACCCGCAAGCTTTTGCTGCGTCAATCGCTTCGCGCGATGCGGGGGCCGGCGGCACTGCTTGGATTGGCCGCGTTACATCGTTTCCTGCAGGTTGGCTTCGAAACTTTCGGCGCGCTACCGGATGCGGACGTCCTGCTGGAGTCGATCGCGGATCGCGAGCGAGTAGTTGCACGAGAACTCTTTGCGGGAGGTTAAGTAGAACGGTAGGCCATGACGGTGGCGACAGCAGAATCCCGGTTCAAATGCAAAAGGCCCAACTCTTTCGAGTTGGGCCTTTTTAGATAGTAGCCTGACAATGTCCTACTTTCACACGGGAACCCGCACTATCATCGGCGCTGAGGCGTTTCACTGTCCTGTTCGGGATGGGAAGGAGTGGGACCACCTCGCTATGGTCATCAGGCTTAACTGGCTGCTGTTTGATATTCA
>DATDER010000109.1:0-7966 GCA_036523095.1 Rubrivivax sp.
CGAGCGGAAACCCGCGAAGTCGGGCGCCAGTTCGTAGAGCGCTGGCAAGTGCTGCAGTCGCAGCGCGCCGGCCAGGCCGGCCATCGCACCGGCCGCGCGCGCGGCTTGCAGGAAGCGGCGCAGCTCGGCGGGTGTCATCACGTCGAACAGGCTGCCCGCCTGCTTGTCGGCGGTGTCAACCATCAAGCCGGGAAAGCCGAGGCCGCAGGCCAGCCTCAGGTCTTCGGCATCGAGGCCGTGGTCGGCAATGAAGACCGGCACGACCGCGGCGCCGCAGACCGCCAGCGCCCGCAGCAGCGGCGCCGCGCCCGGGCCGCGCTCGATGCCAACCTTGACGTAGTCGACGCCGCAGGCGGCCACCGCCTCCACGTGCGCCAGCACGGGCGCCAGCGGCAACGCCGGCAGGTCGCCGACGGTGGCGCTGACCGGCAGCGTGCAGCCACTGCGCCGCAGCGCGGCCACGATGGCGCTGATCGTGTCGAGCGGCAGGCCGCCCAGCGCCCCGGCACGCGGCTCCTTCAGGTCGATGAAGTCGGCGCCGCCGGCGGCAGCCTCCAGCGCCTCGGCCACGTTGCGCACGCTGACCAGGATCTTCGTCATGCGGGTTCTTTCCGGTGGCGCGCCACGGCTTCGTTGAGCCAGCCCCAGGCTTCGTGTTCTTCGGGGCCGGCGGTCTTGTCGATGGCGATCTGCAGGTAGGCCATCTCGTTGTCGATCTTGGCCGGCGCCAGCATGTGCAGGCGGCTCACCAGCACCGCACCCTCCAGCACCGCGCCCTGCGCGCGGTTGAAGCCGACGAAGGGCGCGTGCTGCACCTCGTGCACCCTGGCCATGCGCAGCCGCGGGCGCTGTACGTCGTCGCTTCGATCGGCCAGGCGCAGCTCGACGTGGCCCAGCGCCGCCTTCAGGCGCAGGCCAGGGATGCGCTCGGCCGGCAGGACCGGCCAGTCGCGGCGGCCGGTGACGCAGCCGGCGAAGACGCGTGTGTCGACGACGATGTTCAATACGGCAAACCCGCTGGCGACGATGTTGTCGTGGGTGATCGACGGCTTGAAGGGCATCAGGATGACGTGGCCTTGCTGGTAGCGAACGCCCATCGGCGCCACATGCGGCGTGCCGTCGGTTGACACGCTGGTGACGACGGTTTCGTAGATCACGTCATTCATCGGCCACCGCCTCCTTGACGTTGCGCGCGCGACCCGTCACCCGCGTCGCCAGCGTCGTTCCCGGCGCACACCAGGCGTCAGTGGCGGACGGCGCGGTCTCGACCGCGCAGCCCCAGTCCAGGGCCTCGTCCTGCACATAGCGCTTGCCGAGGCGCCAGGCGATCTCGGCGTGGGCCAGTTCAACGCCCATGTAGAAAGCGTGGCTGGCATCGGCCTGCAGCCCGAGTTGCGGCCAGAGCTCGAACGCACCCTGCCCCAGGCGCATGCCGTCGCGGTTGTAGACATGCAGGCCCAGCGCCGACACCTGGACGCGAAAGTTGGGGTCTCGCACGGCCGCAGCGGTGGCGCTGATCTCCTCCGGCGTGTCGGTGAACGGGTGCTTGTCGTGCACCGTTAGCAGCTGGTCGCTCAAGCCTTTGGGCAACATCCGATGGCGCCGTGCCGCGTGCATGATGCGACGCGCCCAGTCGGCCTCGCGCACGGCACGTCGTGCATGGGCGCTCACCTGGGTCGTCAGCACGGCCGCCACGTCGAGTTCGGCGCAGATGCCGAAGAGCAAGGCGTTGATGCCGCTGGTGTCGGCCTCGGTCAGCTCGGTGAGGTTGCCGACACCCATCATCAGGGCGATGTCGGGGAAACGTTCGCGCAGCCGCTGGTAGCGCACGATGGACGCGGTGAATCCGAAAGGGATCGGATCCAGGATGGCGTCGGCCAGGAAGCGCCGGCCACGCTGCTGCATCACCCGGACCGCCTCGTGCAGCGAGTCCTCGTCGCTGGGAACACGCGGAATCAGTACCGGCGTTGCCGCGACTTCGTCGGCCACCCAGAGGGTGTCCAGCGTCAGGCTCAGCAGATAGTCGGCGCCGGCGCGACCCCCGCGCAGCAGCTCATCGACATCGACCGAGTCGACGCTGACGGCCAAGCCCGAGGCCTTCAGCGCCTGTACCGATTCGGCAAGGTGGCCGAAGGGGGTTTCTGGCAGGCAGCCCAGGTCGATGACGTTGGCGCCGTCAGCCGCCAGCTGTTGGCCGCGTTCGACGATCTGCGCCACCGTCAGCCGCGGTGCATCGACGATCTCGGCGAAGACCGAAACGGCGTAGTCGTCCAGCGTCAGCGCCTGGGCTTCGCGGTTGAAGAAACGCGGCAGGTCCTTCAGCTCTTCCGGCCCGCGCTGGACCGGGATGCCGAAGTGCTGCGACAGCACTTCGAGATCGCCCCGGCAGCGCCCCGGCACGATGATGCGGTCGGCCCGCACCGGCCGCGCGACGCGGCGCCGGATCATCTCGCCCGTCATCAGCGCCGCCACCTGCAACCCGACGTCGCGCAGTTCCCAGGTGAAGGGGGCGTCGGACAGGCCTTGCAGCAGTCGCTCGAGACTCGGCAACGCGAGATGGCCGGTCAGGAAGACGATGTGTTCCATGTCATCGAGAGTTGCTTCAGGCGGAAGTCGAGTGCGGCTTCGAGTTCGGCCGGCGAGCACACGACCTGGCAGAAGTCGATTGCACGCAGACGTTCGACGTTGTCCAGTTCGATGCGCCGCGGCCGCAGCGTGACCCAGTCGTGCGGCGACTTCGTCACCACCACCGGTTCGGTGTCGCAAGCAAACACGATGCCCGGGATGCCCAGCTTGCCCGCCTGCGCGAACATGTTCGTCGGCAGCGAGTCACTGATGCCGAAGGCGCACTTGGCCACCGTGTTGCTCGTTGCCGGTGCCACGATCACGGTGTGATAGACATCGTCGTAGAGCATGCCCACCGGCACGCCGCTGGCCGTCTTGTCGCGGAAGACGCGAAAGCGCGGTTTCAGCTCCCCGATATGGAGCTTGTAGATCTCCAGCACCTCTTCGCCAGCAGCCGACAGGAAGAGGTCGACCCGCGGCAACCGACCCGCCAGCACGATGCATTCGTCCAGGCCGTGGCCCGAGCCGGTGATGCACCAGGCAAAACGCGAACGCGGCGCCGCATCAGGCAACGCCGCGTTGTCGTCGTCGACAGGCGCAGCGTCACTCGGGGTGCGAGATCTCGATGTGGAGCTTGTGGAGCTTGCGGTATAGCGTGTTGCGGCTGACATCGAGCGCCTTGGCGACATTGCTCACGTTCCAACGGTGCTGCTCGAGCATTTGCACCAGCGCCGCGCGCTCGTTGGCCTGGATCGGGTTGAGTTTCGTCGGAACCGGCTTGTCGTCCTCCCCGCCATGATCGCCGCCCGCTGGAGCCCGGCCCGGTGCCGGCGCCGTGCGTGCGACGGCGGTCAGCGACGGCAGGTGTTCACGCGTGATCGGCTTGCCGTCGGCCAGCGCCGCTGCGCTGCGCAGCACATGGCGCAGCTGGCGAATGTTGCCGGGCCATGCATGGTCCATCAGCAGGCGGTCGGCTTCGGGACTCAACGTGCCCTCGCCACCGGCCTCGGACGCCAGCACCGCGCGGATCAGCTCGCGCTTGTCGCTGCGATCGCGCAGCGGCGGCAGTTGCAGCTCGATGCCGGCGAGGCGGTAATAGAGGTCCTCGCGGAAGCGCCCTTCGCGCACCAACGCCGGAAGGTGCTCGTGGCTGGCGCTGATGAGCTGGAAGTCGACAGCGTGCGTCTCCTCGGTACCCAGCGGCGTGACCAATCGTTCGTCCAACACACGCAACAGCCGCGCCTGCAACTCGAGCGGCATGTCGGCGATCTCGTCGAGGAACAGCGTGCCGCCGTCGGCCTGCAGGATCTTGCCGCGGCGGCCGTTGCGCTGCGCGCCGGTGAAGGCGCCGGCGCGGTAGCCGAAGAGCTCGGACTCGATGAGCGTCTCGGGCAGGCTGGCGCAGTTGACGGCCACGAAAGCACCGCCGGCATGCGGACTGCTGTCGTGCACCGCGCGCGCGAAGACCTCTTTGCCCGAACCGGTCTCACCGCACAGCAGCACGGGCGTCTCGCGTGCGATGACACGGCGCGCGGTTTCGAGATGGGCCAGCAGGCGCGGGTCCCTGAAGGTGCTGGCGCCGGTGGCGGCCCCCGCGGGGGCCCCGACAGGTCGCGATCGTGCCGGAACGGTCGGAAGCGCCGCCATCGCCACCGACTGCGCCGCCGGCACCGGCACCGACACCGAGCGCCCAACCTGCGACGCGACCAGGGCCGGGCGACGGGCCACGGCGAAAAAACGCAGCGCGGCGTTGGCGCGGTAGGTCACGACCGGGTGGAACGACGACGACAGGCTTCGTTGCAGCATGTCTTCGAGCGAGGTCTGGAACAGATCCTCGATGCGGCGCGAGCGCACTTCGTCCATCGACTGCAGGCCGAGCTGGAACAGCGCACTGCGGTTGGCCGCCAGGATGCGGCCGTCGTCGTCGACCGCAAGCTTGCCTTCGTGCAGCGTGTAGACGAATTCGGGGCGGCTGTGGAAGTGCAGCGGATGGGCGTTGCTGAACTGCTTGTCGATGAGCCGGTTCTCGACCATGCGCGCCGTCATGCCCAGCAATACCAGCAGGTGCTGCTGCATCAGACTGGAGCGGCTGGTGACGTCGAGCACGCCGACGATCACGCCTCCCGGGTCGTAGACCGGCACAGCCGAACAGGTGAGCTGCGTGAACTGGCTGTAGAAATGGTCTTCACGGCGGATCGACACCGGCCCGCCGGCTGCCAGGCAGGTGCCCATGCCGTTGGTGCCCGCTTCGGTCTCCCCCCAGACGCCACCGCATCGCAATCCCAGCGGCGCCACTTCGGCGGCGAATTCGGGCGACGACACCATGTGCACGATGACACCATCTCGGTCGGTCAGCACGACCGCGCTCTCGGTGTCGGCCAGCTGCTGGTACAGCGTGGTCATCTCGTAACGTGCGCACTCGATGACATCGGCGCGGCTGGCGAAGCGGGCCTCGAGCGCTTCGCGGTCGAGGATGGACGGACTGCGCGGCTTGTCCGGGTGCAGGCGGTATTCGTCGAGGCAACGGCTCCACGACCGCGCCACGACATCGTCGCAGTTGTGGGCCAGGCCATTGCGCACAACGTCCAGAACCCGGTCAGCATGCCCATTACGGCCCGCCAGCATCAGTGACATACGATTCTCCGAAGGCAGGCTCGTGCAGACCACAGCCGTCAAGGTTCCGGAACCCTCGGCGATTCTGGCCCTGTCGCCCTGCCACCGCACCCGGAAACACCCGGGCCCCTGGCTTACAACTTGCAACCTCTGCCGAGCGCCATTCTCGCGCTGTCGAACCCGATCAGGAGTATGGATTGAATCCCAGTACACGCACCCTTGCCGAGCCGGCGCCCACGCCGATGGACCTCATCTTCATCGAAGGCCTGCGCGGTGACACCATCATTGGCATCCATGCCGGTGAGTTCGACCGGCCCCAGCCGCTGGTCATCGACGTGCAGGCCGGGGTTCCGCATGCACGTGCATGCGACACCGACCGCATCGCCGACACCATCGACTATTCGCTCGTGCGCGATCGGCTGCACCGACTGCTCGCCGAGCACCGGCTTCAGCTGCTCGAGGCCTTTGCCGAAGCGGTGGCCGACATCCTGCTGGACGAGTTTGGCGCGGCGTGGGTGCGCGTGAGGGTGGCCAAGCCGAACAAGTTCGAGGATGTCAAGGCCCTGGGCGTGCAGATCGAACGCCACGCGGAGCGGCATCAGCCGCAAGGCCGCAGCGCAGCGGTGCTGCACTTGCTGGCCAGCGGGATGGTGCCAGGCAGCCGCTGAAGCCGGCGCCGCCTGAGCCCGGGGCCCATGCAGCGGCGCCTGCAGCCTTTCAGTTGGCGGCGAACGGGTGCGCCGCCGAGCCCTTCTTGGCGACCACTTCCGCCGCCGTCGGCGTGCCGGCCACGGCGCGCTTGATCGACTCCTTGACCGCCTGGTAGTTGTAGTCCTGGATCTTCTTGTCGTCGGCCGCGAGCCAGTGGATGAAGACGCCGACACAGACGAAAAGGTTGTCGGCCTCGTCGGCCGGGATCGTGCCGTCCTCGACACAATCGGCGACCGCCATCGCGACAGCGCGTTGCGCCGGGCCGAACATCTGCACCGCCTGTTTTGCGCCCTTTATCGTGACCTTGTTGAACATCACGGTCGCGGGCTTGGTCAGCAGGTTGGGCGCCACCACGGCCAGCAGCGAAGTGAAACCGTCCTTGTTGTTGACGAGTGCATTGGCGAACGCGGTTTCGGCCGGGCTGCCGCGCGGTCCGATCAGGAGGTCGATGTGGGCAACTTCGTTGCCGTCCCCGACAAGCGACTCGCCGACGAGCATGCGATCAATTTTTGCCATGGTCTGGTTATCTCCTTTAGACGTTCGAGGGCGTTCATACACGGGCCGAACGGCCAGCGCTTGCCGGAGATATCACGATCCGTGCCATCACGGTCGGCGTGACGGCGCCAGCCCGGCCAGCATCAAGGTGGCCACGGTCAGATCGGCCGTCGTGCCCGGGTTCACGCCGCTGGCCTTGAGCGCGGCGTCCCAGGCGGCGAACGCCGGGTCGGCGTCCAGCGCCGGCGCGTCAGCGCCGCGTTCGCGCCAGCGCTGCGCCGCGCTCATGACATTCTGTGCCACGGCCTCGCCGTGTTTTCGAACAATGTGTGAATCGGGCCGCGTGCTCAGAAACAGCAGGTACAACGCTTGCACGGCAGCCACCGTGGCGGCATCGGGCCGCTCGCCCGACGACAGCGACACCGACGAAGGCAGTGAAAACCCGGATGGCAGGGTTGGCTGCGCCAAGTCGAACAGTTCCGCAAAGCCGTCGCGATACTGGCGTGCTATGCGGTCGCGTTCGGCCGCCAGCGCCATCGCGGCCCGCAGGTCTACGCTCGGCGCGTCGTGTACGTCCTGACTCGGCGCGGTGCCCAGCCCGGCGGGCTGGGCGAGTGCGATGGCGCGGAAGGCTGCCGCGGCGTCGTCGCGCGTCAAGCGGGCCAGCACGGCCTCGAGGGCTGGGCGCAACTCGGCATGCTCCGCTTCAGCGGCGCAGGCGATCGGCGCGCACAGCAGCAGGATGCCCAGGTTGGTGTTGCAGCCCACCGTCGCGCGTGTCGCGACCACCGCGGCTTCGATGCGCCGGCCTACCGTCGCACCAGGCTGGCAGAGGGCGTCGGCCGCAACCTCTGCGCTGGCGATGAACTGCGCCGCGTGCATGCCATGGCCCGGCGCGTCCAGGCTGACGTTACCGGGTTTGCGCACCACCACATCGAGCGTGCAAGCGCGCAGGAAGGCTTCGCGCGGAGTCACGCCTGCATCGAGCGGCCGGCCAGCGCGAGCTTGCGGTCGAACAAGTCGTCGACGATGGCGCGCGCGATGTTGAAAGGGGTCACCCGCTGAAGACCTTGCCAGGCGGCAACGCCGTTGACCTCGAGGACCTGAGTCTCGCCGCCTCGGGCGGGCATCAGGTCGACCCCCGCGTAGTCCATTTCCAGCGCGCGCGCCGCTTCCTCGGCTGGGCCGGCCAGCGCCGGCGTCAGTTCGACCGGCGCCGAGCAGGCGCCTTGCGCGATGTTGTGGATCCAATGTTCGCTCACGCGGCGCATCGCCGCCACCGCGCGGCCGCCAACGACGAGCACGCGCCAGTCGAAGCCCGGCGACTGGGGGGCGGCGATGAAACGCTGCAGGTAGGCCAGCCCACCCAGGCCATCGTCCAGCACTGGCAGCGGCACGTGCACGCCGCCGACCCAGCCGACACGCTGCAGGCCCTTGCCCTGCGAGCCGAACAGCGGCTTCAGCACCAGCGCGTGGCCGGCGGCGCTTTCGCGCATCACGATGCGCTGCGCCTGCGCCGCGGACTCGGTGGCCCAGGTCGGTGGTGATGCCACCCCGGCCGCGCGCAAACGCAGGCTCGTCA
>DATDER010000110.1:0-16567 GCA_036523095.1 Rubrivivax sp.
CAGGCGCGCATCACGTCGTCGATGCTGGCGACCTGGTGGTTGATGTGCTGCACGCCGACGCGCGTGGTCGGGAACAGCGCGACGGTGTGGTGCACCTCGTCGATGCGCAGCAGCGCGGCGTCGCCGATGCGGTCGCTGACACGCGCGCCGAGCAGCCCGGTCCAGAACCGCTCGTCGCGTGGTGCGTCGGTGCTACACAGGCCGATGTGGCTGAAGCCGGTGATGCGGGCGTCGCGCGACGGGAAGTGACGCCGCCCGCTGTGGTGCGGCCGCACGACGAGGTCGATCGAATTGCCCGTGAGGTCGCGGAAGTTCACGAAGCTGCGCACCTGGCGTTGCTCGCAGGCTTGTTTGCTGCCGGCCTGGACCGCGAAGCCGGCGTTGGAGAGGGACGCGGCCGCCGCCTCCAGCGCATCGGCGTCGGCGAGTTCGAAGCCGACGGTGTGGTCGCTCGGGTCGCCTTCGAAATAGACGAGGGTGTGGTCACGCTCGTCGCTGCGGTAATAGCGCGCGCCTTGTTCCGAGCGAGCCAGTTCCAGCCCGACGACCTCGCGTGCAAAGCGGTCGGCCGCGCCGAGGTCGCGCGTGCCCAGACGCACGTAGCGAATCTGCTGCAGCTCGGTCACGGCAGTTTCGGCGCCTGCCAGGGCTCGGTGCTGGTGAGGGTCTTCAGGAACTCCACCACCTGCGCAATCTCGGGCTCGCTGAGGCCGGTGGGCTGGAGCAGCGGCGACTTCTTCGGGTCGTCGCCGCCGCCACCCGCCATGTAGCGCACCGCTTCGGCCAACGTGGCGCGGCTGCCGTCGTGGAAGTAGGGTGCACCCAGCGCCACCGAACGCAACGACGGTGTCTTGAAGGCGCTGGTGTCGGCCTCGTTCTTGCTCACGTTGAGGCGGCCGATGTCGGGCTTGGCCTTGCCGGCCTCGAGGCCGATGTTGAAGAAGGTGCTGTTGCCATACAGCGGCGGCGCGTGGCAGGTGACACAACCGCCCTTGCCCATGAACAGCTTCTGCCCCGCGACGGCGTCGGCCGAGACGGCACGGTTGTCACCACGCTCGTAGCGATCCCAGGGTGCGTTGTCGCTGTTCTTGGTGCGCAGGTAAGTGGTCAGGCTCTTGACGATGTTGTCGGCCGAGGCCGGCGCGCCGTAGACGACCTGGAACTGGCTTGCGTAGCCCGGCACGGCGTTCAACGCCGCGGCGACCTTGGCCGGGTCGGCGCCCATCTGGTTGCGCCAGGCCGCGAGCGTCTGGCCTTCGAGCGTGGCGGCGCGGCCGTCCCAGTACCAGGTGCTCTGGTGCCCCACGTTGTAGAGCGAGGGCGTGTGGCGGGTGTTGGTCTGGCCGTCGTCGCGTTTGGACAAGGGCAGCGCATCGGTCCAGCCGAGCTCGCGGTAGTGGCAGCCCTGGCAGGCCATCTGCCCGCTGCCCGACAGGCGCTTGTCGACGAAGAGTTGCGCGCCGAGCGCCACCTTGGCCGGCGAAGTCGGGTTGTCGGCCGGGTATGGCATCGGCGGCAAGGCGGTGGTGACCTCCGCGCCGCGGTTCGCACAGCCGGTGGCGACCAGCGCCGCGACCAACGAGCCCAGGGTGTACTTCAGCGTTGCATGCATGGTGTGCCCTTGCCAGATCGTCGTCAAGAGAAGCATTCCAGCATGCGTGAGCAAGCGGGCCTGAGCAAGGCGGGTTTGCCAGATGGACGCGCGCCGGGGCTAGGGATTCCGTGCGCCGCCGACGGGGGACCAAACTGCCCGGACCACCCCTGCAAGGAACCCGCCATGAGCCTGATGCACCCCTATGAAGTCACCGACCGCAACGGCCAGCGCCACGTGGCCACGCTGGCCGATTGCCTCAACGTGCAGCGCACGCCGAGCTGGCGCCAGCGTGTGCTCGACCGCACGCTGCATTGCATCACGTCCTCGGGCGCCGGCGGCACGAGCCTGCAGATCGAGAAGTCCTTCATGTACCTCGACCTCGCGCGGGGCCAGGCGCTGTTGGTGCACCCGCCGCGCGAGCGCTTCCGCTACGTAGGCGCTTCTGAACAGCTCGACCGCATGCTCCAGGTGCTGCCCAAAGAGATGCGCGGGCGTGCGCACCAGATCCGTGTCGTCTTCGGCACCGAAGAGTTGCGCGAAAAACTGATTGCGCTGGACGCCAACCTCGACGACCGGGCGGTCGAACTGATGAAGGCCGCGGTCGTGCACGACCACCCGGTGCTGCTCACGCGCGAGCGGCTGCGTTTGTCGCTGGATCAGGTCGATGCCCAGGGGGCGCGTTTTCGCGCCGAGTACGACCATTCGCCCAAGGCCTTTCACGTCATGTATGCCACGCCCGAGGTGTTCTGCGACGACACCAAGGTCATGAAGGCGTGGTCGGGCACGATGAAGAAACACGACCTCTACAAGCTGCCGCCGGCGGGCGACCACTGGGTCAACTTCCGCCGTTTCCTGCCGGCGCAGGACGCGGTGGCCGAACTGCACGTGCTGGTGCTGGCACTGGCAAAGGGAAAGAAGCCGGCCGTCAACGGCGCTGCGTTCAAGCTGTTGCTCGAGCGCCTGCCACGCGGCAGTGCGCTCTCGGGCCAGGCCAAGACCGACCTGCGCAAACTTTTTACCTGGGTCAAGAAACAGGGCCTGCAGAAGTTGCAGGACCAGTTGTTCGAGATCCGCTTCGGGCTCGCGCTGGAAGACACCTGGTACCGCAACGACAACAAGAACGACATCGACACGCTGTGGCGCCTGCTGAAGAACCTGCCCGACACGCATGTCGAAGGCAACTCCAAGCTCGCCGAGATCGACCTCGGCCACGGCAGCGGCGGCTTCTATTCGCCGAGCACGATGGAGATCGAGATCGGCGCGTCGCTGCTGGCGCACAAGGAAAGCTTCGAGGACACCTTGCGCCACGAGGTGGGCCACGCCGTGCACGAGGCCAACCAGGCGCTGGTCGACGGCTGGCTCTGGAGCCGCTTCGGCTTCACGATGTTCCCGGCCAACCCGCAGGGCATCGACGACTGGATTGCGCAGATGGGGCCGGGTGCGGGCTACGCGGGGCTGAACGCGACGCAGAAGACGCAGGTCCGGGCGCTGCTGCGCCAGGCCGTCGGCCCGAGTGAGGAGTGGGGCCCGACCGTGACGCCGAACGCGCCGCTCGGCAGCCCCTGGCGCGCCACCGAGTTCGGCCCGCGCCTGGCCTTCGAACGCAGCGGCGCCAACTGGTACGCGAACAACGCGAACTGGTACCGCGCCAACGGCAAGGCCTTTGCAATCAACTTCTGGTACGGGATGCTGATGTGCATCAACGAGGACGCGCTCGACCTCGTCAACAACAAGATGCCCGACACCTATGCCACGATGAGTCCGGCCGAGCTGTTTGCCGAGATCTACGCGCTCTATTACGACATCGGTGACACGCAGCGCAAGAACCTGCCGCCGGACGTGGTGGCTTGGATCAAGGCCAAGCTCGGCGGCGCGACACGCTCGCAGCCGGCGAAGCCGAAGTCGGCCACCTCCAGGACCGCCGTCAGGCGGCCGGCGCCGCCTGCGCTGCCCGCGCCGAAGGCGCCCGTCAGAAGCGCTTCATCCAGCCGAGCAGGCGGCGCATCGCGGCGCCGTAGGGTGGTGTGAAGAGTCCCATGCCGTTGAGCCGCGCCTGGCGGAACACCGGCTTGCGCGCGCTGAAGGTGTCGAAGCCCCACTGCCCGTGGTAGTGGCCCATGCCCGAGGCGCCGACACCGCCGAAGGGGAGCGTGTCCTGCGCCACGTGCAGCAGCGTGTCGTTCAGGGTCACGCCGCCGGCATGGGTGTGGCGCAGTGCGTGGTCGGTGCGCGCACGGTCGTGGTCGAACCAGTAGAGCGCGAGCGGGCGCGGCCGGGCGTTGATGTGCGCCAGCGCATCCTCAACGCAGTCGTAGGGCAGCAACGGCAGCAAGGGGCCGAAGATTTCGTCCTGCATCGCGGTGACATCGGCGGGCGGGTCGACGAGCAGCATTGCGCCGAGGCGATGGCGTGCATCGTCGCGCGCAGGCCCCGTGAACAGCGTTTCGACGCGTCCCCCGCGGGCGGCTGTTTCGTCGACGTAGCCCGCGACGCGCTTGTACTGGCGCGGGTTGGCGATGCTGCAGAAGTTGGCGTCGGCCAGTCCGCCGGGGTACAGCCGCTGCGCCGTGCGCCGCGCTTGGGCGATGAAGGGCTCGAGCTGGTCGCGCGGCAGCAGGACGTAGTCGGGGGCGATGCAGGTCTGGCCGGCGTTGAGCAGCTTGCCGACGAGGATGCGTTCCACCGCGTGTGCGAGCGGGTAGCCGGGCGTGATGACGGCAGGCGACTTGCCGCCGAGTTCCAGCGTCACCGGGGTGAGGTGGGGCGCCGCCGCGGCCATCACCCGGCGCCCGACCGCGGTCGAGCCGGTGAAGAGCAGGTGGTCGAAGGGCAGCGCGCTGAACTGCGCCGCGACCTCGGCGTCACCGGTGACGACGCAGACCTCGTCGGCGCCGAATGCCCGCGCGACGAGCGCCTTCATCAGCGCGCTGTAAGCCGGCGTGAACTCCGACAGCTTGAGCATCACCCGGTTGCCTGCCGCCAGCGCAGCGACCAGCGGCCCGATCGCCAGGTAGAGCGGGTAGTTCCAGGGCACGATGATGCCGACGACGCCCAGCGGCTGCGGCAGGATCTGCGCCCGCGCGGGCAGGAACCACTTGCCGACGCCGGCGCGGCGCGCCTTCATCCAGCGTTCGCCGTGGCGCAGCGCCGACTTGGTCTCTTCCAGGCTGGGCCAGATCTCGGCGAGTTCGGTCTCGATCGATGGGCGGCCGGCGAAGTCCTGGTCGATCGCTTGGACCAGGGCTGTTTCATGCTGCTGGAGCAATGCCTGGACACGTTGCAGGCGCGTCGCCCGCTGCGCCCAATCGGGGAACGGTTGGGCTGCGAAGGCGGCGCGCTGGCGGTCGAAAGCCTGGTGCAGTTCGACCGCGGGGGTCTCGTACGCTTTCAAGCACGCACTCCGCGAGTGCCAGGGCGGGCGGGAATCAGCGGCGTGCCGGCGATGACGGAGCCGGGCCGCGGCCGAGGTGGCGGAAGGTGATGCGCCCCTTGGACAGATCGTAGGGCGACAGCTCCAGCGACACCGGGTCGCCGGCCAGGATCCGGATGTGGTGCTTGCGCATCTTGCCCGAGGTGTACGCCACGAGCACGTGGCCGTTGTCCAGCGTCACGCGGTAGCGCGAGTCGGGCAGCACTTCGGTCACCATGCCGTTCATCTCGATCAGTTCTTCTTTGGCCATCGGCGGAGTCTTTCGGGTGGGTGGGAGGTTAACGCGAGGCAGGGTCGTGGACCCAGATCAGGCCTTCACGCTGGGCGTAGCGCATCGCCTCGGCCTGGGTGGCGAAACTGGGGGTCAGGCGCAACACACGGTCGTGTGTGCTGCTGCCGCGGCCGCTGCGGATGGACACCGAGGCCGCAAAGCGGCCGTCGGCGCGCCGCTTGCTGAGCGGCGAAACAAGGTACTTGCCCACCGACACGGCGGTGGTCTGGGACTGGATCATGGATACGGTGGTTGCGCACGTGGTGTTGCGTCTGTGTCTACTCAAAGGCAAGAAGGGCCGGCAGCCCGAAGGCATGACCGGCACGGGTTCGATCTCGTTCGGCGCGCCCGATGGCGACAGGCGCTGGCCTCAAGCGAAGGCGGCCCTCAAGGGGCGCCTGGCGTTGGATCGAGATGGCCGCTTGGGGGCAGCATCGATTGCCGAACCCTTCATTGTACCGCGAAGGCCCCAGTTACGCAGGGTACAGCCCACGGCTGCGCGCCATCAGCCGCACCAGGCCGAGCAGCGTGTCGATGTTCGGTGTCTGCAACTGCAGGTGCTGGCCGATTTCGCGCACCGCGCCCACCAGCGCGTCGATCTCGAGCGCTCGCCCCGCTTCCAGATCCTGCAACATCGAGGTCTTGAAGGCGCCCAGCTTACGTGTGATGGCGTGGCGCTGCTCTGGTGTCTGGTCGATCTCGACGCCGAAGCGTGTGCCGATCGCCTGGGCCTCGGTCATCACGCGGGCGATGAAAGCGCGCACCAGCGGGTCGTCGAGCACGCGGTCGCAGGTGGCGCCGGTGAGCGCCGAGACCGGGTTCATCGTCATGTTGCCCCACAGCTTGAACCAGATGTCGCGCTGGATGCAGTGCGAGTGTGTGACGGTGAAGCCGGCCCGCGAGAGCAGGTCGCCCAGTTGCGCCAGGCGCTCGCTCGGGGCGCCGTCGGGCTCGCCGATGATCAGGCCGTCGCCGTTTACGTGGTGCACCGCGCCGGGTGCCGGCGACGTGCTGCTGAGGTGCACCACGCAGCCGATGACGCTGCGTGTCGGGATCTGCGCACGGATCGCCCCGCCGGGGTCGACCGACTCCAGGCGCAGGCCGGCGCACGCGCCGGTCGAGCCGTCGAAGTACCACCACGGTACGCCGTTCATCGCCACCAGCACGGGTGTATCGGGCCCGCACAGCTGGTTCACGGCCGGGGCCACCGCTGCCAGCGCAGGGCCCTTGAGGGCGACGATGACCAGGTCTTGCGGTCCCAAATCGTCCGCATCGTCGCTCGCCTGCACGGGGATAGACCGGGCCGGCACGTCCGGCGTCGTCGCGCTGCTGTAGGCGAAGCCGCCCGTGCGCAGGGCCTGCAATGTGCTGCCGCGTGCGAGGGCACTCAGGGCCAACTCGGCGGGCGCCAGCCGGGTGGCGAGCCAGCTCGCGAACAGGCCGCCGATCGCGCCCGCGCCGACGACGCAGACTTTCATCGCGGAGCCTTGCGTTGTGAGCGGGCGGCGGCCCCGGCGACACGCCTGACGAGCCACCGTGGTGCGATCCGGCCGCCCACCACGAGCGCCTGGTTCAGTGCCCCCGGCACGCTGATGACCTCCCCCGCCAGGCAGGCGCGGTAGCCTTCGCGCGCCACGGCGTCGACCTCGCTCACCATCATGCGGGGCAATTGCGCCAGCTGTGGGTTGGCCGCCGTCGCCTTCGTGAGCATGGTCGTGGCCGTGATCCCGGGACACAGCGCGGTCACCGTGACCCCGGTGCCGGCCAGTTCCTCGGCCAGTGTCTCGGTCAACGACAGCACGTACGCCTTGGTCGCGGCGTAGGTGGCGAGCGTGGGAACCGGCTGGAACGCGGCGATCGAGGCCACGTTCAGCACCCGGCCCTGGCCGCGCCGCAGCATCGGCGGCACAAAGTGGCCCAGCATCGCGGTCAGGCCGGACACGTTGAGGTCGATCAGCGCCTGGTGCCGCTCGGCGGCCATCGCGGCAAACGGCCCTTGCTCCAGCACGCCGGCGTTGTTGACCAGCACGTCCACCGCGATGCGCTTGCGCCGCAACGCGGCAGCGAGCAGGGCCGCCGCCGCAGGCTGGGACAGATCGGCCGCGTGCACGGCGGCCTGGACGCCGAACTCGGCCGTTAGCTGGCCCGCCAGCGCCCTGAGCTTGGCTTCGCCGCGCGCGACCAGCACGAGCCGGTAGCCCCCCGCGGCGAAACAGCGCGCCAGCGCCTCGCCGATGCCGGAGGACGCGCCGGTGATCAGGGCGGTGGGTATTTTCAGGGCCGGGCTCCCTTGCGGGCGGGACAGGTTGGGGACGTTGCCACTGTACAAGCGCCGGGCGGGGCCGGACCCACAGTGGTCGAAGGACGCGACAGGCCTTGAAAGCGCGCCGGCAGCCCGCACAATCCTGCCCATGAAAAAACACACCCATTCCTTCCAGGCCGAAGTCAAGCAGATCCTGCACCTCGTCACCCACTCGCTCTACTCCAACAAGGAGATCTTCCTGCGCGAGCTCGTCTCCAACGCGTCGGATGCCTGCGACAAGCTGCGTTTCGAGGCACTCGACGACAACACCCTGTTCGAAGACACGCCGAATCTGGAAGTGCGCGTCCTCGTCGACGCCGAAGCCAAGACCCTGACGATCCGCGACAACGGCATCGGCATGAGCGCCGACGAAGCGATCGCTCACCTCGGCACGATCGCCAAGAGCGGCACGCGCGAGTTCGTGGCCCGGCTCGAGGGCGACCAAAAGAAGGATGCCAACCTGATCGGCCAGTTCGGCGTCGGTTTCTACTCGGGATTCATCGTCGCCGACCGCATCACGGTGGAGTCGCGCCGCGCCGGCCTCGACCCGGCGCAAGGTGTGCGCTGGAGCAGCGAGGGCACGGGTGACTTCGAGGTCGAGGCGATCGATCGGCCCGAACGTGGCACCGACGTGATCCTGCACCTGCGCGAAGGTGAAGAAGACTTTTTGCGCACCTGGAAGCTGAAGTCGATCATCTCCAAGTACTCCGACCACATCTCGCTGCCGATCCTGATGCAGAAGGAAGAGTGGGATTCGGAGAAGAACGAGCAAGTCGTCAAGGACGAATGGGAGCCCGTGAACAAGGCCGCGGCCTTGTGGGCGCGCAGCAAGAGCGAGGTTACCGACGCCGAGTACCAGGACTTCTACAAGCAGCTCAGCTATGACAGCGAAGCGCCGCTGGCCTACACCCACAACCGGGTCGAGGGCCGCAGCGAGTACACGCAGCTGCTGTACGTGCCGGCCAAGGCGCCGTTCGACCTCTGGAACCGCGACAAGCGGGGTGGCGTCAAGCTCTACGTGAAGCGAGTCTTCATCATGGACGACGCCGAGGCGCTGATGCCCGTCTACCTGCGCTTCGTCAAGGGTGTGATCGACTCGGCCGACCTGCCACTCAACGTGAGCCGCGAGCTGCTGCAGGAAAGCCGCGACGTGAAGGCCATCCGCGAAGGCAGCACGAAGCGCGTGTTGTCCATGCTGGAAGACGTGGCCGAAAACCAGAAGGACAAGTACGCCGCGTTCTGGGGCGAGTTCGGCGCGGTGCTGAAAGAGGGCCTCGGCGAGGACCACGCCAACCAGGAGCGCCTCGCCAAGCTGCTGCGTTTTGCGTCCACGCAGGCCGACGAAGGCGTCTCGCTGGCCGACTACCTCGGCCGCATGAAGGAAGAGCAGGACGCGATCTACTACATCACCGCCGACACCCTGGCGGCGGCCAAGAGCAGCCCGCAACTGGAGATCTTCCGCAAGAAGGGCCTCGAGGTGCTGCTGCTGACGGACCGCGTCGACGAATGGATGTTGAGCCACCTCTACGAGTTCGAGGGCAAGCCCTTGCAAAGCGTGGCCAAGGGCGGCATCGACCTCGGCAAGCTGCAGGACGACGCAGAAAAGAAGCAGGTCGAAGAAGCGGCCACCGCGTTCAAGCCCGTGCTCGAGCGCTTGAAAGAGGCACTGAAGGATCGTGCGAAGGATGTGCGCGTGACCTCGCGGCTTGTCGATTCACCGGCCTGCATCGTGGTCGACGAGGGCGATATGAGTTCGCACCTCGCGCGGCTGCTCAAGCAGGCGGGTCAGAGCGCACCGAAGTCGATGCCGACCCTCGAGGTGAACCCGGCGCATGCACTGGTCAAGAGGCTCGAGTTGGATCCACGATTCGACGACCTGGCACAGATCCTGTTCGACCAGGCGCTGCTCGCCGAGGGCGGGCAGCTCGAAGACCCCGCCGCTTACGTGCAGCGTGTGAACCGGCTGCTGGCCGCCTGAGCGCCGTGCCTCAGAGCAGGCTGTCGAGCGTGGGGGTTTCGCGTGCGGCGCGCAGCTGTTCGTTCAGCTGCGTCGACTGCTGGCCCCAGTAGCCGGCGCTGCCGAAGTCGGGGAAGGCAACCGGGAACGCCGGGTCGTCCCAGCGCTGCGCAACCCAGGCGTTGTGACGCATCATGCGCAGCAGCCTCAAGGGCTCGATCAGGCGCAACTCGCGCCGGTCGAAGTGCATGAAGGGCGTGTAGCCGCGCAGTAAAGCACTCAACTGCACCGCCATGGTGCTGGCGTCGCCAGAGAGCAGCATCCACAGGTCCTGGACTGCCGGCCCCATGCATGCGTCGTCGAGGTCGACCACGTGGGCGCCGGCGTCGCGCCACAGCAGGTTGCCGGGGTGACAGTCGCCGTGCAGCCGGATCGCAGCCGGCTTGACCTCAGCGAAGGCGGTGTCGATGCACGCGACGGCTTGTTCGCAGGCACTGATCCAGGCGCCGCGCTGGGCATCGGGGACGAAGTCACCCGCGTCGAGTTGCCGGGCGGCGTCGCGCGCGTCGCGCGAGCCATCGAGCGTGCGCCGGTGCATGAACGGTGCCCGCGCGCCGACGGCGTGCAGCCGGCCGATGAAGCCGCCCAGGCGCGCGAGCACCGCTTGGTCTTCGAGCTCGGGTGCGCGCCCGGCGCGGCGTGGTGACACCGAATAACGGTGCACATCTTCGGCGGCGAGGCGCAGCGCCAGCGTTGCCGGCGGCGTTGTCGGCAGCAGCGTGACGCCGTGGTCCGCCGTGACCAGGGGACAGGGCGCGACCACCGGCACCTCGGCCGCGGCGAGCTCGAGCGCAAACAGGTGCTCCTCGACGATCTGCTCGTGGCTCCAGCGCCCGGGCCGGTAAAACTTGGCCACCACCGCGTCCCCTGTTTCCAGCATGACCTGGAAGACGCGGTTCTCGTACGAGTTGAGCTGCAGGATGCGGCCGTCACCGCGAAAGCCAACAGCGTCAAGCGCGTCCAGCACTTGATCGGGCGTCAGGTTGTCGTAACAGCGCGGTCGCTCACCGGCTGGCTTGCCGGCTGTTGTCAATGGCGCGTGACCGCGGGCGCAGACTCGACCACGACGCCCCCCACGTCGCCCGGCGGTTCCGCTGGGGGGCGGCCGCTGCTGCGTGGGCCGTCGTTGGCAAAGGCGCCGAAGCTGCTTTGCGGCGAGGCGTCACGCAGGCTGTCGATGCCGAAGAAGGAGTCCTGAAAGAAGCCCGAGTCCTGCCAGAGCGCACTGCGCTCGCGCCGGCGCGAGGCGGTGCTGGCGGCGGCGGTGTTCTCGCGCGCGACGCTGACGCTGGGCGCCGGCTGCGGCCCGCGTGCTGCGGCCTGGTTCTGCGGCACGAGCAATTGCAGTTCGGGGATCGACGGCAGATGGTCCACCGGGCAGCGAAGGTAGCGTACGCGGCAGGCGGCGAGCACGCTCTGCTTGATCTGCAGGGTGCGGCGGGTGCCTGCACGCTCGGTGTCGAGATCGATCGCCGCGAGCACGCGGCCATTGGCGCTGCAGATGGCGAAGGTCACGTGCGTGGCGCCCAGCAGCTCATACCAGTAGCGCACTTCTTGCGGGTCGGACGGCTGGCAAAAGCGCACCAACGGCAGCTTGGCGAGCACGATGTGATGCGGCAAGGCTTCGCGCAATTGACGGTAGACACGGCGCTCGTCGGTGCCGAAGACCGGGCGCGGGCCGAGGCCCCATTCGGTGGGCAGCGGCGCCGGGTGGGCGCTTCGCGGCCGGATCAACCACAACGCGATCCCGAGGGCGACGACGGCGACGCAGGCGAACGCGACGATCCACGGGAGAGGCTGTTGCATGGGCGCGAGGGAAATTCGTCGGTTGGCCTGGATCGGCCAACAGTCGATGTTTGTGACGCCATGTTACCGCGCGGTCCGTGCACCAGCACCCCGCGGATGCGTGTGTCTCTGCGCGTATTTCCCCTCGCAGGCGGCACTATTCGGCAGCCGGCTTGCCTGCGTCGCTGCGGGCGCCCAGGAGGCCCCCGATCCGGCGCGCGTGCTGTTTCAGCGAGTAGTCGATCTCGGCGGCGCGGCCTTCGAGCAGGGCTTCGATGTGTGAGGCGAGGTCATCGTGCACCAGCTTCAGGTGGGCGTCGGAGTCGGCGCCGTCGCGCACCACGGTCGCCCCCGCGCTACGGGCCATGCGCAGCATGGGGATGTTCTCGCTCAGCGCGTGCACCATCAGTGTGTCGACGCGGCGGTTGCGTGCGTGCAGGATCGCATGGTCGAACAGGCGCGCCCCGACGCCGCGCCCCCGTGCCCGGTGGCTGACCGACACGCCGAACTCCGCCGCCGTGGCTTTGCCGCCGCCGGTGCCGAGGTAGGCCAGGTGGGCCATGGCCACCAGCTCGAGCCGGCGGTTGAAGACGCCGAAGACCTCGTCGCGCTCGAAGTCGAGCAGGTCGACGTAATGGCCGATCTGCGCGTCGGACGCGGCGTAGCCGAAGCGCAGGTAGCGGTCCCGGCTCTCCAGTCCCAGCAGGTGCGCCAGGATGCGCGGCCGGTGGCGGGCCGCCAGCGAACGGACAGGCACCCAGCGGAAAGCCACGCTGGCGGGCGGCCCCGGCGCGACGTTGGTTGATTCCACGCGGTCTTGGATTTCAAGCTTGGTCATGAGGTGATGGTTAGTAGTTACCCTAATGCTATCGGAGCGCGCTAGGGAGCCTCACCCAGCACCAAGCACCCCTACTTCCGGCCAGGCGGCGGTATCCGCTACAATCTTGGGCTTTCCCGAAAACGGCGGGGGAAGATGCGCGCCGACCATCCCGCGAGGGATGCGCCCTGAGAGGCCACCCGAACAAGTGGCGCCGAAGGTTGTGGTGTTGCACAGACAGCGAAAACAGCCGAACCCTGGCGCCAGCGGGATTTGCCGCCGACGCCGACCCGAAAGACCCTCATGAAGACCTTCAGCGCCAAGCCGGCCGAAGTGAAGCATGAATGGTTTGTGATTGACGCCACCGACAAGGTGCTCGGACGTGTTGCCAGCGAAGTGGCACTCCGTTTGCGCGGCAAGCACAAAGCCATTTACACGCCTCACGTCGATACCGGCGATTTCATCGTCATCGTCAACGCCGAGAAGATCCGCGTCACCGGCACCAAGGCCACCGACAAGATCTACTACCGGCACTCGGGCTACCCCGGCGGCATCTACGCCACCGCCTTCAAGGACATGCAGGCCAAGCACCCCGGCCGCGCGATCGAGAAGGCCGTCAAGGGCATGCTGCCCAAGGGCCCGCTGGGCTACGCGATGATCAAGAAGCTGAAGGTGTACGCCGGTGCCACGCATCCGCACACCGCCCAGCAGCCCAAGGCGCTGGAACTCTAAGGAACGGTGATGATTGGAACCTGGAACTACGGCACCGGCCGCCGAAAGTCATCGGTCGCGCGCGTCTTCATGAAGAAGGGCAGCGGCATCATCACGGTCAACGGCAAGGCGCTCGACGAATACTTCGGCCGCCAGACCTCGATCATGATCGTGCAGCAGCCACTGCTGTTGACTGCCAACGCCGAGACCTTCGACATCAAGGTCAACGTCATGGGCGGTGGTGAATCGGGCCAGGCCGGCGCGGTGCGCCACGGCATCACGCGCGCCCTGATCGACTACGACGCGGCGCTGCGGCCCGACCTGCGACACGCCGGTTTCGTGACGCGCGATGCGCGCGAAGTCGAACGCAAGAAGGTCGGCCTGCACGGCGCGCGTCGCCGTAAGCAGTTCAGCAAGCGCTGATCGGGCACGGCGGGCCGCTTCGCCCGCAGTTCGCGAAAGCCCATGCGCTGGAAGCTCCTGCGCCGCCGTCTGTCGGTCAGTGCGCCGCGCATGATCGTGCGCAGTCATTTGCCCTGGCCCTTGCGCTGGGCGGTGGCGGCACTGGCGCTCGGATTTTCGGCCGCGATCGCACTGTGGGCTTTCGAGTTCGGCAAGGACATCGCCGGCCTCGACCACGACAGCAAGCAGGAACTGGCGCAGTTGCGCGCCGAGGTTGGCCAGCTGCGCGCCGAGAACGAACGTTCGGCTTCGGTCGTGAACACCGCCGAGAGCCTGCTGCGCACCGAGCGGGCTACTCAGGAGCGATTGGCCCAGACGGTGCGGCAACTTGAGGGTGAAGCACAGGCCTTGAAGGCCGACCTCGGTTTCTTCGAGCGTCTTCTGCCTACTTCGGGCGAGGGCTTGATGATCCGGGGCTTGCAAGCCGAGTCCCCGGTTCCGGGCCAGTTGCGTTACCAGTTGCTTGTCATGCAAAGCGGCAAGGACCTGCCGGCGTTTGCGGGCCGTTACGAAGTTGTTGCCATGGGGCTGCTCGGGGGCCGACCATGGACGATGTCGATGCCGGGCGGGCCGCGCGAACTCAAGGTGAACCCTTACACACGTGTCGATGGCATGATCGACCACCCGCCGGAGGCCGTCGTCAAAAGCGTCCAGGCGCGTGTAATCGACCAGAAGGGCGTTGTGCGCGCGACCCAGACCACGCGGCTATGAGCCGGTGGCACAGCATCCACAGGAGACCAGACGAAATGATCTTCAACCGAAAGCGAACGCCGCCAATCCGAACCTTGATCGGCGAGGGCACCGTGCTCAGCGGCGACCTGACATTCAGCGACGGACTGCGCATCGACGGCCACGTGCATGGCGATGTGTGCTGTGCCGATGGCGCGCCGAGCATCGTCGTCATCAGCGACAAAGCCTCGGTCCACGGCAGGGTGAAGGCGGGGCATGTCATCATCAATGGCGAGGTGCGCGGGCCAGTGGAGTGCTCGGGTCTGGTCGAACTGCAACCCGCTGCGCGTGTGTTCGGCAATGTTCGGTACGAAGTGCTCGAAATGCACCCCGGCGCGCAGATTGACGGAGAATTGCGCCCAATTAAGAACCCGGAGAGGCCCGCTCTGAAGCTGGCGGCGTCCAACGATGCTTGACCGACCCAACTTTCGCTGAAGGAATCCACCATGAACGCAGTCGCCGAAAACCTCACGCCCGCCGCTGACGCCATGCCCGCACCGCTGGTCTTCACCGACAGCGCCGCCGACAAGGTCAAACAGCTGGTCGACGAAGAGGGCAACCCGGACTTGAAGCTGCGTG
Source organism: Rubrivivax sp. (assembly GCA_036523095.1). GTDB lineage: Bacteria > Pseudomonadota > Gammaproteobacteria > Burkholderiales > Burkholderiaceae_C > Rubrivivax. Next base: position 14,698 of record DATDER010000110.1, read on the forward strand.
TGTTCGTCCAGGGTGGTGGATGCTCCGGTTTCCAGTACGGCTTCACCTTCGACGAAGTCGTCAACGACGACGACACCGCGATGGCCAAGAACGGTGTCACACTCCTGATCGACGCGATGAGTCTGCAGTATCTGATGGGTGCCGAGATCGACTACAAGGACGATCTGCAGGGCGCGCAGTTCGTTATCAAGAACCCGAATGCCACCTCGACCTGCGGTTGCGGCTCCTCGTTTACGGCCTGACACGGCATCGACTTGAAGTGCAAGCCGCCTTCGGGCGGCTTCGTCGTTTGGGGCCTGCGCGCAGCGGCTCTTATCCGGCCGGGCAGAGCGAACCCAGGACACGCAGACCGGCAGCGCCGGTGACTGACGGCAGGTTCCCCGGCCGCCGTTGGACGAAGGCCTGCGCCAGCCACGCGAACGCCAACGCCTCGACCTGATCCGCAGGCACGCCTTCGGCGTCGGTCGTGCGCACGTCCACGCCCGCCAGTCTGGCTCCGAGGCGGACCATCAGGTGGTGGTTGAACGCGCCGCCGCCACATACCAGCAGCCGGCGCGTGGCCGGTGCGTGCCGACACAAGGCATCGGCAGCGGCCGACGCGCTGAACTCGGCGAGCGTCGCCTGCACGTCCTGCGCCGAGGGCGCGACCGCCAGCCGTGCCAGAGCGGTCTCGAGCCAGGCGCGATGGAAGAGGTCGCGCCCGGTGCTCTTCGGCGGTGGGCGCGCGAAGAAGGGGTCGGCCATCAGCGAGGCCAGCAGACCCTCTTGCACCACCCCACCCGCGGCCCAGCGGCCGGCGTCGTCGAAGCGGTGCCCCAGGTGGGCCTCGCACCAGCCGTCCATCAGCGCGTTACCCGGCCCGCAGTCGAAGCCGAGCACGTCGCCGTGAGCCGGCAACAGCGTCAGGTTGGCGATGCCACCCAGGTTGAGCACCGCGATGTCCTGCGCGGGGTTCGCGAAGATCGCGGCATGGAAGGCGGGCACCAGCGGTGCCCCTTCGCCGCCGGCGGCGACGTCACGCCCGCGCAGGTCGAAGACGACGTCGATGCCGCTCAACTCGGCCAGCAGGTGCCCGTTCAGCAGCTGCACCGTGTAACCGGTGAGGTCGAACTCGTGGGGTCGGTGGCGAACGGTCTGGCCGTGTGCGCCGATGGCGGTGACCTCGCCGGGCGTTCGGCCCGCCGCAGTCAACAGTTGGGCCACGACCGCCGCGTAGCAACGCGCGACAGCGTTGGACGCCAGTGCCGCCTGGTGCAGTTCACCCGCCGCCGGTTGATTGAGGCGCAGCAGTGTCTCGCGCAACGGCCCATCGTAGGCGCCGTGGTGGTGCGCCAGAACCTGGGGCCGAGGGCTTTCGAGCCCGTCGACCAGCACCCCATCCACGCCGTCGAGCGAGGTGCCCGACATCAGGCCGATGTACAGCACCGTGGTGGCGGCGCGTGGCCGCTACTCGAAACTGGAGCGCTTGCCGCTCATCGACTCGGCGAGATCCAGCTTGCTCTGCAAGGCGCCGGCCAGCGCAGAAAACTGCTTGCGGCCGGATGCGTCGAGCACGGCACGCTCCACCGCCAGGTGCAGATCCGCCGGATCCTGGTACTCGCCTGCGACACGGAGTTCGAAGTGCAGGTGCGGCCCGGTCGCCCAGCCCGTGGCACCGACGGCGCCCAAGAGCCTGCCGCGCTCGACACGCTGGCCGACGCTGACGTCGATGCGGCTCAGGTGGGCGTACACCGTGCTGCGCGCGTTGCCATGGTCGACGTAGACGACATTGCCGTAGCCGCTCTGCCGCCCGGCAAACTCGACGACGCCATCGGCCACGCTGTGCACGGGGGTGCCCGTCGGCGCGGCGTAGTCGACGCCGCGATGCGCG
>DATDER010000111.1:0-21275 GCA_036523095.1 Rubrivivax sp.
CGCCCGCGCAGATGCGCCGGCGCCTCGAGCCGCTTGGCCAGCATCGACAGCACCAGGGTCAGCACCAGGTACACCGCCGAGATCAACAGGTAGGGCTCCCAGTAGCGTGAATAGGCGCCAGCGACCGTGCGTGCGGCCAGGGCCAGCTCGGCCAGGCCGATCGCCGAGACCAGGGAAGAGTCCTTGATCAGCGTGACGCCTTCGTTGACGAGCGCCGGCACCATGCGCCGGAAGGCCTGCGGCAGGACCACGAAGCGCATCGCCTGTGCATGGGTCAGGCCGACGCTATAGGCAGCCTGCGTTTGCCCGCGGTGGATGCTCTGGATGCCGGCGCGAAAGATCTCACTGATGTAGGCTCCCGCGTTTAGGGTCAGCGCGAGCGCGCCGGAGAAGAAGGCGCCGTGCTCCTGACGGAAGCTTCGCGCCATGTCGCCGCTCAGCAGGAGGCCGCCATCGGGGTGGATCAGAGCCGGCATCAGCGCGAAGTGCACCAGCAGGATCTGCACGAACAGCGGCGTGCCGCGGAAGAACGTGACGTAGCCGAGGGTGATTGCGCGGGAGAGCTTCAGGCCCCAGGCGCCAGCAAGCGATGTCGGTTCGGGCGCATCGGCCGAGCTGCTGATCAGGCCGAAGAAGATGCCGAGCACGAGCCCGGCACCGGTCGCGACCAGGGTCAATTGGATGGTCATCCACAGGCCACTGACAAACAGCGGCCCGTAGCCGGAGAGGATCTCCCAACGAAGACCCATCGCCCAAGTCTCTACTTCGAGGCCGCTGGTGCCGGTGCCGCGGCTGCTGCTGGAGGCGACGCTGGCGGGGCGCCGAAGTACTGCGCGAAGATCTTGCCGTAGGTTCCGTCGGCCTTGATGCCGGCCAAGCCCTCGTTGACCTTGGCCAGCAGTTCGGCATTGCCCTTCCTGATGGCGACGCCGTACTGCTCGGGGGCGAAGGACTTGTCGGCCACGGTCTTGAACTTCGAACCCGGGTTGTTGGCGACGTAATGGACTACCACGCCGTTGTCAGCGACCACAGCGTCCACGCCGCCCGACTCGAGTTCCTTCAGCGCCAGCGGTGTCGACTCGAAACGCTTGATCGCGGTGCTGGTCTTGCCCAGCAGCTTGGTCACGGCCTCGTCGCCGGTGGTGCCGGTCTGCACGCCGACCTTGAGCTTCTTCAGGTCGTCGAACTTCGTGACCTTGCTGTTCTCCTTCACCGCGATCAGCTGGACCGCGTCGAAGTAGGGCGTGCTGAAGTCCATCGTCTGCTTGCGCTCGTCGGTGATCGTCACTGCCGAGACGACCATGTCGCGGTCGCCCTGGCCGAGGGCGTTGAAGATGCCTTCCCACGGCGTGTTGACGAACTTGACTTCCATGCCGGCCTTGGCCGCGGCGGCTTTCACGACGTCGATGTCGAAGCCGACGATCTCGCCTTTCTCGTTCTGCGACTCGAAGGGTGCGTAGGCCGCGTCGGTGCCGACGACGTAGACCTTGGCCGGGGCGGGTGCCGGGGCGGCGGCCGAGGCCGGCGCGGCGGCGGTCGATGCCGGCGGCGGCTCCTTCTTGCCGCACGCGGCGAGCAGCAGGCCGGCGGCCAGCAGGCCGGTGGTTTGCAGGAATTGGCGGGTGGTGAGGTGCATGGCGGGTCCCTTGGGAGTCAACTGTCGATCCTGGAAGTTTAAGCACCGCCCGAGTGCCCGAACTGCCGCAACTCGTCGGTTTCGAGGTCGGCCCGGCTTTGAGGGCAGCCGGCCGTGGCGGACGGCGTTGCGATGATGGACGCCTGGGTTCGGCGCACCACGTGTGGAGCTCTTTGGTCTTCTCGGTGTGCTGCTACCAGGGGTCGAGATGGGCATCGCCGCCTCGGCGATCCTGCTCGGTGCGATGGTCGCCACCGAGTCGCGCCCGCCGCTTTGGCTGGCCGCCGCGCGGGTGGCCTTCTTCGCGGTCTTTCACGGCCACGCTCACGGAAGCGAGTTGCCGGCGGGCGAAAGCGGGTTGCTGTACAGCGTCGGCTTCGTCGCCGCCACTGGTGTCCTGCACGCGTCCGGCATCTCGGTCGGCCTGATCTACCGCTGGCGCTCGGGACGCATCGTGTTGCGTGGCGCCGGTGCCGCGGTTGGGGTCGCCGGGCTGCTGTTCCTGTGGCGAGCGCTGGCATGAGACGCAGGTTCGGTACGGCCACCGCCGTTGTCTGCCTGCTGCTGGCACTGGTCGCAGCGCAGGCGCACCTCGTGACCATCGGGATGGCCCCGTCTACGACGGCATCGCACACCTGATCGTCTCGTTCGAGGACCTGTTGCCCGTGATCGCGATCGCACTGCTGGCCGGCCTCAACGGGCCGCGGACTGGGCGCTGGATGCTTTTCACTTTGCCGCTCGTCTGGCTGCTCGGGGGATTGGCCGGCACCCTGGTCATGGCCACGCCGCTGCGCGTGGGCCCGGCGGCGCTGTCGCTGGTGGTGATGGGGGCCATGACGGCGGCGGACTTTAGGCTGGCGCCGAAGGTTGTCGCGGCGTTGGCACTTGCGCTGGGCTTTGGCCATGGCTGGCAGAACGGCGCCGCATCGCCGCTGCCGGTTTGAAGAGCACCGGGTTGGTGGGCACCGCCGCCGCCGTGTTCATTGTCGCCGCCCGGGTCACCGCGCTCGTCATGGCGCTGCAGCGACCGTGGACGTGCATTGCCGTGCGCGTAGCTGGGAGCTGGATCGGGGCCATGGGGCTGCTGCTGCTGGGCTGGACGCTCAGCGGCCGGACTCAACCTTGAACCCTGGCCCCGACGAAGCCCTCTTTACTGCGCTGACCACGAGTCACAGCCTCGGCTCAACGTTCACGATCCCAATTCCTGCCTGAAGGACGTGCTCGGACACCTCATCCAGTCGGAGACAAGGTGAGGTGCTCGCTTTTGCCAGGCCTGCTCCTACTTACGGATCTTCAAGCCTGTACGAGCGCGACGGCCTGACCGACGCCGATGCCTTGACTCCAGTACAGCAGCGTATTGGACTGGTCGCTCCGCTGCCATTTGCTGAAGGACTCTTCCCACATCTTGCGAATGTCACCGGAGATCAGGTTGTGGCCGCGTCCGTAACACTGGCCGAAGACAAAGAGCGGCACGCCATGCCGGCTCCAGGCGTAGGTCTTGTAGCGGTTTGCGGTTGCAGTGGGCTTGAGGATCAGGCTGATCGGCGTGTTCTGAGGGATCAAATTCGCCGAGATGCCGTCCGCCAGGGCATAGGTGGGTGAGGCCAGTTCCGCATCCACGGTCGTGGCGATCAGCCGGCCCAGCCAGTAGTTTTGGGCGTTGACCGTCGTCGTCCCTTGTCCACCGAGTGACCCGCGCCAGTCTCCGGCGCCCAGCGGGCCGAACTTCATCGGCCAGTAGTCATACTCGCCGTAGATCATGTACAGCGGGACCAGCGCGGTGGAGGCGGTTGCAGACGGGTTGCCGAAGGTGCCAGAGGTGTGGCCGAACGCAGCGAAGGTGTTCACCAATGTCGCGTCTCGAGCGAAATTGGTTACCGCGCCGCCGCCAGCCGACTGGCCGTAGACATAGAGGCGCCTGTTGTCCGCTGCCACGCCGAGGCTCTTGCAGTCCTCCTTGACCAGCCCCACCAGATCGTTCATGTAAGCGACGCTGGTGTCGTCATAGGTCACGGCGATGAAGCCGTACTTGTTGGCCGCCTCCTTGACGTCGGTGGCTTCGAAGAACACGAAGGCGGTCTGGCCCGCGCCATGGGTGCAGAACACCACCGGGGCCGGATTGCTCAGGCTGTATTTCTTCTTGACGCTGTCCGGCACATAGACCATGTACGTCTTCAGGGTGGTGCTGCCGCTCCACATGTGATCCCTGTAGATCAAGTTGCCGGCAGCGATGGCCTTGTCGTAGTCCAGGCGCTTGGTGATGAAGTGGCCGTAGACGGAGTTGTTGTCGTACCCGCTGTACTGGGCCAGGAAGCGGTAGATGCTCGCCGTCAGCTTCGGCTTGTCCATCTTCACGTTGCCCGGCAGGACCGCCAATTGCGACCTGACATCGCTGTCGGAGGTGGCGATGGCGTTCGAGACATTCTTGTCCTGCCAGTACACCCGGCCGAAATCTCCATCCTTGACCGGCACCACTGAGCAATCGTTGACGTCTGCCCAGTACGAAAGCAGTGGGGTCGGCGTGTCGCCGACGAACCAGGTCGGAATCGGAATGTCCCGATAGAACTGCGCGGCAAACGTTCGCTGGTCGGTCACGGGGTTGCCGTTGATGTCCGTGTAACCCGTGAAGTCCATGTCGTTCGGCTGCGGTGTCCGGGTCACCTGCGTGTTGCCGGCCGCCGCCAGCAGCGCGTTGAAGGACATGTCCGTGGTCGCTGCGACGTAGACCTGGCAGATCATCCGCAGCGGGTTGCTCGCCGAGTAGAGCTGCAGGGGGGCTGCGCCCGCACCGTAACCAACCACGTAGTGGTAGGTGAAGGCGGAGTAGTGCGGGCCGCTGCTGACGAGGGTCAACATGGCCTCGGTGACATAGGCCAGTTCGGTCGCCGGGTCGCCCCAGACGCTGCTGCTGCCCGGCTTCATGATGAGCAGGCAGGCCAGGCTCTGGTCGGCAATGCCGAACCAGCCGGCATCATTGAGGAACTGATTGCTCTGCACGCCTTCCGGCACGGTGATGCCGATCCAGAACTCGCGCTGGCGGGCGCCCTGGGGAATGTAGACCTCGATCTCGCGGCTGACATCGCTCGCAGTCACCGACCAGGTGAAGTAGCCGTTTTTGCGCTGGTAGCTGCCGATCGTTGACGGCTGCGCGGTGGCATCGACGATGGGGGTCGGGATCGGGGCGGTGTGCTTGTTGACGCCACCAGCGTCAGCCAAGGCCATCAGTGGCATGCCGGAGAGCAGTGCCGTGGTGCCGCCCAGCAGCTTGGTGAAATCCCGCCTCTGGATCGTCTCTGCGAACATCCCGGGCGTGTCTGCAGTATGCAGATCGTGCGCCATTTCATCTATTCGGTTGGGATCTCTTGCCATCACTGTCTCCACTGAGTGAATCCTTGTTGATCGATGCCTTCCCTGCGGGACCGGCCTCCTGCGAAATCGGCCGAGCCGCCGCGGCCACAATAGAACGCCGTTTCATTCTTGTTGAGAGACGGAGCTGTTGTTACGGGATAAACCCGAAATGGCAGAGGACGAGAAACGCTTCGTTACAGCCAAGCTGGTCCAGTGGGGCGTTCCCCCACATCGAGGCTAGTGGAGTCCGTCCGAGCGAGGCACGGACTTGAAGAAGGGCAGATTCAGCGGGCTGATCTTCGCGACGCGACGCCTAAGGGCAGCACAGGGTCGGCAGCCCGGCGACGCGGCGTTCGATGAAACGCGTTCGCCACTTGCCCACCGTGACCTTGGTCAGCCTCAAGCGCTCGGCGATCGAGCTGTTGGCTTCACCCTCAGCGCTGCCGAGAACGATGCGTGCACGCATGCTCAGCGACGCCGGCAACGAACGACTGCGCGCAAACGAACTCAGCTGTGCCCGCTCGTCGTCACTCACTACCAATTCGGCCTTCGGTCTGCCCCTGTTCATCGCGGTATCTCCGGTCCCAAGATACAGCAAAGGCATGCATTATTTATGCCAAGTATTGGTGGGACAGCACACTAGGTCTTCCTTTTATCAGGCTACGCAAAATAGGGTGGTTTGAATTGGTCTGTTGCCAATCCAAATTTAAGACCACCATGAAAGCATGACCATGACCAGACTTTTCGCTTCCCGGATGGTGGTGATTTGCCTGCTCGTTGTTGCGGCGTCGTGGGCTGCGGCAGCCGACACGATCACGACCAAGCCGCTGCAATTTGCGAAGGGCGCATCCTCGGCCACCGTGCGGGGCACGGTCAAAGGCTACGACAGCGTCGACTACAAGCTGCGTGCCAGGGCAGGCCAGACCATGAAGGTCGCATTGAAGACCGGCAACGCCAGCAACTACTTCAACGTGTTGCCCCCGGGATCGAACGATGTCGCTATTTTCATTGGGTCGACCAGCGGCAGCGAGTACGTCGGCGTACTTCCGACTGACGACGAGTACACGATTCGCGTCTACCTGATGCGCAACGCCGCGCGGCGCAACGAATCCGCCGACTACACGCTGAGCGTCAGCATCACCGGCAACGCCTCGGCAGGCGACGCCAAGGTTTCGGGCACCCCCTACCACGCCACCGGCAAGCTGCCCTGCTCGATGGGCAATGCGCCTGCGGGCTCGCAGCAGTGCGATTTCGGCGTGATCCGGGGCCAGCGCGGCCATGCCGAAGTCGAGGTCACGCCAGCCGGCGGGCTCAAGCGTGTGCTGATCTTCGACGGGGGCAAGGTCGCTGTCGGCGGCAGTGCGGGCGGCAAGCTGAAGGCCGGCAAGTCAGGCGACACCTGGAACGTCGAAGTCAACGACCATGAGCACTATCTTGTTCCCGAGGCGGTGATCAACGGTGGTTGACGGCATTGCCGAAGCCAGAATGCAGCGCAACATCGAATGATCTCGCGCCGACGCCTCGCGGCCTTCCTGCTGCGCGGCCCCGTGATGCTCGTGTGGAGCCTGCCCGCAATCCTTTCCGTCGTGGCCTGCGCCGCCCCGCCGTCGCCGGTGAGGTCGCTGGCATTGACATCGTGGGAACTGGTTCGGTTCCAGTCAATGGACGACGCGCAGGGCACCACGCACGTCGAGGACCCCTCGCTGTACACGATCAGCTTCGGTGCCGACGGTCGCGTTTCGCTGCGCGCAAACTGCAATCGGGGCGCGGGGTCGTGGCAGGCAACGCCGGCCGCAGACGGCCGATCCGGGAGCCTGGACTTCGGTGCGCTCGCCGCCACCCGGGCACTGTGCCCGCCGCCTTCGCTCGACGAGAAGTTGCTGCGCGACATGGCTTTCGTGCGCGGCTACTTGCTGCGCGACGGACAACTGCACCTGTCGTTGATGGCTGACGCCGGCATCTACAGCTGGCGCCCTCTTCGCGGCCAATGAGCCTCCACGCGGCAGGCCGGGTTCGCTGGCAGGGCACCGCCGCGATCGACGGTCGGCGCAGGCGGCCTGCTCGATGATCCGGTCAGCAGCCACTCGTTTAGCAGCGGTGGTTCATGCTGCGACGGGGTGCCGGCCGGTCTGCCCACCGTCGCCTGTCGCGCCTTGAAACGCCTGCTGCCCGTCTTCGCGGTGCTCGTCTTGGCCGCCTGCGCCACGCCGGCGCCGACGCCTGTTCGCACCGGCGCGAACTCGTGCCTGAACTCATGCAACGCCGCGGGGGCCTGTCGCTGCGCCTGAAGAGGCCACGCCGGAATAGGCGGCCAAGCTGCGCCAACCCAAACAACTGACCTATGCCATCAACGAATATGCAGGATGGACTTCGGGACAGGGTCAAGTGTCAGCGCCATCCTACGAAAACAGGGCGCGGTGTCTGATCGCAATTGCTAAGCGCCCGTTCGACATTGGAGTCGCCAACCCGACTGCAATCAGTCACAAGGCAACCCGTGAGTACGGGTTGAAAGGGGCCCTCCGAGCAGGGCCCCTTTCCCTTTGATGGTCCGTTCACCAACGGATCGTGCCGCGCACCTCGGCCGCATTGCCGCGCAACTCGGCGCCCAGGGCCTGGAGCAGCGCCAACATAGGCTCGTTGCCCGCCATCACGCTGCCGCGCAGGCGCGAGAGGCCGCTGGCACGGGCGTGGATCGCCAAGCGGGTGAGCAGCGCGTGGCCCAGCCCCAGCTGCTGCCAGTCGTCGGCCACGGCCATGCCGAATTCGGCCTCGTCGCCATGGAGTTCCGAATCGACGGCATAGCGCGCTTCGGCGCACAGCTCGGGCAAACCGTCCGGACCATCGGTCAGCGCCACCAGCGCCACGTGTCGCGAGGGGACCTGCGTCGACAGCGTCCGTGCAGCCGCGTCGGGCAGGCCTTTGACGGCGCCATGAAAGCGCAGCAGCCGTGAGCGCGGCGACAACTCGGCAAAGAACCGCTGTAGCAAAGCGGCGTCGCGGTGGTGAGCCGGTCGCAGCAGCACGCTGCGGCCGTCGCGCAGCAGCACGCGCTCGCGGTAGCGTCCGCGCTGCCAGGCGCCGCTGCAGCTCCCGGGCCGGTTGACCTCGGCCATCAAAGGTCCGCTGACCACATGCAGCCCGGGGCCGCGCAAGACCAATGCGTTCATGCGTGCGCTCCGATCCGAAGGCTGCCGAGCCAACGCGGCAGCCGGGGCAGCGCCGTGGCGGCTCGGGGCCACGGCAGCGGCGCCACCCGCAGTTCGGCTTCGCCGCCGAGCGTGCCGACCATCAGCCGGGTATGGCCGTCGAAGTCGCGCTGGTCGCCGGAGTCGATCTGGATGTCCTCGGGCTCGCCGTCCTGCGTCACCCAGGCGGTGCCGCGGTCGACGAGGAGGCGCACTGGTCGCGCGGCCAAGTAGATGAAGTCGGCGCGGGTGAGGCGGCGGCTGGTCATCGAGGGGTTGTTCATGGCATTCTCCATTTGCATGGGAGCAACGGCCCAAGCGGGTGCCATGGTCCTCGTAGAGAGCGCGCCATTCAAGCGATCTTTCGGAATCCATTGCATTCGTCAGACGCATGCCTGGCCCCCGTTTGCCCTCGCCGGCCCGCATGCTCGTCTTCGACGCCGCGGAGTCGGACGGGCAGGTGTAGCAGTCATCACGGTGTGAGATAATTGCTGCATGACGCGATGGCTGGTGCTGACCGCCACCCTCCCGACGAACCCGAGCGGTCTTCGAGTGAGGGTATGGCGCGCGCTAAAAGCTACGGGCGCCGGAACCCTGCGAGAAGGGGTCTACGTGCTCCCCGAGCAAGCGGGCACGGCCCAGGCACTCTGGGACCTGGAGCGCACGATTTCCAAGGCAGGTGCGGATGCCCACCTGCTCGTTGTCGCTGCGCGAGATGCCGTGCAGGAGAGGGCGTTTCGCGCGCTGTTCGACCGCAGCGAGCTCTACGCCGAACTGCTTCAGTCCGTCAGAGACGTGCGCTCCAGCGTCAAGAAGTCGACGGAGGCCCAGTTGCACAAAAGCCTTCGGGCGCTCGAGCAGCAACTGCACGGCGTCCAAACCAACGACTTCTTCCCTGGCAAGGACGCGCACAAGGCGGGAGAGGCGTTTTTGGCGCTCCGTCGTGACATCGAACTGCACCTGTCTCCAGACGAACCCGGCGCGACGGATTCAGTCATCGCTCCGCGGTCCATCGCCGGCTACCAGGGACGTACCTGGGCCACGCGCAAGCGTCCGTGGGTGGACCGCCTGGCGACCGCCTGGCTCGTCCAACGGTTCGTCGACAAGAAGCCGACGTTCACCTGGCTTGCAAACCCGAACAAGTGCCCGAAGTCAGTGCTGGGCTACGACTTTGACGGGGCCACCTTCACGCACGTCGGGAACAAGGTGACGTTCGAGGTCGTCGCCGAAAGCTTCGGCCTGTTGGAAGACCCTGCGCTGCGTCAGTTGGCTGTCCTGGTGCACTACATCGACGTCGGCGGCACCCTGGTCGACGAAGCGCCCGGCCTGGAAATGCTCGTGCGGGGCCTGCAGGCTCAGCACGCGGACGATGACGCGCTGCTCGTGGCGGCCAGTCCGGTCTTCGATGCCGCCTACGCCGCGATGCAGGTCCCCCATGAGCACTGAGGCGGTCGCCACCGTACCCGAGCCACTGACGCGCACGCATCTATGGCCACGAAGTGGGCTGCGCGACGGCGATGCGCTTGCGTGCCGCGGGACTGAAGGCGTGCTTTCTCGGGGGTGGCATCGACGGCTGGAAGGCTGCAGGTCGCCCGCTCAAGGCGAAGCAGAGTGCGCATGAAGACGTCCATCGGGCGCACCAGACGCGACCTGGACGTACCTGGGTCAGGACCATCTCGTTGGGTCACCCGAGAGAGACCGCAGGTCGAGCGAGTCGCATGTCCCTGGCTGATTCGCCGGTTCATCGACGAGCGGGCGCAGTTCTTCTACGTCCCGCCGCACGACGTGATGCGCAAGGCAGCGGAGCTCGGCGCAGTGCCCTTTGACATTCCGGGTGTCGAACTCACTCACAAGTGGGAACGGTGCACGTTCGACGCCTTGCAGGACGCCTTCGACCTGCACGGGCCCGCGTTGGACCGGCTTGCATGCATCGTTCGGGCCGCAGACACTGACAGGAACGGCATCGCCCCGCAGGCGGCGGGCCTGCTGGCCATCTCGATGGGGCTCTCGCGCCTGTACCCGAATGACCACGAGATGCTCGATGCGGGGATGCTGGTCTATGACGCGCTGTACGAGTGGTGCGAGCACGGGCAGGGAGAGGTTCACAAGTGGCAGGCCCACGAGCAGGTTGCCCTTCCGGGGACGAGGGCCTGAGCCATGTCGGTCATCCGCATCGGCGCTGTGTTGGCTCGCTGCCAGAGGGTCGGTCTCTTCTCACTGCTGCCCTGCCGGGAAACGCGAACCGGATCTACCTGGAGGTCGAGCGCGAGTGAAGACCGATGACGCCCTGACGGTGGCCCTGCTCTACCCCGGCGATCGCGCGGCACGCGACCGCGCCAATCCGAGCGAGAGTCGCTTTGTCGCCCTGTTCGATGCCTTTGCGGCAGCCGGGGTGCGAGCCGTACCAGCGGTCTACCACGACGACTTTGCCGACGAAGTCGCGGCGCAGTTGCGCATGGTGGACGCGGTGCTCGTGTGGTGCAACCCGATAGAAGGCGGCCACCGCCGCGACGGACTGGATGCGCTGCTTCGCCAGGCCGTTGACGCTGGCGTCTTTGTCAGCACCCACCCGGACACGATCCTGCGGCTGGGCACAAAGGACGTGCTGTTCGAGACCCGCGATCTGCCTTTCGGCAGCGACGTGCATCGCATCGACTCCCTGGCGAAACTCGAAGTCGAGCTGCCGGATCGACTGGCGCACGGTGCGCGCGTGCTCAAGCAGCACCGAGGGCACAGCGGCAACGGAATCTGGCGCGTCGAGGCTTCGGGAGCGCAGTTCCGGCTGCGCCACGCGCAGCGAGGCAGCGACGAAGAACTCGTGGACATGCAAACGCTGCTTTGCAGGATGGCGCCGTACTTCGAACCAGCGCACGGTGGCCACATGATCGACCAGGCCTGGCAGCCGCAGCTTGCCAACGGGATGCTGCGCGCCTACCTCGTCGAGGACAGGGTGACCGGCTTCGGCCACCAGGCGGTCAACGCGCTGTTCCCGTCAGCAGCCGGACAAGCGGTCGTGGCGCCCGGGGCCCGGCTTTACCACGGCCCAGACACGCCCGCCTTCCAGCCCTTGAAGCAGCGCCTCGAGAGCGGATGGGTCGAGTTGCTGCGCGAATGCGTCGGCGTGGCGCGTGACCGGCTGCCGCTGCTGTGGGACTGCGACTTTTTTGTCGGCAAGCCCGCCGGCGCCGATCCGGAGCGCTTCGTGCTGTGCGAAATCAACGTCAGCAGCGTCTCGCCGTTTCCACCGTCGTCGACCGGGCCACTGGTAGCTGCTGTGATTCGCCGCCTGGGTCGGCGTCCACAAGGGGGCTAGCTCGAGAAGCGCCCGCAGGCGCCGGCGTTGCAGCAGCAGCCCGAATACGTTATGCAGCACATCGTGGCGGTTGTCGCTCACCGGCCGCAGTTCGGCCCGCATAGCGGCGCGACCCGGGATGCGCCCTGCAAGGCTGGCGCTGTGTGCCGGTCGCAGCCGGGCAGTTGTCGTAGGCGGTCGAGAAACCCATCGCTTGCAGCCGGCCTTCGGCTAGAAGCGAAACGACAGCCCCAGCTGTACATCGGCCTGGGTCACCGTGTCGCCCTGGATCGCAATCACGCAGCCGCCTGAGCAGAAGAACCCGCCGCTGCTGTTGACCAGCGTGACGTAGCCACGTGCCTCGGCGCGCAGGGCCACACGCTCGCCGAGCAGGAACTGGTAGCCGATGCCGACGTTCATCGAGGGCCGCACTTCGGTCGAGTAGCCGGCACCCGAGGGGTCGAACACCGTGGCACCCAGACCGCCGACCACATACGGCCCACGCCCGACCGGGCCTTCGAAAAAAACCGTGCCGCCGAGGTGCAGATAGGACACCTTCAAGCGCAGGCCGTCGCCGGAGGTAGTCGACCCATCCGAGTTGAGCCGCGTGTTCTGGTGCGCAAAATAGAGCTGCACCTGGCGCCGGGCGTCAAGCCCGAAGTCGAGGCTGATCGCGCCCGCAGCGGAGCTTTCGATGGTCAGCCCGTCGCCGCTGTTCGCATCGGTCAATCCGCTGCCGCCCGAGCGGTAGCCACCGTAGAACGTCACGGCCGTGTCGTTCTCCGGGGCCGCGACGGCGGCCATCGCACAGGCCATCAGCGACAACGGCAGAAGCCTGCCCAGGCAGCGGCTGATAGACATCGAGCGTCCTTGAAGGTGAAACATGGGTGTTTGCATGGTGGGATGCTATCGCGCCCCACGCCCCCCGGCGGACCGGCTGGCCCTTGGTGCGACACTCCGACTTCGATAACGTGGCGGTGCCAGCCGCCGGAACGGAAAACCATCGCATGCAGCGCCCCAAGGCCGATCTTCCCCAACTGACGCTGGGTGTTGCGTTCCTCGGCCTGCTCGCGGCGGCATCGCTCTGGGTGATGAGCCCCTTTCTGCTCGCGTTGGTCTGGGCCGCGATGATCGTGGTTGCGACGTGGCCCGCGCTGCAGTGGCTGCAGGCCCGGTTCGGCGGGCGCCGAAGTGCCGCCGCCGCCCTGATGACGTTGCTGCTGCTGCTGGTGTTCATCGCGCCGCTGGTGTTCGCCATCACGATGGTCGTCACGCACGTGCAAGAGGTCCTCGTCTGGGCCGAGGCTGCGCCGGCCCTGCGCCTGCCCCAGGCACCGAAATGGGTGGCCGATCTGCCGCTGGTCGGCGAGCGGCTGGCGCAGATGTGGAACGAACTCGTCGCCGGCGGCCTCGCGCGCATCAGGCCCTATGCCGCGCAAGCCTTCGGCTGGTTCGCATCGCAACTGGGTACAGTCGGCGCCGCACTCGTGCACGTGTTGTTCACGATGGTGATTGCCGCCATCCTGTATGCACAGGGCGACGTCGCGGCCGCAGGGGTCAGGCGCTTTCTGCACCGCCTGGCGGGTGACAGCGGCGACCGCGCGGCGGTGCTGGCTGCGCAAGCGGTGCGGGGCGTCGCCCTCGGCGTGGTCGTGACCGCCGCGGCACAGACCGCGGTGGCCTCAGCGGGCCTGCTGGTGGCCGGCGTGCCGTTCGCCGGGCCGCTGACGCTGTTGATCCTGCTGCTGTGCGTGGCCCAGGTCGGCCCGCTGCTGGTGATGGCGCCGGCCGTGATCTGGATGTACAGCACCGACCAGACGGGATGGGCCACCGTGCTGCTGGTCTTCACGGTGGTCGCGGGCACGATGGACAACGTGCTGCGCCCCTTGCTCATCAAGAAGGGCGCCGACCTGCCGCTGTTGCTGATCTTTGCCGGTGTCGTGGGCGGCTTGATCTCGATCGGCGTGGTCGGGATCTTCGTCGGGCCGGTCGTGCTGGCCGTCACCTACCGGCTGCTCGAGGAGTGGGTTCGGGCAGGGCAGCCGGCGCAGGCTCCGTGGATCGACTCCTGAGCGCCGCCATCCAATCCCGCGTCCGTGCGGTCGGGTTGCGCTGAGCGCACAATCCTCGGACCGAGGAGGCCGCCACCGCCTCCTCGACGGCTTCGCAGTCGGCGCGGCCAACTGTCCGCATGAGGTGATTCGAATGAGAATGAGTGCCGTCGTTACGCTCCTGATCTGCCTCGCCGCACTTGCAGGCTGCGCGTACTCTGAGACGCCGGAAGAGCGCGAGCGCCAGGACCGCGCCGAAGAGCAGCGTCGTATCGACGCCATGAACCGGGGGCGCTAGCGCGCAGGCGGCTCGTTCAACGCCCCAGCTGCCGCGCCAGCCAGCCGCTCAGGTCGTGGTAGTCGACGTTGCCGCGCCGCATCGCGGCGCGCGACATCGGCTCGGTGACGATGCTGCGGCCCGCCTTGCGCGTGCCGCGCAGGACCGGCTTGACGGCCGGCGCCGGCCGGACATCAAGGCGCGGCGCGCCGGCACTGAGAAAGGCGTCGAAGCTGCGCGAAGCTGAGACGCGGTCACTCAGGAAGGGCGAACCCGACCCGATGAAGCGCGCGAGGATCGTTTTCAGGATCGAACAATGGTCCAGCACGGTGTCCGGCCCCTTGCCGGCCGGCACCCACGGCGAGACGAGGAAGGTCGGCACGCGCACGCCGTACGGCGTCAGGACGTCCAGGCGCGAGGCCGGTGTCACACCGGTGCGGGCCACGGCTTCGAGGCTTGCCGACGCCTGCCCTGCACGCAGCGCTTCGTCCAGCACGGCGTCTGTGCCCGCCTGCGCTGTCACCAGGTTTGCACTGGCGCCCGACAGGCGTTGCGTGGCCGCGCCGCTCAGGGCGCCCGCCGCTGCGGCCCGGATGACGCCCGAGACGGTCTTGTCGATCTGGCGCACGTCGCGCAGGTCGGCGATCGGCGGCACCGCGTGGTCGTAGAAGCCGCCATGCTCGTCGTAGGTGATGACCAGCAGCGTCTTGCGCCACAGCGCCGGGTTGGAGCGCAGCGTGTCGTAGACGCCTTTCAGGAAGGCCTGGCCATTGAGCATGTCGGCCACCGGATGGTCGTCGTTCTGCGGGAAGTGGTGCATCGCCGGCTCGATCACGGTCAATGGCGGCAGGTTGCCGGCCGCCACGTCCTGCGCCAGGCGGCTCACCGGCACGATGTGCCGGTCGTCGGTGGCGTAGCGCGCGAACATGCGCAGCATCGTCACGGAAGGGAAGGACTCGTAGACGCGCCAATCCAGGCCCTTGCGCGTGAACAGGTCGTAGATCGTGAGCGCGCGCGAGAGGTAGAAGTTGTCGCCGTCGTTGTTGTCGACGATGGCCTCGCCGGCGCGGTCGTACTGCACGTCGCCGGTGAGCGAGAACATGCGGTTCGGCAATGTCGGCCCGGCGTGCGAGCAGTAATACCGTTCGCACCAGGCGTAGTTCTCGGCCAGGTAGCGATAGAAGGGCAGGTCGCTGCCGTCGTACCAGCCGAGCACGTCGTGCAGCTTCACGCGGGCCTTGTCCGCCGCGCCGAGTTTGTCGTGCCGGGTCTTGAAGTTGGCGACATAACCCTGCGGGCTCACGATCGTGCGGCCGTCGGGCCCCGTCAGCCGGTGGCCGAGCTGTTCGGCCACGTCGTGCAGTTCGTGACCCACGGCGATCGGAAACTGCGTCTTCACCGCCAGCGCCGACTGCGCCAGACGAGGCAACGTGTAACCCTGTGCTTGCAGCAGCTGCAGCAACTCGTTCGACAGGCCGTTCGAGCCGCCGCCGCCGGGCAATTGGGCGCGGTAGCCGAGCACATGATCGAAGGATCGGTTTTCCATCATCACGACGACGACGTGATCGATCTTCGCCAGGTTGTCTGCGGCCCAGGTGTTGCCCAGCAGCAGCGGCCGGATCGTCCACGCGTCGGGGCCGAGCTGGCTGACCGAACGCCCGACCACGCCGCGGTAGATGGCGGAAGGCCGCGGGTCGGGCTCGAGCGGCGCGATGTGGTCGAAGACGATGTCGTCACCGTCCAGCCGCAGGCCGGTGTAGGTGAAGTCGTCACCCAGCATCACCGCCATGATCTGCGGGATGCGCGCCGCCATGCCCGCCACAGCCTCGCGCAGGTCCTCCTGGAATTCATTCGTCTTGGTCTCTTCGATGATCTCGGCCACGCCGGCCGCTCCCAGCGTCAGCAGGCCGAACGAGATCACCCCGGCCGCCACGGCCGCGGTCCAGTGCACGTCGACGTCGAGGAAATCGTCGGCGACCCAGACCTCGGGCACGACGGTGCCATTGGCATCGAGCTTGAAGCCGAGCTCGAGGTCGAGTAGGTTGCCGCGCACCTTCACCGTGGCGAGCGTGAAGCCGCCGATGCGCACGAGCAGGTTGCCTTCGGTGACGACGCCGATGCGCAGCGCGGGCACGGCGGGCTGGATGCGCCGGCTCGCACCGACGCTGACCGACAGCGACTTCAGCTTGACCTGGTTCGCGATCAGGCGCATCCCGTAGCCCAGACCTTCGCTCGTCTGCGCGAGGGTGTAGGTCTGGTTCGCCTTGACGTCGGCGTGCACGGTGTCGACACCGGCATCCTGCGGGTTGCCGCGGATCGCCGCGTCGAGCAGGCCGTGCATGTCGATCGTCTCGGCGCTCAGCTCGTCCAGGATCTTCAGCCGCAGCAGCACCTGGCCGCCCTTGTTGCCGCCGAAGACCTGCAGCTTGTTGCCGCCCGGGCCGATCAGGGTGTCGATGCGCTGCTGCAGCGTGGCCGTGCGCAACCGCGGGCTGGCGGTCACCTGCGCGCTGATGCGGCTGCCGGCGCGGCCTGCCGAGCGCGTCACGACCTCCAGCGTCCAGGGCAGCACTTGCCCCGCCGGCCCGCGCGACTTGTCGAGGGTCGCCAGCGTCACCGCGACGCTGAGCCGGCTGGTCGTGCTGCTGGCAACCACGCTGCCCGACGGATCCTTGAGCCGCAACGTGCCGCGCCACGGCGTCGACATGAAGGGGATGAACGGCCTGACGCTGGCGCTGAAGGTGCCGATGCGGAAAAGGTCGAAGGCGAAGTTCTGCGTGCCGCTGGTACCGAGCAGCCCGGACACCAGCGGCGGCGCGCTCTTCGACGCCACCTGCTCACGCACCGAGATGGTCAGCGAGGATTTGCCGAGCGTCACCTCGCTGTCGCCTTCGCCGACGAAGTGCGGCGCGCTCTGGCCCGTGACACTGCAGCTCCATTCGCCCTGCGTCACGCCCCGCGCGTCGCGGCAACGCGCCAGGTCGGCGAGCGTGACGTTCTCGGCGCTGAATTCGCGCCCATCGGGCGCATGGATCTTGAGCGTCAGGTTCAGCGTGCGCGCCTGGGTCTGCCACCGCCCCGCACCGGGGCGCGCATTCACCCCGACGTCGGCCACGAAGACACGCACGTTGTAGCTTGCGCGCGCGCCGCGGATCAGCTTTCCCGGAAAACGCAGCCGGAAGAGGGCGCTGTCGTTGCAGCGCACGACGACGGTGTCGTTGCCGGCGGGGTCGACGACCAGACGCAGCTTGCGGCTGACGTAAGGATGGTTCAGCGTGAAGGGCACGGCGTCTCCTTGCGAGAAAACACCAGCCTAGCCATTGAACGTCGCGACGGCAGCCCCTAACTCGGACGCGCGGCACGCACGCTCAATCCGGCAGGCGGTAGCGGGTGCTCGGCCCCTTGCCGGACTGCTGCAGGAGCCCGCGCACCGCCAGTTGCCCGAGATGTTTGGACGCGGTGGCGAGCCCGGTGCCGCAGAGCTGCGCATAGCCGCTCTTGCCGATCGATCCTTCACGCAGCAGGTGCTGCAGCAGCGCCTCGGCGCGTGCCGTGGGCATCAGGTCCGCGCTGCCCTCGCGCCAGCGGGCAGCTCCCTTCCGGTCCCGGTTCAGTTCGCTCGCGAAGCCGCGCTGCAACTGCTCGAGATGCAGCGCAAAGCGTTCGGCCAACCCGTTCCTGTCGATCAACGTCACCGCTGCCGCACGCTCCTTGATGGCGATGTCCAGGTGGGCACGCGCGATCGCGAGGTGCGCTGCGACCCGGTCCACCGGCTCCAGCGGCAGGGCCAGCGCGGCGCGGTGGCGCTGCACCTCGGACATCTCGTCGAAGTGCGCGGCCAGTTCGCCCGGCAACAGGCGGTCGACGAACTCGTGGTCGCGCGGGCCGAGAATCTCCGCCTTGAGCTGGCGAGTCGACTCGGCGTCCGCCGGGTCGTCGCCGGACTGCAGGGCGAGCGCGGCAGCGATATGCGCGTCACCCAGACGCTCGTCGTCGGCCTGTTCGAGCGCCCTGAAGCGTTTGTAATGTGCCTCGGCCAGGTTGTAGTGTGCACGCCCGACGAGCACGTGCAGCCGGGCCTGCTGCGCCACGTCCAGGCCGCGCCGGTAACTCTCGATCGCGGCGCCGTACCTGCCTTGCCAGAAGCAGGCCGCGCCCAGGTTCAGGTGGGTGGCCGCCACGGTCTCGGGCTCGACCTGGAAGCGCGCAGCCATGTCGAGCACACGCTGCGAGTAGTCGATCGCACGCGCGAAGTCCTTGGCGTCGCCGTAGATCAGGCTGAGGTTGCCGTAGGTCTTCAGGATCGATTGCCGGTCTCCCAGGCGCTCGTAGACGTGCAGCGCGCGGTGCTTGTGTTCGAGGGCACGTTTCAGATCACCGCTGCGGCGCCAGTATTCGCCCCACACCTGCTCGAGCATCGCCCCCGACTCGGGCGGGGCGTCGCAGCGTGCGCGCTGCGCTTCGGCCAGATCGAGGACCCCTTTCGATCGCGGGTCGTTGCGCAGCACGTAGAGCCAGGCCAACTTGAGCAGCGTGTGCACGTACTCGATGCGCACCTCGTGGTCCGCCGCCGCGCCGTCTTCGCCGAGCCCGGCCTGGCGCAGGAAGTCGGCGCTCTCCTGGTAGCAGGCGAAAGCGCGGTCGGGGTCGCGCGGCTCGTTGTACTTGCCGAGTGCACCGTAGACGATGCCCAGCCGCAAGGCGTCCTGGGCGGCGTTGGCCAAGCGCATCGCTTCCTCATAGGCCTGCAGTTCCTCGGCGTCGCTGCCACGCACACGCGCCAGCCCAGCGCGCGCCAGCTCCAGATCGAAGCGCTGTTGCCAGTGCAGCGGCTGGCGCGCCAGCCGCTGGCGCAGCGCGTCGGTGCGGCTGTCGCTGGCGAGCTCGACGCGGAAACGCTTCAGCGCATCGATGAAGCCGGCCACATCGCCGGCATGCAGCCAATGCCATAGCGCGGCGCGGGCGTCGGGCGTATCGAGTGCACGCCTGGCCTGCCTTGCGTGCCAGTCGACCCGCTCGGCTGGGTCGTCCAGCTTCAGGTAGGCGTAGACCTCTTGTTGCAGCAGCGTATCGCGCGCCAGCCCGCTCTCGCCCTGCGCCGGTGCTTCGAGCATCACGTTCGCGAGCAACCGCTTGCCCTTGTCGAGGTGGCGGTAGAAGGTGCTCGTGCCAACGTTCCACAGCCCGCTCAACTGCTCGGCCGGCGACTCGTCGGGCCGTGCACGATAGGACTGTGGGAAGCGCGCGACGGGCTCGAAGCCGTAGTGGCACATCACGGCCAGCAGCGGGCGCCAGGGCAGGCGTTCGACCCACTCCGCGTGCTCGCTCACCACGAGCCCGCTGCCGCCGTCGGGCCGCAGCGCGGCGAGGCGGGCACGCAACAGCAGCCGCCACGCGGCGCCGTGGCTCGGGTCGTCGGGCAGGGCGTCACCGCCCACGGCGCGCACCGGGCCCAGCAGCCGCTGCGCCAGGCGGCGGGTCAGGCGCGGCTTGCGCCGCAGCAGATGGTCCAGGGCATCGTCACGGTGCGCTGCGAGCAGCGCGTCCAACAACGATTCGAGCTGGCGCTTGTGCGTCGTGACGCCCACCGGCCGGGCGCTGGGCGGCTGCAAACTAGGGGGCGAAGCGGCCATCGCGTTCCTGCATCATCCAGCGATCGTCCATTGTCGGCCGCGGCGGCGCGCAGCGCCATGCCATCGGATGGGACTCGCACCGGCCGGTGCCGCGCCGTCGGGCCCCGAAGGAGTCGCACATGGCGTTGCCGGTCTTGAAATTTGCCAAGCCCACTGCAGGGGTGAGCACGAGCGGCGGCGTGACCTTCGCCGTCTATGCACCTTTCGGGACTGACCCGGTGCTCAGCCGCTATCCGGGCACGACGCCGCTCAAGATCAAGGATCATCCGCTCGTCAAGGCGCTGGTGGAAGTGTCCAAGCGCAGCGTGCACGTCTCGGCACTGGTCGACCTGCACGGCGACGATACCTGGCTGGTGGAGATCCCGGCCGGCAAGCCGACCGCGATGCGTATCACCTCGCGCTGGAAGCAGGCGATGGACGCGCCGAACAACCTGTCGGGCTTCCTGCGCCACACCCGTGCGCAGTGGCCAGGCACGGCGCTGGTGCTGGCGATCGAGGGCCATGGTGCCGGCTACCTGCCGGACCTGGACACCAGCCAGCTGACGGCCGAGGGGCTGACGGGCGGCGGGACGCTGCAGTGGCAGATCACCGACGATGGTGCGACGCCGCTGCTGCCGATGGGCTCGCCGCTGCTGCCCAAAGGCTCGCCGCTGCTGCCGAAGGGCTCGCCGCTGCTGCCGGTGAACCACTACCCGCTGTCGACCGCAGGGCTGGCGAAGGCGCTCAAGGACGGGGTGGCTGGCGGCGAAAGGATCGCGGTGATCCACTTCAACAACTGCTTCAACATGTCGGTGGAACTGCTGCACACCGTCGCGCCGTACGCCGAATTCGCTGCCGGCTACATGAACTACAACTTCTTCACCGCGGGCGAGTCGTACCCGGCCGCGTTCGACAAGCTCAAGCAGGCCGGATCGGCGAGCACGCAGCAGATGGCACTGTGGTTCGCCGAAGGCAACCGCGACCTGCTCGCCGTCAAGCAGCACCATCCGACCACCGGCGGTGTGGCGCGGCTGTCGGATCTGCCTCTGGTGGCGACCCGCGTCGACGCGCTGGCCAAGGCACTCGTCAGCGCGCTGCGCAACGCCACGACCGCGGCACGGCCGGGTGTCGTGCTGAAGGTCCGCAGCGCGTTGCAGCGGGCCCAGCAGTACGACACTGGATCGACGTTCAGGCTCGACGTGCCCGATGAACTCACCGATCTGGCGAGCCTGGCTGAGGCCTTCAAGACCTTCGACGTCAACAAGATCGCGGTCCAGAAGGCCGCCAACGAACTGGCCACGGCGCTGGCGGGCTTCAAGGTGTACGGCGCCAAGGACACACCCTGGGTCGACCCGTCGCAGTTGTGGGATTTCACTGGCCGCGCGCTGGCGATGAACATCCTGTGCCCCGACCCGGCGCTGCGGGGCCTGTGGGACTGGCGCTCGCCGTATTACCTGCAACTCGAGCCGACGCCGGTGCAGCCGCAGGCCATCGCTTTCCTGAAGAACACCGCGTGGGTCGAGTTCATCATCGAGTACCACAAGGAAGTGCCGTTCCGCGGCCTGCTGCCGGCGTCGATCCCGACCTACCCGATCTTCAACCGCAAGTACAGCACCTGAGCGCTCGCACCGAGCGCGCAGCGGCCGGCACCGCCCCGCCAGGACCACGGGTTCTGCCGGGGCGGTCGCGCTTCTGAGCGGCTTGCCCGGCGCCCGATCGTCTGCCCATCGTCTGCCGCACCACCCCCGAAGGGGTGCGCGCGCGCACGTCGCCGCGGGAATGCCTTGGCGCTGCAATGGCTGCCATCGCATCCCCCGGAGACTTTCGATGAACTGGTTGCTCTCGACGCCCCTGCGCCCCCTGGTGCTGATGGC
>DATDER010000112.1:0-4170 GCA_036523095.1 Rubrivivax sp.
AACCGCGGCGGCGACACCGCCTTCAGCGCCGAGGAGACCTACGCCGCGCACGAGCGCGCGGTGGCACTGGCGCGCGAGGGCGGCTTCAACGACCTGCTGCACCGCGCGCTGAGCCTGCGCCCGGCCCTGGCGCAGCGCTTGGGCCGCAGCGTCGACACCGACGCGCTGGTGGCCGAGATGCGGGCCTGCGAAGGCGCCGACTGGAACGCGCTGCAGCGACGCACGCGCCGCAACTGCGAGAACTTCGCGCTCTACCAGCGCGGCGACTGGACCGCCTATGCCGCCACCCAGCGCAGCGAGCTGCGCCTGCAGCTCGAGGCCGGCGACGATTATCACGCCTGGCTGGTGGCGCACCGGCTGGCACTGGCCGCGATCGCCTGCGGCCGTCCGGCCGAGGCAATGGCGGTGATGCGCCCCGCGGTCGAATCGATCCGCGCCCAGGGCTTCCAGCGCCAGTGCTGGCAGCAGGTGGCTTTGCTGGTCGTGGCCTGCATCGAGAGCGGCGACGCGACAGCGGCGCAGGTGCACGAGGCAGTGCGCCTGATGCGCGGCGCGAACGCGATCGACTGGATGGCCAGCCACCTGGCGCTCTGGCTCACGCAGCGCTCGCGCTGGGCCGACGCTGCGCGCCTGCTCGGCTGGCTAGCCCGCCGACAGGCTCAAAGCGGCGGGCCGGTCGATGCGCCCAGCCAGGCGGCCCAGGAGCGCGCGCGCAGCGCGCTCACACGCGCAGCCGACGGCAAGCAGATCGGCGGCTGGCACGCACAGGGCGAGCGCTGGGTGGACGACGACGTGGCCGAGGCCTTACTAGGCGTCGACGTCTGAGGCCCGCGCGATGAGGACGATCCGCGAGCTGAATGCACCGCCCTGTGTCGAGGGCCGTGTCGAAGCCATCGTCGTACGGGCCGACTCGCGATCGACGGCCCAGCGCATCGACTCGACGCTGGCCCTGGCCGGCATCGGACTGGCCGACGATCGGCTCGGAAGGCGCGGCGAGGCCGAGCTGTCGACGCGCCAGGTCACGCTGATCCAGCACGAGCACCTGGCAGTGATTGCTCAGCTGGCGCGCGTCGAAGCGGTGGACCCAATCGGCCTGCGCCGCAACCTGGTGATCTCCGGTATCAACCTGCTGGCGCTGAAAAACGCCCGCCTGCGCGTCGGTGCCGCGCTGCTGGAAATCGTCGGTCCCTGCCAGCCCTGTTCGCACATGGAGGAGGCCATCGGCCCGGGCGGCTACGCCGCAATGCGAGGCCATGGCGGCATGACGGCGCGGATCCTCGAAGGTGGCGCGATCCGCGTCGGCGACGGAGTGCGCGCCGACGCGACCTGAATTCAGGCGCCCATGCGGGTTGCGGCTCGCGGCAGCTCGAACTCGGGCTCGTGCACGTCGCGCATCGTGGCCATCGCGAACCAGCGGCGGCTCTCGCGCTCGCCAAAGCCGACGTGCTGCGCGAAACCATCGACCCGGTGGTAGGTGCCGAACAGCAGGTCCCACAGCGGAGTGTCGCTGTAGTTCCAGCCGTGCACCGCACGGTGGATGCTGTGGGCCTCCGGGCGCTGGACCAGCCAGGCCAGCGCGCGCGGCGTGCGCTGGTTGGCGTGCTGGAACACCGCATTGACGATGCCGAGCAGACCGACGAAGGCCGCGGCCACCGGGTCGAGACCGAGCGCGATCACGTTCACCGCCACCGGGTGTAGGCCGCGGCTTCGCTCGGATGAAAGACGAAGGCGCCCAGTGCGTCGAGGCGGGCGGGGAGGCGCATGCCGCAGGACGCCGGGCGGACGCCCACATCGCACGCTGGCGGTCCCCGCAACCGGAGCCTCAAGCCATGACCACGCCTGCCTCCCTTCCCACCATCCGCAGCGACCACCTGCGCCTGCGCAGCGGCCTGCAACTCGAATTCGCCGAGCAGGGCCAGCGCGGCGGACCGACGCTGCTGATGCTGCACGGCATC
Organism: Rubrivivax sp.; assembly: GCA_036523095.1. Lineage (GTDB taxonomy): Bacteria > Pseudomonadota > Gammaproteobacteria > Burkholderiales > Burkholderiaceae_C > Rubrivivax. The sequence goes on from DATDER010000112.1 coordinate 1,956, forward strand.
ACCGACAGCTGGCGCAGCTTTGCGCCGGTGATGCCGCTGCTACCGCCCGACTGGCACGTGATCGCGCTGACACAGCGCGGCCATGGCGGCTCGGACAAGCCGCACACCGGCTATCGCACGCGCGACTTTGCCGCCGACGCCGCCGCGTTCGCGCGCGCGCTCGGCCTGCCGCCAGTCGTGGTGGTCGGCCACTCGATGGGCGCGACCAATGCGATGCGCCTGGCGCTCGACCACCCCGACCTCGTGCGCGGCGTGGTGGCCGCCGGCGCGTTCGCGAGCTTTGCCGACAAGAGCGACCTGGCCGCCTTCATCGCCCAGGACATCGCAGGACTCACCGATCCGGTTCCGCGCGCGCTGGCGCGGGCCTTCCAGCTCGACACCCTGGCGGGACCGGTGGCGCCGGGCCTGGTCGAGGCGATGACCGACGAGAGCCTGCGCGTGCCGGCCCACGTCTGGCGCGAGGCCTTCGAACACCTGCTGGACGATGAGGTCAGCCCTGCGCTGCAGCGCATCACCGCACCGACGCTGCTGGTCTGGGGCGAGGCCGACCGCTTCGTGCCCGCCGCCGACACACGCCGACTGCAGCGCAGCCTGCCTGACGTGCGGCTCGCCGCCTGGCCCGGCATCGGCCATGCGGTGCATTGGGAGCGGCCCGAGCGGTTCGCACGCGAGCTGCTGCGCTTCGTCGGCGAACTGGCGGCGCGGACGCGCTGATCGACTAGACCAGCGGCAGGGCCTCGATCGAGGGTTGCTCGACCAGGGCTGCGAACTCGTCGGCCAGGCGCTGGCTCTCGGCAACCGCTCGCGACCAGGCCCGCTGGCGCCCGGCGAGGTCGTCGCCGTAAGCCTTGAAGTCCCCGCGATCGGGCAACTTCGCGTTCGGCAGCGAAGCCCGGATCCATTCCGGGTTCGGCGTGAGCAGCACCACATTGGCGAGCCGCGCCGTGGCGCCATGCCGGCGCTTCAGCCCCTTGTCGAGCCAGCCCGGCACGACGGTCGGCTGGAAGTGCGGATAGAGAACCAGACCCTCGCTCATCTGGGCGTAGTCCAGGTGCAGGTGGTAGTCGGTGATGCCGCCGTCCCAGTAGGCACCGCGGGGGGCGCCGGGGATATCGTGCACGGCGTCGAGCCAGAACGGGATCGAACAACTGGCGAGCAGACCCGAGCACAGGTTGGCCGCGCTCAGCGGCACCTGTTTCGTGCGGAAGTCGTGCAGCGCGAAGGGCAGCGGATCGCGCGGGTCGGAGAACATCACGCGTTCCAGCCAGCCGCCCATGGCGCGTCGGCTCACCAGATTGGTCGCATAGGCACCGAGGTAGCCAAGCGGCGTCCGTACCCGGCCCTCGCGGCGCAGGAGGTGGCGGCCGCGGCTGGTGAGCACATGCAAGCGGTAGCGCGCCTGGGCCAGGACCTCGTCGCCGCGGCCGCCGAAGCGCTGCTCGAGATTGGCTCCGAACATCGCCGAGACGTCGCGCGAAGTCGGCGCCTTGCCCGGCACGTGCGGATAGTTCTGGGCGATGTAGTCGACGGCCAGTTGGGCCAGCTCGGCCTCGGGGTCGGGCAGGCAGGCGCTGACCATGCGCCAGGCGCCGATCGAGGCGCCGAGGAGATGGATGGTGTGCGTGCAGTGCGCCAGCCAATGGCCGAAGACGAAGCGGTCGAGCGGATTCAGCACCAGCCCCTTGGGCCCGCCGGCCGCTGCCGGCACCACGCGGACATCGCCGACCGCCAGGCCCCGCTCTCGCAACTGTGCCCGCGCGCGCGGGCCGGCGTACACCTGCAGCGCCGCCGTCATCATGTCCGCGCGACGCTGCCCTCCGCCTCAGTTGCTACTGGCGAACAATCACGGCGCAGGCGATGCGCGCGCCCGCGTTGCCGGTCGGCTGGGTACGGTAGTCATCAGGCATCGCGTGCACGATCAGGCCCTTGCCGACGATGTCGATGACGCCGGTGCCGATGGTCACGCCCGACAAGTGGAACGTGACATCGGCGCGGCCCTGCGCATCGCCTTTCAGCGACGGCATGTCGCCAGCGTGATGCTCGGCATCGGGCGCACCGTGCGCCTTGCCAGCAGGGTTGAAGTGGCCGCCGGTGCTCATGCCGTCGCCACTGGAGCAGTCGCCCTTTTCGTGCACGTGGAAGCCGTGGTCCTTGTTCGGCGCCAGGCCCCGCATCTCGCCCGCCACGTTCACCCTGTCGCCGGACTGGGTGAAGG
>DATDER010000113.1:0-9189 GCA_036523095.1 Rubrivivax sp.
AGGCGCACGATGTCGACCTGGTGCGCGGCCTGACTGAACACCACGCCGCCGCCGGCCTCGGTCTGCAGTTCCTCACGCCGCCGCGGTCGATAGAGGAAGTCGGTGTAGTTCAGCGCGTGGATCATCCGCGCCGCGCCCAAAGTGCCGCCCGCGATCAACTCACGCGTTTTCAGGTACGGCGCGTCGAAGCTGTGGCAATGGCCGACGATGAGCTGCACGCCCGCGGCGCGACAGTCGGCGATCATCGAATCGCACTCGGCCAGGGTCAGCGCCATCGGCTTTTCCACCAGCACGTGTTTGCCACTCCGGGCCGCGATGCGGGTCTGTTCGGCGTGGAACTGGTGCGGGCTGGCGATGTAGATGGCGTCGACCTCAGGGTCGCGGGCCAGGCCTTCGATGTCGCTGTAGACCGGCGCCGCGAAATCCCGCGCGAATTGCGCTCGCGCCTCCTCGCGCGGGTCGCAGGCCGCGACGAGTTGCACGCGCGCATCCTGCACGAAGGTCGGCAGCATCAGCGTGAAAGCGCGGCCGAGCCCGGCGACACCCAGGCGCATCACTCGCTGCGCGCTCACAGATCGAGCACCAGATGCGCCGACTTCGCCCGCGACACGCAGATCATGATCTGGCTGGCCATTTCTTCGGGCATCAGCACCATGTCGCGGTGGTCGGCCTCGCCTTCGAGCAGGGTGGTGCGGCAGGTGCCACAGGTGCCGCTCTCGCAGGACGAGGCCGCGTTGCAGCCGTGCTCGCGCAGCGCGGCCAGGATCGACTTGCCGACCGGCACTTCGAACGAGCCGCCTGTGCGGGCGAGCCGGACCTGGAACGGCTTGTCGTCGGCCTTGACCCCGCCGCCTTCGTTGAAGCTCTCGAAGTGCACGTTGCCGGGTGACCAGTGGCCGGTCATGTCGCGCACCGACTCCATCAGCGGGCGGGGACCGCAGCAGTAGATGTGCGCGCTGTTCGGCTTCTCGAGCGCGGGCCAGAGGTCGAACGAGCGTGCCGGGTCGCCGTGGTCGTGGTGGATCTTCACGTGCCTGCCCAGGGCACCGAGTTCATCGACGAAAGCCGTGGTCTCGGGCGAGCGCGACAGGTAGAACAGCTTCCACGGCGCCGGCGGCAGCTCGCCGAAGGAGCGGATCATCGACAGGATCGGCGTGATGCCGATGCCGCCAGCGATGAACAGGTAGCCTTTCGCCTTGTCGACGAGCGGGAAGGCGTTGTCGGGCAACGACGTCGGCAGAGTGTCGCCCTCGTGCGTGTCGTCATGCATGCTCATCGAGCCGCCTTGGCCCCGGTCATCGCGTTTGACCGTGATCACGTAACGATGCCGCTCGGCCGGGTCGTTGCACAGCGAGTATTTGCGAAGCGCGCCGTTCGGCGCCTGCACCTTGACGTGCGAGCCGGGCGTGAACGGCGGCAGTTCGCTGCCGTCGGGCTGCACGAGCTCGAAGCTGCGGATGCCTTCGGCGACGTCGACGACCTGCGCGATGCGCAGTGGCATCTGCGTGCCGGCGTGGGTCTCGACGTTCATCCCCTCATTCCGGCTTCAGGCCGGCACGTTGTGCGGCCTTGGCCACCCGTTCACCCTCGCTGCGCATCGCTGCAGCGAGTTGCTCGGGCGTGCCACCGACCGGGTCCACCCCGGCGATGCGCAGCGGCTCGGCAGCGTCAGGCGACTTGACGACCCTGGCGATCTCTGTGCTCAGGCGTGCGATGGCTTCGGGCGGTGTACCGGCGCGCGCCAGCACGACGACGTTGAACGCGAAGTCGAACCCGGGGATCCTTTCGCCAAGTGCCGGCACGTTGGGTGCGAGGTCGGAGCGCTTGGTGGAGTTGATCGCGATCAGCTTGGCCTGGCCCGACTTGACGAAGCCCGTCAACGCGGGCGGCGACGCGAACACCATGTCGACCTGGCCGCCGATCATCGCCGGCACCGACGCGCCGCTGCCGCGGAACGGGATGTGGGTGATGAAGACGCCGAGTCCTTCCTTCATCGCTTCGGCCGTGAGGTGGTGGATGCTGCCGACACCCGCCGAGCCGTAGTTCAAGGCGCCGGGCCGGGACTTGGCCAGTGCGATCAGTTCGTCCAGCGTGCTGGCCTTGACGTTCGAGTTCACGGCCAGGAAAAGCGGTGCGGTGCCGACGAGCGACACCGGCGCGAAGTCCTTGACCGGGTCGTAGCTCATCTGCTTGGACACGACTGGCGCGATCGCCAGCATCGGGCCGTCGGTGACGAGCAGCGTGTGGCCGTCGGCGGGCGACTGCGCCAGCGCCGCGGCTGCGACCGCGCCGCCACCGCCGGCCTTGTTCTCCACGACCACCGGCTGGCCGAGCGGCCCTTGCAGGCGCTGCGCGAGCAGCCGCGCCACGGTGTCGGGCAGACCGCCCGGCGCGTAGGGCACCACCAGCCTGATCGGCTTGGACGGGAAGGCCTGCGCCTGCACGACGGCGGGCAACGGCAGGCCCGCGGCGAGGGCGGTGGCGAATTGGAGGAAGGTCGAGCGCTTCAAGGTCTTGTCTCCCGATCAGATGCTGTAGGTTTCGTAGGTGGCAGGGTGAAACAGTTCTTCGACCGCCACAAGGCGCGGCGACAGGCCTTGCGCGTGGTGGTGGCGCACGAAGGTCTCGAGCGTCTTGCGTGCCGGCGCCACACCGTAGGACCAGTAGTCCTCCCCCATCGTCTCGCGTGCCGACTTCAGCTGCTCTTCGACGAAGGGCAGCGTGACCTTGGTCGCCGAAGTGTCGGCCAGCAGTTCCAGCGCCGCCGCCTTGGCCTGCGTGAAGGCCTTCAGCACGGCACCGGGCAGCCACGGATGCTGCGCCGCGAGCTCCTTGCGGATGGCGGCCACGTGCATGATCGGGAACACGCCGGTACGGCGGTAGTAGTCCTTCGCGATGGCGGTCGGGTCGTCGAAGAGCCAGCCGACATTCGGGTTCTTCAGCACATCCCGGCTCGGCGGACGCGGTGCGATGAAGCCGTCGATCTCGCCGCCATCGAGCAGTCCGGAGATCGTCGTTCCTTCGGGCGCGGCCTCGATATGCACGTCGGGCGGCAGTTGCAGCTTGATCTTCTCGGGCCGGCCCGGCGTGTCGATGCCGCCGCGCACCCAGTGGATGTCGGACGGCTTGACGCCGAAGTCGTCTTGCAGGATCGAGCGTGCCCAGACGTTGGCGGTGAGCTGGTACTCGGGAACGCCCACTCGCCGGCCCTTCAGATCCTCGGGCCGCTTGATGCGGTCCTTGCGCACGTAGATCGCCGTGTGGCGGAAGGCTCGCGACAGGAACACCGGCACCGCGATGTAGGGGCACTCGCCGCGCGAGTGCTTGACGAGATAACTCGAAAGCGACAGCTCGGTGATGTCGAAGTCCATGCTGCGCATCGAGCGGAAGAACATCTCCTCCGGGTTGAGCAGCATGTAGACGGGGTCGACGCCGTCGATCTGCACCCGACCGTCGAAGAGGGCGCGCGTGCGGTCGTAGTCGCCCATCGCGACCGAAAGTCGAAGTTTGCTCACGTTTCAGGCCTCGACGGAGTAGGACGGTTCGAGGGCAGGGCGCTCCTGCCCGTCGGGCCAGACGAAAGTGGACTCGTACGAGCGCCAATCGGTTGTCTTCGGCACGATGGCCTGGAAAGCGCACACCGCGGGCGTGACGGCGTCGCCCCCGGTGCCGAATGCCGGCGCGCCCTGCTGGAACGCCTTGACGGCGTCGAGCATCTGGCGCCGGAACTCGACGATCGCCAGGTCGCTGGCGCCGAGCCGGTCGTGGCTGCGGTCGGCGATCGGCCCCATCGTCAACCACATCGCGACGTCCTGGTTGGGAAAGCCGCTGATGCCGGTGAAGTTGCCGGCCTTCATGGCCTGCCGGTCCTGCCAGAAGTGGTTGTCGACCGTGCGCAGCGGGCGGTACTGCGGGTCGAGGTCGATGCCCACCGTCTGGCGCAGGAACTTGCGCCAGGTTTCGGTCTCGGGCGTCTGCGCGGCATGGCCCCAAGCGATGAAATAGAAGGCCGTGTTCGTGTCGTCCATCGGCACGTTGATGTTCGCCACGTTGTACAGGTTGTTGGGCGGGATCAGCGCCGTCGCGGGGGCCACGAAGACGGTGCAGCGCACGTAGTCGTGGGTAGCGGCGTTCTGGATCGGCCGGCGCAGCGCGGCATAACGGAAGCCGTAGCCTGTGCGCTGCACCTGCATGCGCGGCGCCTTGTCGGTGGACGGGCGCAGCCAGGTCTTGTCGGTGGCTTTGGCGCTGTCCACCCGCGCGGGCACCATGTCCGACGAATGCAGGCTCGAGCTGTGCGCGGAGTCGATCGCGCCTTCGAGGATCTGGGCCCAGTTGCAGGGCAGCAGTACCTTGGCGACGCTGACGCGGGTGTCGGCGGTCGGCGCCCAGGCGGGGGGCGCGAATTCGGGCACCGTATCCTGCGGGCCCATGTAGGCCCAGACCATGCTGCCCCATTCCTTGACCGGATAGGCCCTGTGCCTGGTCTTGGCCGCCATGCCGCTGGCGGCCGGCTCGGACGCCATCTCGAGCACGTTGCCGTCGACGTCCATCTTCCAGCCGTGGTAGAGGCAGCGCAGCCCTCCTTCTTCGTTGCGGCCCAGGGCCAGCGACGCACCGCGGTGCGGGCAATGTTCGTCCATCACGCCGACGCGGCCGTCGGAGTCGCGGAACACGACGAGATCCTCTCCGAACACCCGTGCCTTGACCGGGTTGCCGTCAGGCTCGGAGACCTCTTCGAGCAGGCACACCGGTGTCCAGTGGCGGCGCATCATCTGGCCCATCGGGGCGTCGCCCTCGACGCGGCACAGCAGTTCGTTGTCTTGTCGGCTCAGCATCGTGGTGGGCTCGTCGGTTGGGCGTGAGGGTTGACGGGCAGGTGACGGCGCAGCACCACCGGCTTGCCGCCGAGGCGCCGCGTGCTCATCCAGTGTGCGAGCGCGGCGTCCAGGTACTCGGCGTGGCCGGGGAGCCAATCGGCCAGCGCGCGGGCGAGGCGGCGTGCCGCTTCGTTGTCGCCCTGGGCGACACGCCTGCGCACGCCAGCCAGCGAGCGCAGCACCGCCGCGTGTTCCGCGGCATGGCAATCGCGTGCCGGGAAGGCGCTGTCGTTCATCCAGGCTTCTTCTTCGGCGAAGTGGACCGACGTGTGGCGGGCGAGTGCGTCGAGCGCGGCCGCGGCGCTGGCGTCGGGTGCGCGCTGCAGGGCCGCGACGAGAGCCACGAACTCCTCGTGCACTGCGTCCATCGGGCCGTGGCCGAGCAACAGACCGTCGTGCCAGGTGAGGAGTTGGCTGTCGAACAAGATCATCCGGTGCGGGGGTGGTAGAAACTTAGACTACTAAGTATAATGAATCGGACCTCAGACTTCAACCGCCGCTGGGAAGGGAAAACCCAGGGCCTTGCCCGCATGCCCGAGACCCACGCCACCCGCGAGGCCGAGATCGCCAGCCGAGTGCTCAGGCACTGGCACGAGGCGGTGCCCAACGACCGCATGGCGCACCTGGTGAAGGATGCGACGCGGGGTTTCCTTCGCGCGCTGCAGGCGCGCCTGGCCACACACGAGGTGCAGTTCGGGCACTGGACTTTTCTGCGCATCCTCTGGGAGAAGGACGGCCTCACCAAGCGCGAACTCAGTGTCGAGGCGGGTGTGATGGAGCCCACCACCTTCGTCGCCCTGCGTGCGATGGAGTCGCTCGGGTACGTGTCGCTCGAGCAGCGGCCCGAGAACCGGAAGAATGTCTACGTCTTCCTGACGCCGCAGGGCAAACGGCTCAAGAAGCTGCTCGTGCCGCTGGCCGAGCGCGTCAACGCGGTGGCGATGCAGGGGCTGTCCGAGGCCGAGATCGCGACGACGCGCCGGGCGCTGCTGGTCATGATCGACAACCTCGCGCGCGACGCTGCGGCCGATCCATCTCCTCCGGGCGCCTAGGGCTTTCCCGGTGGAGCGGGGACAATACACCCCGTGAGCACCGCCACCGTCACTGCCCCGATCAGCGCGCCCAAAGCCGGCAAAGCGCTGACCGCCTACAAGCCCTTCTGGGCCAAGCGTTTCGGGCCCGCGCCTTATCTGCCGATGAGCCGGGCCGAGATGGACTTGCTCGGCTGGGACTCTTGCGACGTGATCATCGTCAGCGGTGACGCTTATGTGGATCACCCGAGCTTCGGGATGGCCGTGATCGGCCGCACGCTCGAAGCGCAGGGTTTCCGCGTCGGCATCATCGCGCAGCCCGACTGGCAGTCGGTCGACGCCTTCAAGGCGCTGGGCAAACCGAACCTGTATTTCGGCGTCGCCGCCGGCAACATGGATTCGATGATCAACCGCTACACCGCGGACCGCAGGATCCGCAGCGACGACGCCTACACGCCCGGCGGCGGTGGCGGCCGGCGGCCCGACCGCGCGACGCTGGTCTACACCCAGCGCTGCAAGGAAGCCTGGAACGACGTGCCGATCGTCATCGGCGGCATCGAGGCGAGCCTGCGCCGCATCGCCCACTACGACTACTGGCAGGACAAGGTGCGGCGTTCGATCCTTGTCGACAGCAAGGCCGACCTGCTGCTCTACGGCAACGCCGAACGTGCGATCGTCGAGATCACTCACCGGCTGGCGGCACGCGAACCGGTCGAGCAGATCACCGACGTGCGCGGCAGTGCGTTCATGGTGCGCATGGGTCAGGAGCCCGAGGGCTTCTTCGAAATCGACTCGACCGAGGTCGACCGGCCGGGCCGCATCGACGAGCACATCAACCCCTACCTGACGACCGCCGAGGCGGCTGCGTCGCAAGGCCAGAGTTGCGCCAAGGAAGAGGGCGCCGCACCGCCCACGACGGTGGCGATGCCCGTCAGCCGCAAGACCGGCGCGGTGAAGATGCCCGCGCGCGACAAGACCGTGATCCGCCTGCCGGGCTACGAGCAGGTCAAGAGCGACGCCGTGCTCTACGCCCACGCCAACCGCGTGTTGCACCTCGAAACCAACCCGGGCAACGCGCGTGCGCTGGTGCAGCGCCATGCCGACAGGGACGTCTGGATCAACCCGCCGCCGATTCCGCTCGCCACGTCCGAGATGGACCACGTCTTCGATCTGCCGTATGCACGCAGCCCGCACCCGGTCTACGCCGACGACACCGGCGGCCATGACGGCCCGACCAAGATCCCCGCATGGGAGATGATCCGCTTCAGCGTCAACATCATGCGCGGCTGCTTCGGCGGCTGCACCTTCTGCTCGATCACCGAGCACGAAGGCCGCATCATCCAGAGCCGCAGCGAAGACTCGGTGATCCGCGAGATCGAGGAGATCCGCGACAAGGTCAAGGGCTTCACCGGCGTCATCAGCGACCTCGGCGGCCCCACCGCCAACATGTGGCGCATCGGGTGCAAGAGCCCCGAGATCGAGGCCGCCTGCCGCAAGCCTAGCTGTGTCTACCCCGGCATCTGCAGCAACCTGAACACCGACCACGGGCCGCTGGTGAAGATGTACCGGCGCGCGCGCGCGCTGCGCGGGGTGAAGAAGATCCTGATCGGCTCGGGTCTGCGTTACGACCTGGCAGTGAAGAGCCCCGAGTACGTGAAGGAACTCGTCACCCACCACGTCGGCGGTTACCTCAAGATCGCGCCCGAGCACACCGAAGGCGGGCCGCTGTCCAAGATGATGAAGCCCGGCATCGGCAGTTACGACCGCTTCAAGCAGATGTTCGAGAAGTACTCGGCCGAAGCGGGCAAGAAGCAGTACCTGATCCCCTATTTCATCGCCGCGCACCCGGGCACGAGCGACGAAGACATGATGAACCTGGCGCTCTGGCTCAAGAAGAACGGCTTCAAGGCCGACCAGGTGCAGACCTTCTACCCGAGCCCGATGGCCACCGCGACGGCGATGTACCACACCGACCTGAACCCGCTCAAGGGCATCAGCCGCGATCCCGCGCGGGCGGAGAAGGTGGACATCGTTCGGGGCGACCGCCGCCGCCGCCTGCACAAGGCCTTCCTGCGCTGGCACGACCCGAACAACTGGCCTCTGCTGCGCGACGCGCTGAAAGACCTGGGCCGCGCCGACCTGATCGGCAACGGCAAGCACCAGCTGATCCCGACCTACCAGCCCGCCACCGACGGCAGCTACCAGACGGCGCGGCGCAAGAACTCCACGCCCACGGCGGAGAAGGCCTCGGCCGTCACCAAGGGCCGGGTCCTGACGCAGCACACCGGCTTGCCGCCGCGCCCCAAGGGTGCGCCCTTGTCCGCCAGCAAGCGGCGCCGATCTCCGGGAAGTCCCTGACAGCAATCGGTCGGCGTTTCGCGTGTCATCCACACTCCCAACCGAAAGGAGTGCCACCGATGCGAAGCCACCGAACCGTTGCCCTGTCCCTCGTCTCCGCCGCTGCCGCTGCGTTGCTGGTGGCATGCGCCACGGCCCCGACCACCGGCCCGATGGGGTTCTTTGTCACCAGCGCAGGTCCTGGCAACGGCGCCAACCTGGGCGGGTTGTCGGGAGCCGACGCCCATTGCCAGAAGCTCGCAGAATCGGCTGGCGCCGGACGGCGCGCCTGGCGCGCCTACCTCAGTGCCAATGCCGTGCCCGCCACCGCCCCGGCGCAGCCGACGCCGGCGGTCCACGCCCGCGACCGCATTGGCAAGGGCCCTGGGTACAACGCGAAAGGCGTGTTGATCGCGACCGACGTCGCCCAACTGCACGACAACAACAACCTGACCAAGGCCACCGCGCTGACCGAAAAGGGTGAAGTCGTCAACGGCCGTGGCGACACGCCGAACAAACACGACATCCTGACAGGCTCGCGCCTTGACGGCACCGCGCAGTCATGGAACCCGAACCTGACCTGCAACAACTGGTCGCACAGCGGCGAAGGTGCCGCCACGGTCGGCCACCACGACCGCGCCGGTCTCAACACCGACCCGTGGGCCCTGTCGTGGAACTCGTCGCACCAGACGATCGGGTGCAGCGCCGAAGCGCTGCCGCGGACTGGCGGCGCGGGCCTGTTCTACTGCTTCGCTGCCGACTGATCTGGGTCGGGCGCGCGTGGCCTCAAGCCGCGCGCGCTTGCGCTGGGTCGGGCGCGCGTGGCCTCAAGCCGCGCGCGCTTGCGCCGGCTGCTCCAGCGCCCGGTCGAAGGCCTGCTCGAGGTTGGCGACCGTGCGCTCGACGTGGTGCAGCTTGTCGAGCCCGAAGAGGCCGATGCG
>DATDER010000114.1:0-25383 GCA_036523095.1 Rubrivivax sp.
CAAGGCATGCTGTTGCAGTCTCTGGGCGACGCCAACTTCCTGGACCGCGCCGAACGCGTGGCGCTGCGTCCCGGCGCCAACTGGCACGAACAATGGCGCGGCACCAACGCCATCGGTACGGCCATCGCCGACGCCGCACCGGTCGTGGTGCACGCCGGCGAGCACTTCCTGGAACGCAACGGCTTCCTGACCTGCACGGCCGCACCGATCACCGGCCCCACTGGCCGGGTACTGGGGGTGCTGGACATCTCTGGCGACCACCGCGACTACCACCGCCACACGCTGGCGCTGGTAAAAAGCGCCGTGCGCATGATCGAGAACCGGCTCTTCGAGACCCGATACGCCTGCGGCCTGCGCATGCGCCTGCACGCCCAGCCCGAAGGCCTGGGCACGGTGACCGAAGGGCTGCTGGCGCTGTCGGACGAGGGCTGGATCATCGGCGCCAACGGCGCGGCGCTGGCGCTGCTGGGCTTGCCACCGTCGGCCGTCGGGGCCAGCACGCTGGAGCGTGTGCTGCCGGTCGACATGGCCGCGCTCTTCAGCTGGGGACGCCAGGGCGGCAGCACGCCACATGCGCTGCGGCGCCACGATGGCGGCGTGCTGTGGGCGCGCGTCGAGGCCAGCCGCACGGTGCTGGCGTCCCAGCACAGTCGTGTCGCAGCGCGTGCGGTCAGCGTGCCAACGACGGATGCGCTGGCTGCGCTGGAAACCGGCGACCCGGCGATGGCCGCCGCGGCCGGCCGCGCGCGGCGCGTGCTCGACAAGCCCATCGCCTTGCTGCTGCAGGGCGAGTCGGGCGTCGGAAAGGAGGTCTTCGCTCGTGCCGTGCACCGTAGCAGCGGGCGGTGCGCAGGGCCTTTCGTCGCGGTCAACTGCGCCGCGCTACCGGAAGCGCTGATCGAGGCCGAACTCTTCGGCTACCGCCCCGGCGCCTACACCGGCGCCAGCCGCGACGGCGCGCCGGGGCGCATCCGCGAAGCGCAGGGCGGCACGCTCTTCCTCGACGAGATCGGCGACATGCCGCTGTCGCTGCAAGCCCGCCTGCTGCGCGTGCTGCAGGATCGCGAAGTGGTGCCGCTGGGCGGTGGCAAGCCGGTGGCGGTGGACTTCCGCCTGGTGTGTGCGACCCACCGCAATCTGGCCATGGCGATCGAACAGGGCGGCTTTCGCGAAGACCTGTACTACCGCCTCAACGGCCTGACGCTGCAGCTGCCGCCGCTGCGCGAGCGCCAGGATCTGGCTGAGCTGACCACGCGCATGCTGCATGAATTGCTGCCCGACCGCGAGCTCTGCCTGGCGCCCGAACTGCAGTGCGCCTTCGCCACCTACCGCTGGCCCGGCAACTTGCGCCAGTTGCAGAACGCCCTGTGCACGGCCTGCGCGCTGGTCGACGAAGGCGACGTGCAGATCGGCTGGGCCCACCTGCCCGACGACCTGGCTGCCGCGCTGCGGCGCCCGCCGCTTGCCGTGCGGGCCGAGGCCGACAGCGCCGGCCTGCGCGCGCAGGCCGAACGCAGCGTGCGCCAGGCGGTGCACGACTGCGCTGACAACCTGTCGGAAGCCGCACGCCGGCTCGGCATCAGCCGCAACACGCTGTACCGCAAGATGGCCGAGCTCGGATTGCGGCAGCGCTAAAGCCGCGGGACACGAAGCAGCTGCGCACTGTTGGTTCGATCACCCTGCCGGCCGCTCGCCGCAGGGTGCCCGCTGCAGGGTGTCAACAATGGCGAGGATCACATGCAGCAGATGCGAGTCGCAGGCGCGGGAGCGGGCGCCTAAACCGGACGGTCGGCAGCACCCGCTTGTGGCCGGCTGCCGGGATCCTGAGAGGCTGGTTCGCGGAAATCTGCTCTGGCGGCTTCGGCGGGGCTGCGTGCGCAGGAACTATGGCGCCGCCAGAGGCCAGTCGCATCAACTTGCACGGAAGAGCAGACGCGTCGTATGACGCGGCTATCGCTCAAGTCATTGATTTGACGCTCGCGCCAGCGCAACTACTGTGGCGCGCAACGGACCTCTTCGACACCCTTCCGGCGCGCCTGCGCTGCCTACAATCGGCGCGACCGGCTCCCCAACCTCGAAGCGCACATGAAACCCAACCCCACCATCTTCAAGGCCTACGACATCCGCGGCATCGTCGGCAGCACGATCGACGAGGCTTTTGCCGAGCATCTCGGGCGCGCTTTCGGCAGCGAAGCGGTCGCGGCTGGCGAGCGTGCGGTCGCAGTGGGCCGCGACGGGCGTGTGTCGGGACCGGGACTGGCCGGCGCGCTGATGCGCGGTCTCGCATCGACCGGCCTCGACGTGGTCGATATCGGCGCGGTGACTACACCGATGCTGTATTACGTTGCCGCGACGCGTGGCCAGCACGGCTGCAACTCGGGGATCCAGGTCACCGGCAGCCACAACCCGAAGGACTACAACGGCTTCAAGATGGTGCTGGCTGGTCGAGCCATCTTCGGCGATGAGATCCAGAAGCTGCGCCAGCGCATCGAGGCCGAGGACTACGTCGACGCCCCGGGCCGGATCGCGAAGATGGACGTGCTGGCCGAGTACCGTCAGCGCATCGCCGGCGACTGCAAGCTGGCACGGCCGATGAAGATCGTGGTCGACTCGGGCAACGGCATACCGGGCGCTTCGGCGCCGGGCATCCTGCGTGCGCTGGGCTGCGACGTGACCGAGCTGTATTCCGAGGTCGACGGCGACTTCCCGAACCATCACCCGGACCCGAGCAAGCCCGAGAACCTGGCTGACCTGATCCGCACCGTACAGTCTACCGGCGCCGAACTCGGCCTCGCTTTCGACGGCGACGGCGACCGCCTCGGCATCGTCACCAAGGGCGGCGACATCATCTACCCCGACCGCCAGTTGATGCTGCTCGCCACCGATGTGCTCAAGCGCAACAAGGGCGGTACCGTGATCTTCGATGTCAAGTGCACCCAGCGCCTCGCACCGGCGATCCGCAAGGCCGGCGGCACCCCGCTGATGTACAAGACCGGCCACTCGCTGATCAAGGCCAAGATGAAGGAGATCGGCGCGCCGATCGCGGGCGAGATGAGCGGCCACATCTTCTTCGGCGAACGCTGGTACGGCTTCGACGACGCCACCTACACGGCAGGGCGGGTGCTTGAGATCCTGTCGCGCAGTAAGGACCCGAGCAAGGTGCTGAACGCGCTGCCCACGAGCTTCAGCACGCCCGAACTCAACGTGCCATGCGCCGAAGGTGAGCCGGCGCGGCTCGTCGCCGAGCTGCAGAAGAACGCCAAGTTCCCCGGCGCCGAGCTGACCACGATCGACGGTGTGCGTGCCGATTACGCCGACGGCTTCGGCCTCATCCGCGGCTCGAACACGACACCGGTGCTGGTGCTGCGCTTCGAGGGCCACACCGAGGCCGCGCTGCACCGTATCGAGCGCGACTTCATGGCCGCGCTGCGGGCGGTCAAGCCCGACGCGAAGATCGCGGCCGCCGCCCATTGAGCCCCACGATCGCACGCGCCGCCTACTCGGCGCTGCTGTGGCTGGGAACGCCGGTGTACCTGGCGCGGCTGTGGTGGCGCGGGCGTGTCGAGCCTGCCTACCGCCGGCACTGGGACGAACGACTCGGCCGGGGCGCGGTGCCCGACAAGTCAGGCGCGGTCTGGTTGCATGCGGTGTCGCTTGGCGAAACACGCGCCGCGGTGGCACTCGTGGATGTGTTGCGGCGCGAGCTGCCGAACCTGCGGCTGCTGCTGACCCATGGCACCGCAACCGGCCGCGAAGCCGGCAAGGCGCTGCTGCGCGAAGGGGACACGCAGGTCTGGCTGCCCTACGACACCGCGGGTGCGACACGCCGATTCCTGCGCCGGCACCGGCCGCGTGTCGGTGTGCTGATGGAAACCGAGATCTGGCCCAACCTGCTGCACCAGGCGCACCGAGACCGGGTGCCGATGGTGCTGGCGAACGCACGACTGAGCGAGAAGAGCGAACGCAAGGGCGAACGTTTCAAGAGCCTGCTCGAACCTGCAGTCCAGGGCCTGGCGCTGGTGCTGGCGCAGACCGACGCCGACGCCGGTCGATTGATCCGTGCGGGTGCGACCAATGTGCGTGTGAGCGGCAACCTCAAGTTCGACGTCACACCGAACCCGCGCCTGATGGCACGCGGGCTCGAGTGGCGCCAAGCGCTCGCGCGTCCGGTGGTGCTGGCGGCGAGCACCCGTGAAGGCGAGGAGCCGCCGCTGCTCAAGACCTGGGCCGCGCTGCCGCTGCCGCGCCCGCTGCTGCTGCTGGTGCCGCGCCATCCGCAGCGTTTCGACGCCGTGGCCGAGATGGTGTTGGCGCAGGGCCTGATGCTGGTGCGCCGAAGCAGCTTCGGTGATCTGCCGCCGGCCGAGGGCCGCAGCGCCGACGTCTGGCTCGGCGATTCGCTCGGCGAGATGCCGCTCTACTACGCCAGCGCCGACGTCGCGCTGCTCGGCGGCAGCTTCGCACCGCTCGGTGGGCAGAACCTGATCGAGGCCGCGGCCTGCGGCTGCCCCGTGGTCATGGGACCGCACACCTTCAACTTCGCCGAGGCGGCGGAACTCGCGCTCGGCGCCGGCGCGGCGATGCGGGTGGCGGATCTCGATGCCGGTATCGCACGCGCGGTCGAACTGGCCTCGAACCCGGCGCGCAACCAGTGGGTGCACCGGGCGTTTGCCTTCTCCGCCGCGCACCGCGGGGCGGCCCAGCGCATGGCGGACGAGATCGTCGTGCTGATGAAAGCGCCGAAGGCGCACTGGCCGGCCCGGTAGTGCGGCGCGGCGCGGCTGCTCAGCGCGCCAGGTAGGGATCGAGCGCGCGCACGTCCTCGGCCTTGAGCACGCCTGCGGCCTGGCGCAGCTTGAGCGATCCCAGCAAGACGTTGTAGCGCGCCCTCGCGAGGTCGAACTGGGTCAGGAAGAGGTCGCGCTCGGCGTTCAGCACGTCGAGGTTGATGCGGATCCCGACCCGGTAGCCCAACCGCGTGGCCTCGAGCGCGAGCTTGGCCGACGATTCGGCGGCTTCGAGCGCGGCGATCTGCGCCACGCCGGACTGCAGCCCGAAGTAGGCCGTGCGGGTATTGGTCGAGACACCGCGGCGCACGGCTTCGAGGTCGTTGCGCGCCTTGTCTTCGAGCGACAGGGTTTCCTTGATCCGGTTCTGCACCGATCCGCCGGTGTAGAGCGGCCAGTTGAGTTCCACCCCGATCCGGCTGCGCGAGGTGATGCCGGCGATCGTGGCCGCGCTGCCGGCGCTGTTGCTCGTACCCAAGCCCGCGACGGCATCGACCGTGGGCATCTCGCCGGCACGCGCCTTCTCGGTCTCGAGCTTGGCGACGTCGAATCCCAGCCGCGCCCGCTGCACCGAGGGATGGTCGGCGTCGGCCTGCGTCACCCAGTCGTCGGGGGTGGTGCGCGTCGTGGAAGGCAGGGTCATTGGCAGCGCAAGCCCCTTCGGCATGACGCCGCTGCGGCCGACAAGCTGGTCGAGCACGATGCGGCGCGCGCGCAGTTCGTTCTCGGCCGCGATCTCCTGCGCCGTGGCGAGGTCGAAGCGGGCCTGCGCCTCGCGCGAATCGGTGATGGTCGCGGTGCCGACTTCGAAGTTGCGCTTGGCCGACGCGAGCTGCTCGGTGATCGCCACCTTGGCGCTGCGCTGGATCGCGAGCGCGTCCTGCGCTGTCAGCACGTCGAAGTAGGCCTGCGCCACACGCACGATCAGATCCTGCTCGGCCGACTGCAGGTCCCACTGCGAGGCGAGCAGGGCCTTCTGCGCCTGCGCGATGGTCACGTTGTTGGCGCGGTTGAAGAGTGGGTAACGCGCATTCAGGTTCGCGCCCACCGTGTTGGCGTCGCCGGTGCCGATGTTGGGCACGTCGATCACTTCGGCCACCGCGCTGCCGCTGAGTCCGACCGAAGGCCGGTTGAGCGCGTCGGCCTGCGCCGCGCGGTAGACCGCGGCGTCGGCCTGCGAGCGCGCGGCGAGGTAGGTCGCGTCGAAGGCGCGCGCCGCCTCGTAGAGCTCTTGCAGGCTCTGGGCACGCGCGCCGGGTCCCAACGTCGCGAGCACGGCGGCGATGAGGGCGAGCAACGGATGCGACAGGCGCATGGATCTTCCTTCTACGGGTGCGGTGGGGCGGGCCGGGGTGCGGGTTTGTAACCCGCAGCGGCCTGCGCCGTCGATGGTGCTGCGACGGATCGCGCCGCGGGCGGTTCAGGCGGGCCGAACCGCGTGACAGGGTGCATGTCAGTGGCGCCCGGCGGACCGAAGGCACTGAAGCGCCCAGGGGCCGCGAAGGGGCCCCTTCGTGGCCCCTGGGCTGCGAACAAAGTGAGCTCGGGGCAGTTCCATCCTAGAAAGTGAAGCGGCTGGCTTCACCGAAGCCCTGCAGGCGTGGCGCCACGGTGTCGAAGAGGTCGACGTCGGACCAGGAACTCTCGTTGGCGCGGGTGAAGAGCCGCGCCCGCATGACCGGCAGTTCGCCGACGACGGCGGCCAGCCTGCCGCCGACCCGCAGTTGCTGGAGCAGGGCCTTCGGCACCGCGGCGACAGAACCCGAGAGCAGGATCGCGTCGAAAGGTGCGCCGGTGGGCCAACCCGCAGCGCCGTCGGCGTGGACCACCGTGAAACGCGACAGCCCGGCGTGGCGCAGGTTGCGTTCGGCGTTTGCGATCAGGTCGGCCCGGATCTCTAGCGTGGTGACGCTGGCCGCGCGGTGGGCGAGCAGCGCCGCCATGAAACCCGATCCGGTACCGACCTCGAGCACCCGCTCGTGGCGCTGCAGGCGCAGTTCCTGCAGCAGCCGGGCCTCGACCTTCGGCTCGAGCATGCAGGGACCGCCGGGTTCGCCTTCGACCAGCGGCACCTGGGTGTCGACGAAGGCCAGCGCGCGCAATGCGGGCGGCAGGAAGTCTTCGCGTTGCATGCTGCCCAGCAGCGCCAGCACGGCCGGGTCGAGCACTTCCCAGGGGCGAATCTGCTGCTCGATCATGTTGAAGCGGGCGAGTTCGACGTTCATGGGCGGCTTGGGCAAATAGGTCCGGGCAGGGCGGTGTGGAGCACGATTCTAGGTCGCGCCTTGCGCCACCGCGGGGGGGCCGATGCGGCGCCGAGCCCAGGCGGCGAGTTCGTCGAGGTAGACGTAGATCACCGGCACCACGACCAGCGTCAGCAGCGACGAGGTGATGACACCGCCGATCACGGCCTGGCCCATCGGCGCGCGCTGCTCGCTGCCCTCGGTGAGCGCGAAGGCAAGCGGCACCATGCCGAATATCATCGCCAGCGTCGTCATCAGGATCGGCCTGAGCCGCACCCGCGCCGCGTGCAGCAGCGCTGCGCTGCGCTCCATGCCCGGCGCGCGCGATCCGTCCTGACGAATCGATCCCTCCCGGGATCGAATGGCGAAGTCCACGAGCAGGATCGCGTTCTTGGTCACCAGCCCCATCAGCATCACGATGCCGATGACCGAGAACATGTTGAGCGTGGAGCGGAACATCAGCAGCGACAGCACGACGCCGATCAGCGTCAGCGGCAGCGCGCTCATCAGCGCCAGCGGCTGCAGGAAGCTCTTGAACTGGCTTGCCAGGATCATGTAGATGAAGATCACCGCGAGCCCGAGCGCGCCGATGGCGTAATTGAACGACTCGGTCATGTTCTTCGTCGAGCCGCCGAAGCTGTAGCGGTAGCCGGGCGGCCAGGCGACGGCGTCGAGCACCTTGCGGATGTCGGCCGACACGTCGCCCGAGCTGCGGCCGAGCGCGTTGGCGTCGATGTTGATCTCGCGGCTCAGGTCGCGCCGGTTGATCTGGTTCGGTCCGGTCGACGGCGTGACGGCGGCCACCTGCGACAGGCGCACGACGCGCGTGCTGCCGTCGGCCGCGGCGGCAACGACGATCGGCAGTTGCTGCAGATCGGCCGGCGAGACCCGGCTCGTGGGCGCGAGGCGCAGCTTGACGTCGTAGTTCTCGCCGTCGCTGGCGCGCCAGTTGCCTACCGTCTGGCCTGCGACCAGCGTGCGCAAGGTACTGGCGAGCGCTTCGACGTTGAGGCCCAGATCGGCTGCGGCGTCGCGCTTGACCTCGACCGCGATCGTCGGCTTGTCGGGCTTGAGCGTGCTGTCCAGGTCGACCAGGCCCGGGATCGTTTGCAGGCCCGCATGGATCTCGCGCCAGAGGCGTTCGAGTTCGGCCAGGTCCGGGCCCTGGACCGAGAACTGCAGGCTCTTGCCGCCGCCGAGATCGGTGACGCCGATGTTCGTGACCGTGATGCCGGGGATGCGCGCGAGCCGCTCGCGCATGGAGGGCATCAGCTCAGTCACGCTGCGCGAACGGTCCTTGCGGTCGACCAGGCGCACGTACATGTTGGCGAAGATCCTGCCCTGGGCGAAGCCGCTGTTGATCGTGCTCACCGTGTAACGCACCTCGGGCAGTTCACGCAGCGCGGCGTCGACCTGCTTCGCCCGTGCTTCGGTGGTTTCGAGCGACGAGCCGACCGGGGTGTAGAAGTTGACCTGGGTCTCGGAGAAGTCGGCCTTGGGCACGAACTCGGCCCCGAGCAGCGGGATGATGAAGAAGCTGGCGACGAAGGTGGCGAGCGCGATCGCGAGTGTCTTCAGGCGGTGTACGAGCGACCAGCCGAGGATCGCCTGGTAGGCGTCGCCGAGCCAGGTGGTGAGGCGGTCGAAGAGGCCCGTCACGCGGCCGATCGTCTTGTCGTAGAGCGTCACCGGCGGGCCCGTGTGAACGCCGTGCGCCTCGGGATCGTTCCAGACGCTGGACAACATCGGGTCGAGCGTGAAGCTGACGAACATCGAGATCAGCACCGCGGCCGCGATCGTGATGCCGAACTCGTGGAAGAACTTGCCGACGATGCCGCCCATGAAGCCGATCGGCAGGAAAACAGCGACGATCGACAGCGTGGTCGCGAGCACGGCCAAGCCGATCTCCTGGGTGCCTTCCAGCGCGGCGTCGTGCGCGTTCTTGCCCATCCGGACGTGGCGCACGATGTTCTCGCGCACGACGATCGCGTCGTCGATCAGCAGCCCGACGCACAGGCTCAGCGCCATCAGCGTGATGGTGTTGATCGTGAAGCCGAAGATGTACATGAAGAGGAAGGTGCCGATGAGCGCGATCGGCAGCGTCAGCCCGGTGATGACAGTCGAACGCCACGAATTCAGGAACAGGAAGACGATCAGGATCGTCAGCGCCGCGCCTTCGAGCAGCGTGCGCTTGACGTTCGCGACCGAGACCCGGATCGAGCGCGAGTTGTCGCGGTTGACCTCGGTCCTGATGCCGGGCGGCGTGACGGCGGCGGCGCCTTCGAGTGCCTTGCGCAGCCCGTCGACGACGTCGATCGTGTTTTCGCCCTGGCTCTTCTGCACGCTCAACAGCACCGTGCGCTGGCCGTTGTAGAGCGCCAGGCTCTCCAGCTCCTGCGGGCCGTCGACGACGTCGGCGATCTGCCACAGCTTGATCGGCACGCCGGCGCCGGCGCCGCCCGCATTGCCGACGCCACGGCGTGCCACCACGATGTCGCGAAAGTCGGCGGGTGTCTTGAGCCGCGCGTTGATCTGCACCACACGTTCCTGCTCCCGCGAGCGGATCGCGCCGAGCGGCAGTTCCTGGTTCTCGCTGCGCAGCGCGGCAGCCACCTGATCGATGCCGATGCCCAGCGCCTCGAGCAATCCGGGCCGCACGTAGACGTTGATCTCGCGTTGCACGCCGCCGACCACGCTCACCGAGCCGACCCCGCGCACGTTCTCGAGCCGTTTCTGCAACACCTGCGTCGCCCAGGTCGTCAGCTCCTGGGGCGAGCGCTTGGCGTCGGTCGATAGCACGGCGACGTTGAACACCGGCTGGCTCGCGGGATCGAATCGCGAGATGCGCGGTTCCTTGACTTCGTCGCGCAGCAGCGGCCGGATCAGGGCGACCTTCTCGCGCACGTCTTCGGCGGCCTTGCGGCCGTCGATGTCGAGGTTGAACTCGACGATCACGACCGCGCTGCCTTCGTAGGAGCGCGAATGGAGCGCGCTGATGCCGGCCACCGTGTTGACGGCTTCCTCGATCTTCTTCGTGACCTCGCTCTCGACGATCTCGGGTGAGGCGCCCGGGTAGTCCAGCTGGACCACGACGGTGGGGAAGTCGATGTTCGGGAACTGGTCGACCGACAGGCGCTGGTAGCTGAAGAGGCCCAGCACGACGAAGGCCAGCATGACCATCGTGGCCATGACCGGGTTCTGGATCGAGACGCGGGTGAACCACATGGGCGGCGGTCTCAGCGCGACGCGGCGCTCGCGGCAGCGGATGCGGCCGGAGGGGCGGCCTGGGGAGCCGCGGCCGCCATGCGCACCGCCGTGCCTTCGCGCACCGCGCCGACCGAACCCGCCAGCACTTGCGCGCCCTCGGTCACCCCTTCGAGCACCTCGACCACGTCGACGCCGTCACTGACACCGCTGGCGCCCGTGAGCACGGCGCGCTGCACCACGTTGCCGCCGGCCACGACCAGCACGTACTGGCGCGACTGGTCCAGCCTCAAGGCCGATGTCGGCACGGTGAGAGCGCGGCGCCGGGCGAGCTCGACCCGACCGCGTGCGAACAGACCTTGGCGCAGCGATGCGTGCGGCTCCAGCGCCAGGTACACCAGCAGCGCCCGCGAGCCCGCCTGCGCGCTCGGGTTGATACGGGCCACGCTGGCGCCGATCTCGCCCGCGATGCCGTCGACGTGGAGGCGTGCGCGGCTGCCGACACGCAGCGCGGCGACGTCATCGGGCGCGAGCGCGGCCTCGATCTCCAGCCGCGAGAGGTCGACGATCTCGAGGATCTTCGTGTCGACCGCCACCCGCTCGCCGGGCTGCGCCAGACGCTGCGCGACGATGCCGTCGATCGGCGCCGTGAGCGTGGCGTCGGTGCGCGCCTTGCGGGCCAGTTCGACGCCTGCCATCGCGGCTTGCAGGGTGGCTTGTGCGCCGGCCTCGCTGCTGACCGAACTCTCGAGTGCCGTGGGCGAGATGAAACCCTGGTCGACCAGCGCCTTGTTGTTGGCCAGCGTTCGCTGCGCGATCTGGACCTGGGCGCGCGCCGAGGCGGCCTGCTGATCGGCCTGGCGCAAACGCCAGTCGAACTCGGTCGTGTCCTGTTGCACCAGCGCCTGGCCCTTGCGCACGCGGTCGCCCTCGCGCACCGTGATGCGCGTGATCTCGGCCGCGATGCGGGCCTTGACGAAGGCGCTGTCGACCGCGCGCACGCTGCCCGACAACACGATCGTGCGCACCAGCTCGCGTGTCGCGGCCGTCACCACGTCGCCCGGCGCGAGCTCGAGCGCAACCGGCGCCTTTGGTGGCGCCGCCGCGGCCTGCGCCGCGTTGCGGCGTTCGAGAAAGACGCGTCCGAGCGCCAGCACCAGCAACAGGCCGACGGCGAGCGCGATCAACGCGCCCTTCGTCCGGCGTTTCAAGCGCACGCCCCCGGGTCAATCGGGGTGTAGCTGGCCGCGCCGGCGTCAATGGTGTGTTTGTGCATGTGAACGATGATCGACTGGGGCTGGCGGCGTCGGTGTACCGCGGGCGAACCGTATCATCCGCGCCGTTGCCGTTGGCGGAGTGTCTGTTGGATCCCATGCTGTTGCTCAAGGCCGCCCTCATGGGTGTGGTTGAAGGGCTAACCGAATTCCTGCCCATCTCGTCCACCGGCCACCTGATCCTGGCGGCGTCGTTGCTGGACTTGACCGGCGCCACGGTCAAGGTGTTCGAGATCGCCATCCAGACCGGCGCCATGTTCGCGGTGATCTGGGAGTACCGCGAGCGCCTGGGCCGCACCGTGCGCGGGATCGCGCACGACCCGCTGGCGCAACGTTTTGCGCGCAACCTGCTGATCGCCTTCATGCCCGCGGTGGTGCTGGGGCTGACCCTCGGCAAGCTGGTCAAGCAGCACCTCTTCCACCCCGTGCCGGTGGCGGCGGCGTTCATCGTCGGTGGCCTGATCATCCTGTGGGTCGAGCGGCGTCACCACGCCAGCTTCGGCGAACGCGACCTGCTGGGCGCACGCCGCGCGCGGGTCGAGAGCGTGGACGACATGAGCGCGCTCGACGCACTCAAGGTGGGCCTCGTGCAGTGCCTGGCTCTGATCCCCGGCACCAGCCGCTCGGGTGCCACGATCATCGGCGGCATGGTCTTCGGCTTTTCGCGCCGCTGCGCGACCGAGTTCAGCTTCTACCTTGGCATCCCCACGTTGATGGGCGCGGGTGCCTACTCGGTGTGGAAGGAGCGCGCGGCACTGAGCATGGGCGACCTGCCGATGTTTGTGGTCGGCCTGGTGTTCGCCTTCTTCAGCGCGCTGCTGTGCATCCGCTGGCTGATCCGCTACGTCTCCAGCCACGACTTCACGCTGTTCGCCTGGTACCGCATCGTCTTCGGCGGCCTCGTGCTGTTCACGGCGTATGCGGGCCTGGTGGAGTGGAAAGCCTGAACACGAGGTCCCAGACACCGTGGCCGAGGCCTAGGCCGCGCGCTTCGAACTTCGTCAGCGGGCGGTAGGCGGGCTTCGGCGCAAAGCCTTCGGCGGTGTTGTCCAGCCCCGGTTCGTCTGAAAGCACCTCGAGCATCTGGTGGGCGTAGGGTTCCCAGTCGGTGGCGCAGTGCAGGTAGCCACCGGGGGCCACGCGCCTGACGAGGAGGGCCACCAGCGTGGGCTGGATCAAGCGCCGCTTGTGGTGCTTCTTCTTGTGCCACGGGTCGGGGAAGAAGATGTGCACACCGGCCAGTGACGCGGGCGCGATCATATGTTCCAGCACGTCGACCGCGTCGTGCTGCACGATGCGGATGTTCGTCAGGCCGCGCTCCCCGATCTGCTTGAGCAGCGCGCCGACGCCGGGTTCGTGCACCTCGACGCCGATGAAGTCGGATTGCGGCTGCTCGGCAGCGATCTGTGCCGTCGCGGCGCCCATGCCGAAGCCGATCTCCAGCACCCGCGGCGCCTCGCGCTCGAAGACGGCGCTCCAGTCGAGCCGCTCGGCGCGGTACGGCAGCATGAAACGCGGGCCCAGCTCGGCCAACGCACGCTGCTGTCCCGGGCCGATGCGTCCGGCGCGCCGGACGAAGCTGCGGATGGCGCCAGCGCGCGAAGGCGGAGGGGGGGAGGGGCTCGGCTCGTCGTTCATCGGGACGCGATTGTGCCCGCGTGCCCCCGAACCGCAGCCCCGGTCGGGGCCGCCCGCGGCTGATCGGCGCAGTCGCCGGCCCAGGCGAACAGGGGGCTTGACATCGATCACGCAATGCCCCCGCGATCGGCTAAACGAGTGGCTGGCGCCCGGACGCGTGTCACACTGCCGTATGACAATGCCGCCATCCCGCATGGAGTGACATCAAGATGAAAAAGGCCGTGACCTCGAAGTCGACCCGCGCAAGCGCCCCGCATCCATCGGCCGAAGCGCCCGCATTGCCGGGTCCGGCCCCCCTCGGGGGCACGAAGCCGGTCCTCCAGGCCTGGGGGCCGGCCGGGGAGTACATGGCCGACGCCATGCAGCGAACGATCCTGTACTGGGACGTGATGCGGCAGCGCAGCGACCAGTATTACGCCCAAAAGGCGAAGGCCGTGCCGCACGTGCTGAGCTTCGACGCCGAACTGGTGCTCGACGGCCGGGGCTTCAAGCGACCGGTCAACTTCCTGCTCGTGCGTGTAGAGGCGCCCGACGGGCTGACGGTCGATCCGGCGAAACGGCCGTTCGTGGTCGTCGATCCGCGGGCCGGGCACGGGCCGGGCATCGGCGGCTTCAAGGCCGACAGCGAGATCGGCGTCGCGATGCGCGCCGGCCACCCCGCCTACTTCGTCGGCTTCACGCCCGAGCCGATGCCGGGACAGACCATCGAGGACATCATGGACGCCGAAGCGGTGTTCCTGGAAAAGGTCATCGCCCTGCACCCCGATGCCGAAGGCAAACCCTGCGTCATCGGCAATTGCCAGGCCGGCTGGTCGGTGCTGCTGGTGGCTGCGCTGCGGCCCGAGCTGTTCGGCCCGATCATCGTCCCGGGGTCGCCGCTGTCCTACTGGGCCGGCGTCGAGGGCGAGAACCCGATGCGTTACACGGGCGGCCTCGCCGGCGGCAGTTGGATGACCGCGCTGGCCAGCGACCTGGGCAACGGCAAGTTCGACGGTGGCCACCTGGTCGAAAACTTCGAGAACCTGAATCCGTCCAACACCTTGTGGACCAAGAAATACGACCTGTGGTCGAAGGTGGATACCGAAGGGCCGCGTTTCATCGAGTTCGAGAAGTGGTGGGGCGGCCACGTCAATCTGAACGGCGAGGAGATCCAGTGGATCGTCGACCAGCTCTTCGTCGGCAACCGCTTGGCCACGGCCGAGATCGTCACCGCAAAGGGCGAAAGGATCGACTTGCGCCGGATCCGTTCGCCGATCGTCTGCTTCTGCTCCAAGGGGGACAACATCACCCCGCCGCAGCAGGCGCTCGGATGGATCGTCGACCTGTACGGCAGCGACCACGACATCCAGGCCTGCGGCCAGACCATCGTCTACGCCGTGCACGAAACCGTGGGCCATCTCGGCATCTTCGTCTCGGGGGGCATCGCGAAGAAGGAGCACCAGGAATTCGCCTCCAACATCGACCTGATCGACATCCTGCCGCCCGGGCTGTACGAAGCCGTGATGACCCCGAAGACCGCCGATGCCGTCAACCCCGAAGGGATTGTCGGCGACTGGATCGTGCGCTTCGAGCCGCGCACGCTGGATGACGTGCGCGAGATCGTGCAACCCGATCCGGAGAACGAACGCCGATTCGCCACCGTGCGGCGCGTGTCCGAGATCAACCTCGGGCTGTACCGCGCCCTGTTCCAGCCTTTCGTGCGGTCGATGGTCAACGAGCAGACGGCCCAGTGGATGAAGAAGCTGAGCCACGCCGAGCTGCCCTTCGAGATCTTCTCGCAGCACAACCCGCTCATGGAGAAGGTGGCCGAGCTCGCCGACCAGGTGCGCGAGCAGCGCCAGCCCGTCGCGCCCGACAACCCCTTCCTGCAGTGGCAGTCCAAGGTCTCCGAGGGCATCATTGCCGCGCTCGACGGCTACCGTGATGTGCGCGACGCCAGCATGGAAAAGATGTTCCTGGCGATCTACAGCTCGCCGGTGCTGCAAGCCCTCGTGGGGCTGGGCGCCCCCGGCGAGCCCGTGCGCCAGCGCCCGGGGCTGGACCCCGAGCGCCAGGCGCTGATCCAGCAGCGGATCGCCGAGCTCAAGGCGGGGATCGCCAAAGGTGGCGCTCGCGAGGCCGCAATCCGCAGCGCGGTCTACATCGGCCTGACGGGGCCGGGCGTCGACGAGAGGGCTTTCAACGTCCTGCGCGAGATCCGCGCCGAACACCGCGGGCTGACGCTGCAGGCGTTCAAGCAGGCCCTGCGCGAGCAGTACTTCAGCCTGAAGCTCGACCCGGAGGCGGCTCTGGCCGCGATCCCGCAGATGCTGCGCACCGAACCTGGCCTCCACACCCGCATGCACGAGCTCCTGCAACGCACCGTGCGGGCCGCGGGCGATCTGGATGCCGAACGCGCGCAGCGGCTGGAAGAGGTGGAAAAGCTCTTCCGCGCCGCCCGGCCCGCCGCCACGGCTCGAAAAGCCGTCACCCGTGCGGTCGCCCCGCCCGTTTTGAAAGCCGTCCCGAAGGCCGCACCCAAGGCCGCCCGCAAGACCGCCCGCAAGGCGGCTTGAACTGCCCGTACCGGAGCTACACGCATGGACCGCCAACACGACAAGTACGAACGCCTGATCACGCTCGCCCGGGCGCTGACCCCGTTGCCCTGCGCGGTGGCGCATCCCTGCGACGAGAGTTCGCTGCGGGGTGCGCTGGAGGCGGCGCAGATGGGCCTCATCAAGCCGATCCTGGTCGGGCCGAAGGCGCGCATCGCAGCCATCGCAGCGCAGTTCAAGATCGACATCTCGGCCTTCGAGGCCGTCGACGCGCCGCACAGCGAAGGCTCGGCCGAGATCGCAGTGCGCCTGGCGCGCGAAGGCAAGGCCGAGATGGTGATGAAAGGCAGCCTGCACTCCGACGAACTGATGGCCGCGGTGGTGAAGCGCGAGACCGGGCTGCGCACGAGCCGGCGCGTCAGCCACTGCTTCGTCATGGACGTGCCGGCGATCGACCGTGTGGTCATCGTCACCGACGCCGCGGTGAACATCTTCCCGACGCTGGAGGACAAGGTCCACATCGTGCAGAACGCGATCGACCTCGCCCATGCGCTGGGCATGGAGCAACCCAAGGTCGCGATCCTGTCGGCGATGGAGACGGTCAATCCGAAGGTGCCGTCGACGATCGAGGCGGCTGCGCTGTGCAAGATGGCCGACCGGGGCCAGATCACCGGCGGCCTGCTCGACGGGCCGCTGGCCCTGGACAACGCGATCGACCTCGCTGCCGCCAAGATCAAGAAGATCAACTCGCCCGTGGCAGGGCAGGCCGACATCCTGGTCGTGCCCGACCTCGAGGCCGGCAACATGCTGGCCAAGAGCCTGAGCTTCATGGCCGATGCCGACGCCGCGGGCATCGTGCTCGGCGCGCGTGTACCGGTCATCCTGACCAGCCGTGCCGACTCCCTGACGACGCGGCTGGCCTCGTGCGCGGTGGCGGCACTCGTGGCCCAGGCCCGGCGGGTCGACCTGCAGAAGGCGGTGACGTGATGGCCGATTCGATCGCGGTCATCAACGCTGGCTCGTCGAGCATCAAGTTCTCGCTCTTCGCGCAGCAAGGCGACGATCTCGCGTTGGTGGCGCGCGGCCAGGCCGAGTCCATCCAGACCAGTCCGCGCTTCACCGCCAAGGATGCCGCAGGCACGACGATCGCCAGCCAGACCTGGGACGAAGGCACGGCACTGGGCCACGACGGTGCGCTGGAACACATCGTGGCCTTCCTACGCGACAAGCTGGCGGGCAACGGCCTCGCCGGTGTCGGCCACCGCGTCGTGCACGGGGGCATGGTGTATGCGCAGCCGCTGCGGATCGACCGCGCGGCGCTCGACGACTTGGCGCAGTTCGTGCCGCTCGCCCCGCTGCACCAGCCGCACAACCTGACGCCGATCCGTCTGCTGCTGGAACGCCGGCCCGAACTGCCGCAGGTGGCCTGCTTCGACACCGCCTTCCACCGCGCGCAGCCCGAGCTGGCCCAGATGTTCGCGTTGCCCCAGGAGTTGCACGACGCCGGGGTTCGGCGTTACGGCTTCCACGGCCTGTCCTACGAGTACATCGCCTCGGTGCTGCCCCAGTTCGACGCCAGGGCTGCACAGGGGCGCTCGGTCGTCCTGCACCTCGGCAACGGCGCCAGCATGTGCGCGCTGTCCGCCGGCCGCAGCGTCGCCAGCACGATGGGCTTCACCGCGGTGGACGGCCTGCCGATGGGCACGCGCTGCGGCGCGCTCGATCCGGGCGTCATCCTTTACCTGATGGACCAGCGCGGGATGGACGCACGCGCGATCGAGAAACTGATCTACAACCAGTCCGGGCTGCTCGGTGTCTCCGGCGTGTCGAGCGACATGCGCACGCTGCTGGCCAGCGACGCGCCGCGCGCCAGGCTTGCGGTCGATCTCTACGTCTACCGCATCGGGCGCGAGCTGGGGTCGCTCGCGGCGGCGCTCGGGGGCCTGGATGCACTCGTCTTCACGGGCGGCATCGGTGAGAACAGCGCCGAAATCCGCGAGCGAGTCTGCCGTGAGGCGGCATGGCTGGGCGTGGTGCTGGACGAACAGGCCAACCGAAGCGGCGGGCCACTGATCAGCGCTGCCGCCAGCCCGACCGCGGCGTGGGTGCTGCCCACCAACGAAGAGCTGATGATTGCCCGCCACACCCAGCGCCTGCTGGCGCCTTGATCGAGACCGACGCATGCACCCATCCAACCCTCACCTCGTCCTGAAAGGCGCCAAGGCGCTGGTGGTCGGCGTCGCCAACGACAGTTCGATCGCCTACGGCTGCGCCAAGGCGTTCCACGAACTCGGCGCCGACCTTGCCCTCACGTACCTGAACGAGAAGGCGCGGCCGCACGTCGAGCCGCTGGCGCAGGCGCTGCAGGCGCCGCTGTTCCTGCCGCTCGACGTCAGTGTCGACGGGCAGCTCGAAGCCGTGTTCGAAGCGATCGGCCAGCAATGGGGACAGCTCGACATCCTCGTGCACTCGATCGCCTTCGCCCCCAAGGAGGACCTGCAGGGCGGGTTGATCAATTGCTCGGCGGCCGGCTTCGCCAAGGCGATGGACGTGTCGTGCCACTCGTTCGTGCGCATGGCCAAGCTCGCGGCGCCGCTGATGAAAAACGGCGGCACGATGATGGCCATGAGCTACCACGGCGCCGCCAAGGTCGTGCCCACCTACAGCGTCATGGGCCCGGTGAAGGCGGCGCTGGAGTCCTGCTGCCGCTACCTGGCCTACGAGCTGGGCGGCCAGGGCATCCGCGTGCACGCGATCTCGCCCGGCCCGCTAAAGACACGTGCCGCCTCCGGCCTGAAGGACTTCGACCTGCTGCTGACCGAAGCCGCCCAGCGCGCCCCGATCGGCGAGTTGGTCGACATCATGGACGTGGGCTTCACCTGTGCGTACCTGGCCACGCCCTACGCGCGGCGGCTGTCTGGGGAGACGCTGTACGTCGATGGTGGTGTCAACATCATGGCCTGACGGCCGCCGGAGGCCGGCACGCGCCACTTGAGCCGGTGATCGGGCGGGTGCGGCAGTCTGGGCAAGCCCGTAGAGCTTTGCAGCCGCCCGAACGAGGGATGCAAGGCGGGGCCCTTCCCTTGCACGGGCGACGATAGAATCGGCGCCGATCTGCGGGCGTAGCTCAATGGCAGAGCTGAAGCTTCCCAAGCTTAAGACGAGGGTTCGATTCCCTTCGCCCGCTCCACGTCTCTCTGCGTGATTGACTTCAAAGGGGCAGTCTCACTCACACGACGACTGTGCCTGCTCGATCCGCGCGTGCATTTGCTTCCAAGGGTGGCCGCTGTCGCCCTGGCGTTGTGGCCCTACGGGATTGGCGCCATTGCCGGACCGAAGCGCGATGCTTACGCTTCGAGCCGGCCTCGCCTGACCACGACTGTGAGCGATGGAGACTTCCTGTGACTCAGTTCGGTGTGTCGGCGGTGCGCTGGAACGGCGGCCGTACCGAGGTTGTCGAGTGCAAGGTGCACACGATCGAAGAGAGCCATGGCCTGCTGCTGTTGACCGGCGGAGCGTCCTATCCATTCGCCCACATGGAAGAGGTCGCCGCCCTTGGCGAGGATCAGATTTGGTTCCTTCTCGACGACGCGAGAGGCTGCCCCAAGAAATACGCCGCGATGAAAGATCAGGCAGGCCGGCTGATGACGGCGTCTGACGACATGCTGCGCGCCTTGCCCACCTACTGACCGAGACGCCCGCTCGCTGCGACGCGACTCGAACGAAGGGCGCTGCCCCATTTTCCGCCGAGCCCCGCGTCGGCACGCTGATTGCGCGCTCCCGCGCGTGCATGTCCGGTCGCCACTTCGGTCGTGACGGGAGACCCCCGTGATCAGGGGGTTGTTATCTCTTCCCGTCCTACGGACATGCCACCGGATTGGCGGTACTTTTAGACAGCCCCTCGAAGGCCGCGACATCACGTCGAACCGTTGGGGCATTGGACTTCACAGGAGCAATGCAATGAAACTACGAGTACTCACCCTGGCGGCAGCCGCCGCCCTGACCCTGCCGGGCCTCGCATCGGCCGGACTGGTCTACGACACCACCATCATTGCCACGGGGCAGGGCTTCGGCAGTGCGCCGCGAGATCTGACGCTGCAGGCGACGGGGCAGGAAAGTTTTCAATCAGGCGCCGTCAACTACAGCGCGTCTGGCATTGGATTCGGTACGCCTATCGCTGACAGCGAGGTGTTTGCTGGCAACGGCGTCACCAATCAAGAGGGCACCAGCTCGATGCCCATGCCGCGCGTCGACGATAAGAAGTACGGCGTTCCGACCACGGGCTCGCTCGACATCACGACGGCGAACCAGATTGGGATCCTGTTCAACGCGACCGAACCCAACGGTGACGGCATCAACGTCACGGACCTGACGCTGAAGTTTTACGAATCGGACGGCACTTTCATCGGCGCCATCGACGGATCTTTTGACTTCGACAGTACCGTCCCGGGCAACGGCGGTGCCGGCTTTGTGTTCGTCGTGGCTGCCGACCAGCAATCCGAGGTCAACGGATTCCTTGAACAAGGCGGCGCCGGCACCACGCTCGCGCTCGAAGCATCCACCCAATCCTTCGCGGGTGGAGCTGAAACTTTCCTGATCTACAACCTGGCCTCGCCGCCGGTGGCCGCGATACCCGAGCCCGGGACTTACGCGATGCTCCTGGCCGGCCTGGGCGCGATTGGCTTCGTGGCACGTCGGCGGAGGACCACGTAGCACAACCCGGTGACGGCGCTCCGGCGCGCCGTGATGACCCCAAGGCCCGCTTCGGCGGGCTTTTTCGCGGGCTCGACACACTGATCCGCCTACGGTGGGCTCAACCTTTCGGTATGCCTTTGCTCAAATGCTTTGCGGCGTCCAAGTCCATCTCTATCGGGAGCACCACACCCTGCTGGAACAGCAAATGCAACCGAACCTTGTCCGCACGACCCGACGGGACGAAGGCCGCCGCTAGAACTTGCAGTGCGGGCTCAAGCGCGTCGCGCGCAGCCCTTGCCTCCGCAGTCGTAGCCAGCAGCGCTACGGCCACTTTGGCGGCCAGTTCGGTTGTGATGGCAAGTTCTACGGCAGTACGTCGCTCGCCGCTTATGGCGTCCGCCTTGATGACTACCGCGGACAAGTCAGGGGTGAGCACTACTTCCTTGAGGTCTGAAATCATGATGATTTATTCCATCGCGACCCGTCGGTGGGGTCGCAAGCGATATGCGGGGCAATAGTCGTGCCCACGTGCAACTCGCTTGGCCTACGGCATTTCTCTTCGGTCTCGGGCAGATCAACTGGTGCCTAAAGCGCCTTGCGCGCGATTTCCACGCTCGCGATTCCTGCGAGCGTCGCCAGCAACGAGCCCGCCAGGTGAGCGCCGATCGCCGCGCCGGCCATCAGCACACGCCCCTGCTGCAGCAGCGCAACCACCTCGGCCGAGAAGGTCGAGAACGTGGTCAGCCCACCCAGGAAGCCGGTGATGACAAACAGCCGCCACTCGGGTGATAGGCCCGGCTGGTGTGCAAAGTACGCCACCGCCAGACCGACCAGGTAACCGCCCACCACGTTGGCGACCAGCGTGCCGGGCGGGACGCCGGTGTGCAGGTGGTTGAGCCAGACGCCGAGTTGCCAGCGCAGCAGGGCGCCGATCGACGCACCGGCACCGATGGCCACCACCGCCGCCACGCCACCGCCCCACGCACTCACGGCGCCGGCACCCGCGTGCGTGGGGGTGTCGGGGCCTTGTCGTCGGATCGGAGAAGGTGCATGGAAGGTGCTCATTTTGCCGCCGTGTCCCGGCGTTTGACCGCGGCCCCCTTGGGTACCATTGGCGCCCGCACGCAGGACGAGGTGGTGAGATGGGCATGGACGTCGTCGACTTCGAGATCAAGGGCTCGGAGATGCAGTTCGTCGAGATCGAACTCGACCCGGGCGAGGCCGCCGTCGGCGAGGCCGGCAGCATGATGTTCATGGACGCCGGCATCGACATGGATACCGCGTTCGGTGACGGCAGCGCGAACCAGCCGGCGGGGCTGTTCGGCAAGCTGCTCGGGGCCGGCAAGCGGCTCGTCACCGGCGAGTCGCTTTTCACCACCGTCTACACCAACAACGCCGGGCAGAAGCAGCGGGTTGCCTTCGCTTCGCCGTACCCGGGCAAGATCCTGCCGATGGATCTGCGCCAGCTGGGCGGCACCTTGATCTGCCAGAAGGATGCCTTTCTCTGCGCCGCGCGCGGCGTCTCGCTCGGCATCTTCTTCCAGCGCAAGATCGGCGTCGGCTTTTTCGGCGGCGAGGGCTTCATCATGCAGAGGCTCGAAGGCGAGGGCATGGCCTTCGTGCACGCTGGCGGCACGGTGCTCAGGCGCGAGCTGCAGCCGGGGCAGACGCTGTTCGTCGATACCGGGTGCCTGGTCGCGATGACACCCAACGTCAGCTTCGAGATCCAGTTCGTCGGCAAGATCAAGACCGCGCTCTTCGGTGGCGAGGGCCTCTTCTTCGCCAAGGTCACCGGGCCGGGCACGGTGTGGCTGCAGAGCCTGCCGTTCTCGCGCCTGGCCTCGCGGGTCTTCGCCGCGGCGCCGCAGCGCGGCGGTTCGCGCGAAGAGGGGTCTGTGCTCGGCGGTGTCGTTGGTGGCGGTTTGCTGGGCTCGGTGCTGGGTGGTCATGACGAGTAGACGGCGGCACCACGGCTTTGCCGGCGGCGTCTTCGGTGCCGTGCTCCTGTGGGCGTTGACCGGCAGCGCCGCCGCAGCGGCCCCGGCGTCGACCAGCGTGTACCTCGAGGAGCTGACCTGGACCGAATTGCGCGACCGCGTTGCCGGCGGCGCGACGACGCTGCTGGTGCCCATCGGGGGCACCGAGCAGAACGGCCCGCACATGGTGCTGGGCAAACACAACGTGCGTGCGCGTTGGCTGGCGGGCCGCATCGCCGGCAAGCTCGGGAACGCAATCGTGGCGCCGGTGGTGGCCTATGTGCCCGAAGGTGCGATCGACCCGCCGACGCAGCACATGCGTTACGCCGGCACGATCTCGATCCCTGAACCGGCCTTCGAATCCACGCTCGAGGCCAGCGCGCGCAGCCTGCGCCGCCACGGCTTCTGCAACGTCGTCTTCCTGAGCGACCATGGCGGCTACCTCGCGAGCGTGGAACGCGTCGCCGCGCGGCTCAACCGCGACGGCGCCAGGCGCACGCCTTGCGCTGCGCTGGCTCTCGCCGAGTACTACCGCGTCACGCAGACCGACTATGTGCAGGCCCTGCATAGCAAGGGCGTGGCCGCGGCAGAGATCGGCAGCCATGCCGGCCTGGCCGATACGTCGCTCGCGCTCGCCGTGGAGCCCGCGCTCGTGCGTGCCGACGTCATGGCCGCGCGCCTTCCCACGGCGGACAAGGACGGTGCGAGCGGCGACCCGCGGCGTTCCAGCGCGGAGCTCGGGCGCCTGGGCGTCGATTGGATCGTCGACGCGTCGGTGGCCGCGATCCTTGCAAAAACCCGCAGGGCCCCCTGATCCAAGCCCGCCTCACACCACAAGGAAGCCCATGCCATTGCCATTCGAGACCTGCCGCGCGGTGCAAGCCACCGTGAGTGTTGTTGTGCTGCTGGCCGCCGCGGGCGGCATGCCGGCCCAAGCCCAGCCCGCCAGCGCTGCCGCCACCGCCCGGGCAGGCACGGCCCCTGCGGTGGTCACGGTGCCGGGCATGCCGGCGGTGACCGATGCACGCAACCTCTACAGCGAGATCGCGGCCGGCAAGATGAACGCCGCCATCGCCGGCGACCTCGAGCGGGTGTACGTGCCGAACCTGCGTGGCAACGATGTCCACGTCATCGACCCGGTGGCGATGAAGGTGGTCGACCGCTTCAAGGTCGGCTACAGCCCGCAGCACGTCGTGCCGTCCTGGGATATGCGCATGCTCTGGGTCACCAACAACGCCGAGCGCCGCAACGACGGCAGCCTGACGCCGATCGACCCGCGCACCGGCCAGCGGGGCGCCGACGTCGTGGTCGACAACCCCTACAACATGTACTTCAGCCCCGACGGCAAGTCGGCGATCGTCGTCGCCGAAGCGCGCAAGCGGCTCGACTTCCGCGATCCCAAGACGATGGCGCTGCAGTATTCGATCGAGGTGCCGGGCTGCGCCGGCGTCAACCACGCCGAGTTCTCGATCGACGGGCGCTTCGCGATCTTCACCTGCGAGTTCGCGGGCACGCTGACCAAGATCGATCTGGTCGAACGCAAGGTGCTGGGCTACCTGCAACTGCAGATGCCGGCGACCCGCTTCAAGGAGACGGCGGGCACCGCGCGCGCCAAGCCGGGCCAGGTCTGGGAGCCTGGCGAGACCGAGATCTGCACCGTCAAGAAGGGCATGCCGCAGGACATCCGCATCTCGCCCGACGGCAGGCGCTTCTACATCGCCGACATGCACGCCGACGGTGTGCACATCGTCGACGGCGCCACGTTCACGAAGGTCGGCTTCATCGCCACCGGTATCGGCGCACACGGCTTGTACCCCAGCCGCGACGGCAAGCAGCTCTACGTGGCCAACCGCGGCTCGCACAAGGTCCACGGCTCGCGACTGGGCAATGGCGGCGTCGTCGTGATCGACTTCGTGACCGAGAAGATCGTCGCGCGCTGGGGTGTGCCCGGCGGCGGCAGCCCCGACATGGGCAACGTCAGCGCCGACGGCAAGTGGCTCTGGCTTGCCGCACGGTACGACGACGTGGTGTACCGCTTCGACACCGCCAACGGCGACGTCAAGCAGATCAAGGTCGGCGCCGAACCGCACGGCCTGACGGTCTGGCCGCAGCCGGGCCGCTATTCGCTCGGCCACACCGGGAACATGCGCTGAGCCTGCGCGTCGCGTCATGAGCCCCGTCCTCGACGCCTTCTGGCGCGCCGCGGCCTATTGTGTGCACCCGCGGGTGATCCTTTGGTCGCTGTTGCCGCTGGCCGTGGCGGGCGCTGCGGTGTTCGGCCTGGGCTGGTACTTCTGGGAAGACGTGGTCCGGCAAGTGCGATCGGCGCTCGAGGAGTGGTCGCTCGTCGAATCGCTGCTGGCCTGGCTGGAGGCGAACGGCGGCGGCGCCTTCCGCAGCGTGCTCGCGCCGCTCGTCGTGGTCGCCCTCGCGGTGCCGGTGGTCGTCATCGCCTCCTTGCTGCTCGTGGCTTGGCTCATGACCCCCGCACTCGTCAGGCTCGTGGCGGCGAGGCGCTTCGCAGCGCTGCAGCCGCTGGGCAGCGCGTCGGCGTGGCTGCAGGGCGTGTTGTGGTCGATCGGCTGCGCGCTCGTGGCGCTGCTGCTGCTGTGCGTCACGATCCCGCTCTGGTTCGTGCCGCCGCTGGTGCTGGTGCTGCCGCCGCTGGTCTGGGGCTGGCTGGCGTCGCGTGTGCTGTCCTTCGACGCGCTGGCTACGCACGCGACCACCGCCGAGCGCCGGGCGATCCTGCACGCCGCGCGCTGGCCCCTGCTCGGCATGGGTGTCGTGAGCGGTTTTCTGGGCACCTTGCCTTCGATGGTCTGGGCGCTGGGCGCCCTTGCGCTGGTGCTGGCGCCCCTGATCGCGTTGCTGGCGGTCTGGCTCTATACGCTCGTGTTCGCCTTTGCATCGTTGTGGTTCGCCCACTTCACGCTCGCGCGGCTGCAGAGCCTGCGGGCCGCGAACGTCAGTTCCGTTCCTCCCACCGCCTTGCCTGAAAGCGCGAACCCCGCATGAACATCGGACTCATC
>DATDER010000115.1:0-2943 GCA_036523095.1 Rubrivivax sp.
CCCAAGGCCGAACTCGAAGGCGAGATGGGCGACAGCCTGCCCGGCCTGCAGGCGCGCCTGATGAGCCAGGCGCTGCGCAAGCTCACCGCCACGATCAAGAAGACCAACACGATGGTCATCTTCATCAACCAGATCCGGATGAAGATCGGCGTCATGTTCGGCAACCCCGAAACCACCACCGGTGGCAACGCGCTCAAGTTCTACGCCTCGGTGCGGCTGGACATCCGCCGCACCGGCACCATCAAGAAGGGTGAGGAAGCCATTGGCAACGAGACCAAGGTCAAGGTGGTCAAGAACAAGGTTGCGCCCCCCTTCAAGACCGCCGAGTTCGACATCCTGTACGGCGAGGGCATCAGCCGCGAAGGCGAAGTCATCGACATGGGCGTCGAAGCGCGCATCCTCGAGAAGAGCGGCGCCTGGTACGCCTACAACGGCGAAAAGATCGGCCAGGGCAAGGACAACGCACGCGAGTTCCTGCGCGAGAACCCTGACGTCGCGGTCGAAGTCGAGAACAAGGTCCGTGAAGCCGTGGGCATCCCGCTGCTGCCGGTCGGCGGCAGCGCGGCCTGATCGGGCGCGAGGGTCAGCCCAACGGCCGGCCGCCCATGAGACGCGGCCCGCCGCCGAGCCTGCGTGGGCGGGCACTGATGTGGCTCGCGCAGCGTGAGCACACCCGCCAGGAGCTGGCGCAGAAGCTGCAGCGCTGGGCCAAGGCACTCCACACGCGGGCGGCGGCGTCGCCCTTGTACGAGCCGCTGGCGCTGCCCGGCGCCGGCGAGATCGACGCGCTGCTCGACAAGCTGCAGGCCGACGGCCACCTGAGCAATCAGCGCTTCGTCGAAAGCCGTGTCAACGCTCGCCAGGCCCGCTTCGGCAACCGGCGCATCGAACAGGAGCTTCGTCGCCACGGTGCTGTGCTCGACGAAAGCAGCCGCGCCCAGTTGCGCGCGAGCGAAGTCGAACGCGCGCGCCGGGTCTGGCTGCTCAAGTACGGCCAGCCGGCGCTCGATGCCGCCGGGCGCGCCCGGCAGATGCGGTTCCTGGCCGCGCGCGGCTTCTCTGCCGACGTGATCCGCCGTGTCGTGACGGGCGGTGGCGACGACGACATGGCCGCAGACGGCGCGCCCGAATCCGAAGCCTGAAGCCCGGCGCAGCTGCGATTGCGGCAGCGCAGCATGCTAAAGTGAATCTTCCGTTCCTGCGGCTGGCCCGTGATGACGGAGCCTGATTCGCTCTTCCACGCGCCCTTCGATGCCGCTGCCCCCCGCCGCTGAGCACCGCCAGCTCAAGCACCGCCGAACGGTCGACGTCAACGTCTTCCTGCGCGACGACGCGCTGTGGGAAGTCGACGCCCATCTGGTCGACGTCAAGACACGCGACACCCCGATGGCCGGCGGCATCCGGCGCGCCGGCGCGCCGATCCATGAACTCACCCTGCGCCTCGTGGTCGACGCGCAGCTCAACATCGTGCAAGCGGGGTCCGACTCGCACCAGGTGCCTTACGCCGGCCACTGCGGCGAACACGGAGACGCCTACGCTGCACTCGCCGGGCTCAACCTCGGGCGCGGATTTCGGCACGCCGTGATGGAGCGGCTCGGCGGTGTGCGCGGCTGCACCCACCTGAGTGAACTCGCCCAAGGCTTGCCCACCGCGGTGATCCAAGGCATGGCGGGTGAAGTGATCGACACCCGGGGCGAAGGGCCCGATGCCGAACGGCCGTTCCAGATCGACCGCTGCCATGCCCTGCGCAGCGATGGCGAGGTCGTGCGGCTGCACCACCCGCGCTGGGTCCGCCGGCCGGGAACGCCCGAGTCCGCGCACAATCCGCCCCTCGAACCCGCCGCCGCTGCGGCAGTGCCTTGAGCGCAAACCCCCTTTTCGTCAGCCTCTCCCGGCCCAACAGGAAGTACCCATGAAGATCCACGAATAC
This sequence comes from Rubrivivax sp., assembly GCA_036523095.1. Taxonomy (GTDB): domain Bacteria; phylum Pseudomonadota; class Gammaproteobacteria; order Burkholderiales; family Burkholderiaceae_C; genus Rubrivivax. The sequence goes on from DATDER010000115.1 coordinate 1,931, forward strand.
CAAGGCAAGGAAGTGCTGCGCCAGTTCGGCGTGCCGGTGCCGCGCGGCTACCCCGCGTTCACGGTGCAAGAGGCGACCGAAGCGGCGCAGAAGCTGGGCGGCAGCGTCTGGGTCGTCAAGGCGCAGATCCATGCCGGCGGCCGCGGCAAGGGCGGCGGGGTCAAGATCGCCAAGTCGGTCGATGACGTCAAGGCGCTCGCCGGGCAGATCCTCGGCATGCAGCTGAAGACGATCCAGACCGGCCCCGAAGGCCAGAAGGTGCGCCGCCTGCTGATCGAAGAAGGCGCCGACATCAAGAAGGAGTATTACGTCGCCGCGTTGACCGACCGCGCGACGCAGAAGGTGGCGATGATGGCCAGCTCCGAAGGCGGCATGGACATCGAGGCGGTGGCACACGACACGCCCGAGAAGATCCTCAAGGTCTTCATCGACCCGCTGGTGGGCATGCAGGACGCCCAGGCGCGCGAGCTCGCCGCCGGCATCGGCGTGCCCGAGGCGAGCCAGGCGCAGGCGATCGACGTGCTGAAGAAGCTCTACACCTGCTACATGCAGACCGACGCCAGCCTGGCCGAGATCAACCCGCTGATCCTCGAGGGCAACGGCAACATCAAGGCGCTCGACGCCAAGTTCAACTTCGACAGCAACGCGCTCTTCCGCCACCCCGAGATCGTGGCCTGCCGCGACCTCGACGAAGAAGACGCGGCCGAGATCGAAGCGAGCAAGTTCGACCTCAGCTACATCAGCCTCGACGGCAACATCGGCTGCCTCGTGAACGGCGCCGGGCTGGCGATGGCGACGATGGACACGATCAAGCTCTTCGGTGGCGAGCCGGCCAACTTCCTCGACGTCGGCGGCGGCGCCACCCCCGAGAAGGTGACCGAGGCGTTCCGCATTCTGCTGGCTGACAAGAACGTGAAGGCCGTGCTGGTGAATATCTTCGGCGGCATCATGCGATGCACGACGATCGCCAACGCGGTGCTCGAAGCGTACAAGCAGGTCGGCTTCAACGTGCC
>DATDER010000116.1:0-3202 GCA_036523095.1 Rubrivivax sp.
CGCCTTTCTCGCCGCCGATCAGGTGGATTGCGGAGTGGGTGTCGCGGAGTGCGGGGTCGGTCATGGGCAGGCAGGATGGTGGGGGAGGCGGTCGAGGATACGCAGAATTCATGCCCTGACTGTGAGCGCTTGGGGTGCTAGCCGGGACGCACGAGATGGTCGCGCTGCGCCAGCGCGGGGAACAGGCGCCACCACGCGATCGCGATCGCGATCGAGCCGATGCCACCGAGCAGCACCGAGCCGACCGGCCCGAGCCACGCGGCGGTGGCGCCCGACTCGAACTCGCCGAGCTGGTTCGAGGCCCCGATGAAGACCGAGTTGACGGCGCTGACGCGGCCGCGCATCGCGTCGGGCGTTTCGAGTTGCACCAGCGACTGGCGCACGACGATGCTGACCATGTCGGCGGCGCCGGTGACGGCGAGGACCCCCATTGACAACAGGAACGAGGTCGACACACCGAACACCGCCGTCGCCAGGCCGTAGACCGCCACCGCCCACAGCATCGTGCGCCCGGCGCGGCGGGTGATCGGCCAGCGGGTGAGGGCGATCGACATCAGCAAGGCGCCGACGGCCGGTGCGCCGCGCAGCAGGCCCAGACCCCAGGGGCCGACGTGCAGCAGGTCCTTGGCAAACATCGGCAGCAGGGCCGTTGCGCCGCCGAGCAGCACCGCGAACAGGTCGAGCGAGACCGCGCCGAGCACGACCGGGTTGCTGCGCACATACGTCACCCCGGCGAGCAGGGTCTGCCAGGTCGCGCGCTCGCGTGGCGGCGGGCTGGGGTGGTGGATCAAGAGGAAGAGCAGCGTGGCGGCGGCGAACAGCAGCGCGCAGACGGCGTAGACGGCGCTGGCGCCGGCGACGTAGAGCAGGCCACCGAGCGCGGGTCCGCCGATGATCGCCAGTTGCAGGCCGGCCGAACTGAAGGCCAGGGCGCGCGGCAGCAGCGCCGCCGGCACCAGCAGCGGCGCCAGCGCCTGCTGCGCCGGCATCTGGAAGGCCTTGACCGTGCCCAGCACGACCGACATGCCGAGCAGCAGGCCGCGCCCGGGTCCGCCCGCCAGCGGCGCCAGCGCCAGCAGCAGGGCGACGACCGCCTGCGCGCCGACGCAGGCCGCCGCGACGCGTGCTCGGTGGTGGCGGTCGACGACGTCGCCGGTTACCAGCACCAGCGCTAGCGCTGGGAGGAACTGCAGCAGGCCGACCAGGCCGAGGTCCCAGGCCGAACCGGTCAGGTCGTACATCTGCCAGCCCACCGCGACCATCAGCATTTGGCCGGCGGCCGTACCGGCCAGCCGCGCCCACCAGAAGCGCAGGAAGTCGCGGTGCGGCAGGAGCGCGGCCGGGATCAAGCGGACGACAGGGCGAGCGGGAGTCGGCGAGCCCGGTCAGCGCGGTGCAGAGCCGGCGTGCTCGGCCAGGCTGCGATACAGCGCTTCGGCGGCCGCATGCGACATCTCGATCGGCACGACCTGACCGGACTCGAACTGCAGGTGCAGGCGCACGTGCCCGTCGCTGGCCGAATGCACCACGCCTATCGCCAGGCAGCGCACGGCCTCCGGCAGGTCCGGCGCGGACCCGGCGGGCGTTTCGCCGTTCAGCAGTGCCACGACCAGAGCCGGCGTGTCGGCGTCGTTGACTTCGATCGAGGTGTCGCGCCGCTTGCCGTTGACGACGGCATCGGTGTGCAAGACAACCCCGTCACCGGCCGCTGCCGGGCTCGAATCCTTCAACTCCTCGATCGACACCTCGACCTTTTCGTCCATCGTGCCCATCGCGCATCCTTGGCCTACGGGGCCCGTAGGTGGGCGAATTCTAGGCTGCGGGGCGCAGGCATCGAACTGCCAGGACATTCGGCCGTTTATCGCCCCACCCGCCACTTGCTCACGCTCCTACAGTCATTCCTGCGTCGACGCTCAAGTCGTGACCAAGTTCGCCCCCTGACGCCCGGGGGCGATCACGTCATCGTGTGTCCGCTTAGTCGGCTGCCTTCACGGCAGGCGTGCCAGTAGCGCGCTCGATTGGGCGCTCCAGCCGACGATCGCGCCCTGCGCGGTCAGCATCTCCAGCGCAGCGGCCTTGAAGTCGGGGAAGTAGCTCTCGGTCGCGTCCTCGACGATCAGGCAGTCGTAACCGCGGTCGTTGGCCTCGCGCATCGAGGTCTGGACGCAGACCTCGGTGGTCACCCCGGTGAACACCAGGTGCGTGATGCCGCGTGCCTGCAACTGCTCATGCAGCCCGGTGGCCCAGAACATGCCCTTGCCGGGTTTGTCGATCACGGTCTCTCCACGTGCCGGCGCGAGCGCGGCAATGATCTCGGTGCCCGGCTCGCCAGCCACCAGCAGGCGGCCCATCGGGCCCGGGTCGCCGATGCGCAGGGCCGGGTCGCCGCGCAGGCGCTTCGCCGGCGGGCAGTCGGACAGGTCGGGCCGGTGCGCCTCGCGGGTGTGCAGCACCGGCCAGCCGCGCGCGCGCCAGGCCGCCAGCAAGGCGGCGATCGGCGCGATGGCGGGCGCGAGGAGCGAGACATCGTTGCCGAGTGACGCGCCGAAGCCGCCCGGTTCGATGAAGTCGCGCTGCATGTCGATCACCACCAGCGCGGTCGCACCGGGCGCGAACGGGTAGTCGAAGGGCGCGGCAGGAACGGGCAGCATCACGCGGCCTGCGCCACGGGCGCGTCGGCTGCCCTGGGCGCATGCGCATGGCCGTGACCGCCGCCCATGTGGGCGCCGACGGTACGGCGGTCGATCTGGTCGGCGGGCGCCTCGAAGACGATGCGGCCTTCGCTCATCACCGCGATCCGGTCCGACAGCGCCAGCAGTTCGTCCAGGTCCTCGCTGATCAGCAGCACTGCGCCGCCCTTGGCCCGGACCTGGAGCAGGCGCGCATGGATCTCGGCGACGGCAGCGAAATCGAGGCCGAACACCGGGTTGGCGGCGATCAGCACCTTCACATCGCCGGCCAGCTCGCGCGCCAGCACGGCGCGTTGCACGTTGCCACCCGACAGGCTGCCGATCGGCGCATGCTCGCCACGCGTCTTGATGCCGTACTCGCCGATCCAGGCGCGCGCACGCTCGCTCCACGCACCGAAGCGCAGCCAGCGTCGCGTCAGCGGTGCCCGGTCGAAGTCGCGCAGCGCCATGTTGTGCGAGACGCTGAGCTCGGCCACGCTGGCGCTCTTCAGGGGCTCTTCGGGCAGCGCGCG
>DATDER010000117.1:0-7218 GCA_036523095.1 Rubrivivax sp.
TCGACGCATGGCCTCGTGGCATCGGCCGAGAAGTCGGCCTATGTGGCCAGCAAGCACGGCATCGTTGGCTTCACCAAGTGCGTGGCGCTCGAAACGGCGACCACCGGCGTCACCTGCAACGCCATCTGCCCCGGCTGGGTGCTGACGCCGCTGGTGCAGAAGCAGGTCGACGCACGTGCAGCCCAGGACGGGGTCGACGTCGCCGAAGGCCAGCGCAGGCTGCTGGCCGAAAAGCAGCCTTCACTGCAGTTCACGACGCCCGAACAACTCGGCGAACTCGCCGTCTTCCTCTGTTCGCCCGGGGCCGACAACATGCAGGGCGTGGCCCTCAATGTCGACGGCGGCTGGGTCGCGCAGTAGCCGGCGTGGCGCTCACTTGATCATCTGCACGCTGCCGCTCACGGTCGACGTGACCGTGGCCTTGCCGGCCTCGACCGGCAGAGCCTCGTCGGACGCCGCGCCCGCTGCCTTCATCCGCATCGGCGCCGCGGCATACGGCGGCGGCTCCTGCGCACCGACCTGCACCTCGCGCAGCAAGTAGCTGCCGAAGCCGAACTGCTGGGTCTGCGCCGCCGCACGGTCGCGAAAGCGGGTGATCGCCTGCGCCGTGACCTCGGCCTCGACCCGCTCCCGCGCCTCGCGCGACAGCCCGTAGGCCACACGCGCGATCGACAGGGTCGGCAGGCGGCCGGTGAGCTGGGCGATCGCCTGCGTGTCGCGCCCTTCGACCACCACCTCGGCCCGCCCCTGCCAGCCGCTGATCCCGCCCTTCGGGGCGTAACGCGGGTATAGCGAAAAGTCACCGGTGCGGACCTCCAGCTGGCCGGGCCGCGCGGCGCGCCGTGCTTCGGTCAACGCGGCATCGACCGCCTGTCGCAACTGCGACTGCACCGTGGCTGCATCGGCCGCTTCGCGGGTCGTCGACAGCGTGACGGATAGGAGATCCATCGTCACCTCCACCGAAGCCGAGGCTGACAACGACAGCACGTTCTGGGGTCCGGGCGCCACCTGGGCCCACGAAACCGCCGGCAGCAAAGCTACACAGCAGATCAAGACACGAACCGGGATTGCAAGCACGGGGGACCTCATTGGTGGGTAGGCCTGCCGCCACGATGACGACACGTTGTGCCTACAAGCGTGCGGTATTCGTCACAGGTTGACGCAAGTGGCGCTCATGGATGCCGAAGACTTGTAACACGAGGTCAACGTAGCCCGGAAGACTGTGCAAACAGCCCCCACAATGCCGTTGTTACATATTTGGAGCCGGTCATGAGCAGCTCAGCCAACCCCCGACCCGACCGCATCGTCGTCGTCGACGACGACGCCCGCATTCGCGACCTGCTGCGCCGCTACCTGGCGCAGGAAGGCTTCGACGTCCTGCTGGCCGAAGACGCCAAGGCCTTGAACCGCGTGCTCACGCGCGACACCGTCGACCTGATCGTGCTCGACCTGATGCTGCCGGGTGAAGACGGCCTGTCGATCTGCCGCCGCCTGCGTGCCGCAAACGACCGCACGCCGATCATCATGCTGACGGCCAAGGTCGAAGACGTCGACCGCATCGTCGGACTCGAGGTCGGTGCCGACGACTACCTGCCCAAGCCTTTCAACCCGCGCGAACTGCTGGCGCGCATCCATGCCGTGCTGCGCCGCCGGCCGGCGACCGAGGCCCCGGGCGCGCCGTCGAAGGAAGCCCAGGTCGTCAGTTTCGGGCCTTTCGAATTCGACCTCTCGCTGCGCCGCCTTTCCAAGCAGGGCGAGCAGATCTCGCTCACGACGGGTGAGTTCTCGATGCTGAAGGCGCTCGTGCGCCACCCGCGCCAGCCCTTGTCGCGCGACAAGCTGGCGCAACTGGCACGCGGGCGCGAGTTCGAACCTTTCGACCGCAGCCTAGACGTGCAGATCTCGCGCCTTCGCAAGATGCTCGAGCCCGACCCGGCGCAGCCGCGCTACATCCAGACCGTCTGGGGCGTGGGCTACGTCTTTGTGCCGGACGGCGCGAACTGAAGTCCCGGGCCCCACCAACCTGCCGCGAGAAACGGGACGCCGGCCGCGCCGGGGCGCTCCCAAGCGGCCGGCGAGGATCGCGGTACACCCCAGCCGGGGGCCGACGTTTCCGTAGGGCATGATGCCTGCGCATGGCCCGCACCACCCTCGCCCTGAGCCTGTTCTGGCGCACCTTCGTGCTGCTGGCGCTGCTGCTTGCCGGTGGCGTCGTGGCCTGGGTGCAGACGCTGCGTGCGCTCGAGCTCGAGCCCCGTGCGGTCCAAGAGGCGCAGCAGATCGCGAGCCTCGTCAACCTGTCGCGCGCGGCACTGCAGCAGGCCGACGGCATCACGCGGGTGACGCTGCTCAAGTCGATGGGCAGCGCCGAAGCGGTGCAGGTTCGCCCGCGCGAGCCGGGTGACCGCTCCGAGCCCTACGAAGTCGACCGTTTCACCACGCTCGTCGGGCGCGAGTTGCGCTCCAAGCTCGGGGCCGATTCAACGGTGGCGCGCAGCGTCAACGGCGTGCAGGGGCTGTGGGTGGACTTCCCGATCGACCGCGACCGTTACTGGGTCCATGCCGAGCAGGCACAAGGTGTCACCATCGCGGGATCGACGCTCTTCACCTGGATCGGCATCGCGCTGCTCGCGACGCTGCTGGGTTCGGCGGCGATCGCCAGCCTGATCAACAAGCCGCTGCGCGAGCTGTCCTTCGCGGCCAGCCGCATCCGCGAGGGCGACCTCGATTCACGCCTCGACGAGAACACGCGCACGAGCGAGATCCGTGAAGTCAACATGGGCTTCAACCGCATGGCGCGTGAGCTGGCCAAGGTGGAAGAAGACCGCGCCGTGATGCTGGCTGGCATCAGCCACGACCTTCGCACCCCGCTCGCGCGGCTGCGGCTCGAAGCCGAGATGAGCGTGTCCGACCAAGAAGCGATGCGCAACATGGCGGCGGACATCGAGCAGCTCGACGCCATCATCGACAAGTTCATGGACTACGCGCGCCCGGGCGACACTGCGATCCGTCCGATTGCCCTGGCACAGTTGATCGACCGCGAGGCCGCGGCCTTCCGCGACCCGACGCAGATCCGCATCACCTCGCGCGTCGCGATCGACCTCATGGTGATGGCCGACGAGACCGAACTCGGCCGCGTGCTGCTCAACCTGTTCGAGAACGCGCGCCGCTACGGCCGCGGCACCGACAGCGGCATCGCCGACGTCACCCTGACCTACGCACGCGCGGGGCCGTGGGTGATTGTCTCGGTGCGCGACCGCGGGCCGGGCGTGGCGCCCGAAAAGCTGGCGCACCTGACGACACCGTTCTTCCGCGGCGACGCCGCCCGCACCGCGGCCACCGGCGCCGGCCTGGGGCTGGCGATCGTCGACAAGGCCATGCAGCGCATGGGCGGGACGCTCGAGCTGGCCAACGCGCCGGACGGGGGGCTGGTGGCGCACATCCGCTTGAAGCGGGTGCCGTAGTTCAGTCGAGCGACACGGCCCACAGCAGGCAGACGGCGCGCGCCTCGATCGCGCGCCCTTCTCCCACCGGGCCCATCTTCTCGGCCGTCTTGGCCTTGACGTTGACCTGGCCCACGCCCAAGCCGAGCACGGCCGCGATGCGCTCGCACATCGCCGGCATGTGGGCCTGCAGCCGCGGCGCCTGCGCGATGACCGTGGCGTCGATGTTGCCGATCTCGTAGCCGGCCGCGCGCACGCGCTGTGCAGCTTCGGCGAGCAGCACGCCGGAGTCGGCGCCCTTGAAGGCGGCGTCGGTGTCGGGAAAGTGGCGCCCGATGTCGCCCAGCGCGGCGGCACCGAGCAAGGCGTCGGTGATCGCGTGCAGGAGCGCGTCGGCATCGGAATGGCCGAGGAGGCCTTGGGTGTGCGGAATCGCCACGCCACCCAGCACGAGCGGGCGGCCGGTGACCAGCGCATGGATGTCCCAGCCTTCGCCGATGCGGATGTTGTTCATGGTCGGTGCGCTTCCATCAGCGCTTGCGCGAGCGCAAAGTCTTCGGGCAGGGTGATCTTGAGGTTGTGCGCCGATCCCATGACGAGGCGCGGCGCCAGGCCGAGCGCTTCCATCGCGCTCGACTCGTCGGTCACCGCATCGCCCGCGGCGATCAGGGCTTCTCGCAACGGCCCCAAGCGAAACATCTGCGGCGTTTGCGCGGCCCACTTGTCGCGTCGGTCGACAGTCGCCGACACCCGCTCGCCAGAGGCGGACTTCAAGGTGTCGGCCAGCGGCAAGGCGAGCAAGCCCCCGACGGCATCGTCCAGGCAGGCGTCGATGAGGCGGTCGACCCATTCGGGCTTCAGCAGGCAGCGCGCGGCGTCGTGAACCAGGACCCAGTCGTGCGGCCCTGCCCCGCACCGTGACAACTCGGCCAGTCCGGCCATCACGGTCGCAGCGCGCGAATCGCCGCCGCAGGCGGCGACCCAGCCTTCGAAATGCGGCGCGGCCGCCGCGAAAGCCGTGTCGTCCGGCGCCAGCACGACCAGCGTCTGCGAGAGTCGGCGCACCCCTGCGAGCGCGCCGAGCGTGTGTGCCACCAGCGCGCGGCCCGCGATGGGGACGTACTGCTTGGGTCCGCCGGCGCCGGCGCGCGCCCCGACGCCGGCGCACGGCACGAGAGCAAAGAGTCGCACAAGGCCTTTGCCGGGGTTCGGGGTCATGCGCGATTCTAGAATCGGGGCCTTCGCCCGCACCCGCATGCATTGCCGGTGCGGGTTTGCCGTTTTTTGCGCTTTGTTGTCAGCCGCATGCAACTGCCGTCGATTGCTCCTGCCAAACGCTTCTCGCTGCCTCGCCCGCTGGGTTCGGCAGACGCCTTGCTGATCGCACGCCTGGCGCAGGCGCGTGCGGCCGAAGGCCGGCAGCTGGCGGTCATCGCGGCCGATCCGTCGGACGCACAGCGCCTGGGCGAAGAACTGCCCTTCTTTGCACCCGGCCTGCGCGTGGCGCTGTTCCCCGATTGGGAAACGCTGCCCTACGACACCTTCAGCCCGCACCAGGACCTGATCTCGGAGCGCCTGGCCACGTTGTGGCGGGTACTTCAACGAGAGCTCGACGTGGTGCTACTGCCGGCGAGCACGGCACTCACGCGCCTGGCACCGCCGTCGTTCCTGGCCGGCACGACCTTCAACTTCAAGCAAAAGGCACGGCTCGATGAAGCCGGGCTGAAACGCCAGCTCACGCTCGCCGGCTACCAGCACGTGAGCCAGGTCGTGTCGCCGGGCGAATACGCGGTGCGGGGCGGGCTGATCGACCTCTTTCCGATGGGTTCGCTGGTGCCCTACCGGGTCGACCTGTTCGGCGACGAGGTCGATTCGATCCGCACCTTCGACCCCGACAGCCAGCGCAGCCTGTACCCGGTGCCCGAGGTGCGGCTGCTGCCGGGGCGCGAGTTCCCGATGGACGACGCCGCGCGCACCGCCTTCCGCGCGCGCTGGAGAGAAAAGCTCGACGGCGATCCGACGAAGGCGCGCCTGTATAAGGACATGGCCCAGGGCATCGCCACCGGCGGCATCGAGTATTACCTGCCGCTGTTCTTCGACCAGACCGCCACCGTCTTCGACTACCTCGGCGACGACGCCGCGGTGGTGCTCCATGGCGAGGTCGACGAAGCGCTCGGGCGATTCTGGGCCGACACCCGTGAGCGCCACCGCTTCCTGCAGCACGACCCCGAGCGCCCGATCCTGGCGCCGGAGGCGATCTTCCTCCGCCCCGAGGATTTCTTCGTCTGCACGCAGCCGCATGCCACGCTCGCGCTGCGCGGCGGTGAAGCCGTGGAGTGGGCGCGCCCGCTGCCCGACGTGAGTGTCGACCGCGGTGCGACCGAGCCCTTGCACAGCCTCGAACGCCACCTCGACACCACCGCCGCGCGGGTGCTGCTGGTAGCCGAGAGCGATGGCCGGCGCGAGAGCCTGCTCGAGCTGCTGCGCGACCACAAGATCGACGTGCCGAGCGTGTCCACACTCGAGGAGTTCGAGGCCGGCAGCGAGAAGGTCGCGATCGTCGCGGCGCCGCTCGCCGCAGGCTTCCACTGGCATGAACCGGATGCGAAGCGGTCGATCCAGTTCATCACCGAGACCGAACTCTTTGCCACCACGCCGCAGGCAAGGCGCCGCCGCAAGCAGGAGCAGACGAGCAGCGTCGATGCGCTGATCAAGGACCTCTCGGAACTGAAGGTCGGCGATCCCGTCGTGCACGTCAACCACGGCATCGGTCGTTACCAGGGGCTGATCAGCATCGACATCGCGGGCGACGGCGAAGGTGCGTCGGAGTTCCTGCACCTCGAGTACGCCGACAAGGCGACGCTCTACGTGCCGGTGGCGCAACTGCATCTGATCGGCCGCTACACCGGGGTCAGCGCCGAAGAAGCGCCGCTGCACCGTCTGGGCTCCGGCCAGTGGGACAAGGCGCGGCGCAAGGCGGCCGAGCAGGTGCGCGACACCGCAGCCGAACTGCTGAACCTGTATGCCCGGCGCGCGGCGCGTGAAGGTTTTGCCCACCGCTTCAGCGGCCACGACTACGAGGCCTTCGCCGCCAGCTTCGGCTTCGAAGAAACGCCTGACCAGCGCGCCGCGATCCACGCCGTGGTGCAGGACATGATCAGCCCGAAGCCGATGGACCGCTTGGTCTGCGGCGATGTCGGTTTCGGCAAGACCGAGGTCGCCTTGCGTGCCGCTTTCGTCGCCGTGCACGGCGGCAAGCAGGTGGCCCTGCTGGCGCCGACGACGCTGCTCGCCGAGCAGCACTACCAGACGCTGGTCGACCGTTTCGGCAAATGGCCGGTGAAGGTGGCCGAGCTGTCGCGTTTTCGCAGCCCCAAGGAAGTGAAGGCGGCGCTCGAGGGCATGGCCGACGGCACGATCGACATCGTCGTCGGCACCCACAAGCTGCTGAGCCAGGACGCCAAGTTCGCGCGCCTGGGCCTGCTCATCATCGACGAGGAGCACCGATTCGGCGTGCGCCACAAGGAGGCGATGAAGGCGCTGCGTGCCGAGGTCGACGTGCTCACGCTCACCGCGACGCCGATCCCGCGCACGCTCGGCATGGCGCTCGAAGGCCTGCGCGACCTGAGTGTGATCGCCACCGCGCCGCAACGCCGACTTGCGATCAAGACATTCGTTCGTGCCGAGGGCTCGAGCGTGATCCGCGAAGCCGTGCTGCGCGAACTCAAACGTGGCGGCCAGGTCTACTTCCTGCACAACGAGGTCGAGACGATCA
>DATDER010000118.1:0-3134 GCA_036523095.1 Rubrivivax sp.
ATGACTTCGGCATTGGTTTCGGCGATATCAACCAGCGCCTTCTGCAAATCCGTCAGCAACCCGCCGATCAGGTCAATCTCGCTGCGCAACCACAGGCGCACATCGGTGGCGACCTGGTCATTGCGGCTACGGCCGGTGTGCAGGCGCTTGCCGGCATCTCCCACCAGCTGGGTCAGGCGCGCCTCGATGTTGAGGTGCACGTCCTCGAGTTCCAGCTTCCACTCGAAGGCACCGGACTCGATCTCGAGCGCGATCTGCGCCAGCCCACGTTCGATGTCGGCCAGGTCCTGCGTGCCGATGATCTTCTGCGCCGCCAGCATGCGCGCGTGCGCCAGGCTGCCGTCAATGTCGGCGCGCCACAGGCGCTGGTCGAAGCCGACGCTGGCGGTGTAGCGCTGCACCAGCCCGCTCATCGGCTCTGAAAACAGGGCCGACCAGGCTTTGGACTTGTTGGCAAGGGGATCGTGGGACATGGTGGTGCAGGGCTGCGCTGCATGAAAGCTCCGTATTATCGGCGTGCCCTTGTGCCCGACATGAAAGCTGCGCGCGCCCCCGAAGGCTCTGATCTGCAAGACCCGCTCGACCCGGACTTCGCCCCCGAGAGCCGGGCGGAGAGCCTGTGGCCCGACAGCACGCGGCCGGGTGAACTGGCGTCGAGCCTGCTCGAGACGACCCGTTTCGATCCCCGGGCCACCGAGCGCGAAGCCGAACGCGGCGCGGCGGTGACGGCCTTCGACGTCTGCCACCCTGCGGTCGCCTTGCGCGTGCTGCTGTTCTGCCAGGGGGTGCTCGCGGTCGGCGTGTTGATCGCGGCGGGGCGGGGCGAGTGGCTCGCGCTCCAGGGGGGCGCAGCCTTCGCCGCTTTGGGCGCGTCGCTGCTCTGGCTCGTCAGTGTGTGCGCCTTGAAGCGCTTGCTGTCGCGCGAGACCGCAGCGTGGCGTGCGGGCGTGGTGCTGATGCTGGGCGCAGTGGCCGCGCTGGGCGGCATGGCGCCGCTGTGGTGGGCCGGCCTCTACGACGAGCCGGGCTTTTCGCGTGGCGCGGGCGTCGCCTTGGCCGGGGCGGTGCTGGCGGCGCTGGTCTGGGCCTGGCTGCACTTTCGCGCGCAGCTGTGGCGGCCGGCGCAGGCGAGCGCGCGGCTGGCGGAGCTGCAGTCGCGCATCCGCCCGCACTTTCTCTTCAATGCATTGAACACCGCGCTCGCGCTCGTGCGCGTCGACCCCGACCGCGCCGAGCGGGTGCTGGAAGACCTGAGCGCGCTCTTTCACGAAGCGCTCGCCGACACCGGCACCTCGGTCTCGCTCGACGAAGAGGTCGACCTGGCGCAGCGTTACCTCGCGATCGAGCAGATCCGCTTCGGCCGCCGGCTGCGTGTGCAGTGGGACATCGACCCGCGCGTCGGCCGCGCGCGGGTGCCGCCGCTGGTGTTGCAGCCGCTGGTGGAAAACGCCGTGCGCCATGGCGTCGAGCCGTCGGTCGATGGCGGGCAGGTCTGGGTCCAGGCGGCAGAGCGGCGCGGCCAGGCCGTGCTGCTGGTGCGCAACACCGTGCCCGACGAGCCGTCGCGCCCCGGTGCCGGCATAGCGCTGGCGAACGTGCGCGAGCGCCTGCGCCTGCTGCATGACGTCGGCGCGCAGTGTGTCGTCTGGCGCGACGGCGACGTCTTCAACGCGCGCATCGTGGTGCCCCTTTGAGCACATCGCCAGCCCCCTTGCGCACCCTGCTCGTCGACGACGAAGCGCTGTCGCGACTGCGCCTGCGCTCGCTGCTCCTGGCCTGCAACGAAACCCCGACCGAGGTCATCGGCGAAGCCGGCGACGCGCAGCAGGCGCTGGAGCGTTTGCAGGCCGGCGACTGCGATCTGGTGCTGCTCGACATCCGCATGCCCGGGCGCGACGGCCTGCAGTTGGCCGCCGCGCTGCGCAGCCTGCCAAACCCGCCGTCGGTCGTCTTCGTCACGGCACACAGCCAGCACGCGCTGCGCGCCTTCGACCTCGATGCGGTCGACTACCTGACCAAGCCGGTGCAACGCAACCGACTGCAGGCCGCGCTGCACCGCGTGGTGCAGCGCCGGGCGCCGATCTCGACCCGCTCGGGCGATCTCGACGAGGCGCCAGTGCTGCTGGTCAACGACCGCTCGCGTGTGCTGCGTATCCCGGTCTCTGAAGTGCTGTACCTGAAGGCCGAGCTGAAGTACGTGACGCTGCGCACCGCACTGCGCAGCCACGTGCTCGACGAGCCCTTGTCCGACCTGGAGCAGCGCCTCGCGGCTTTGGGGTCGGGCTTCATCCGCATCCACCGCAACGCGCTCGTGGCGCGCGCCGCGGTGCGTGAACTGCAGCGTCGCCACGACAGCGGCGCCGACGAAGGCTGGGCCGTGCGCGTGGCACCGCTCGACGAGTGGCTGCCGGTGTCGCGGCGGCAGGCGGCGGCGGTGCGCGAGGCGCTGGCGGGCGACTCGGCTTGAAGCAGTTTTGTCGTTGGTGGACTTGAGGTGTACGGCTGATCCCGCCCACTTGCAGCCGCTCGTGAATGGCAGGTGACCGGCAGATGCGCATCCCGTCGACTCATCACAGCCCGGAAGTGCGTCCCCTTCTTGTCACGCAAGCTGGCGGCGGGTTCTTACGCGGCGGCGTACGCGCCAGCCACCGCGGGGGGGCGGCGAGATGTTGGGGTGTCTGCGCCGACTCGAATCTGAGCCACCGTACCTTGACCTTCCTGACTGAGAAGCTGGTCTGGGACGAGGCTGGCAAGCCCGGCGAGGCGCCGCAGTTTCAATGCTGACTTCGCGCCGCCGCATCCGATGGCGGGACAACCGCCGAGCTTTCAGAGTCTCCGCCCTGACCGCCTGCAAGGCCGACACGAGCCGCTTCAAATCGATCGCATCAATCCCCCGTCCACTCGAATGTTCTGACCGGTGATGTAAGCGGCACCTTCTGAGGCCAGGAAGGCAATCGTTGCGGCGATTTCCTCGCTGCTACCGTAGCGCTGCAAAGGTACGCTTTGACGGCGCTCGTCCTTTTCGGGCAAGCTGTCGATCCAACCCGGCAGGACGTTGTTCATGCGGACGTTGCTGGCGGCGTACTCGTCGGCAAACAGCTTTGTGAAAGCCGCAAGTCCCGCCCTGAAGACCG
>DATDER010000119.1:0-2594 GCA_036523095.1 Rubrivivax sp.
CGTGCCCGCATCCTGCGCACAGCGTCGAGATCGCCCCCTCGTAATCGCGATGCGTGTAGCCGAGCGCGTTGCGCGGAAGCGAGGGGTGATGGATCCTGGGCTTGGCAAGGTAGGTCATGCGGCACCTGTTCGGCGAAGAGGCGTGACGTTGAAGAGCAGCGCCTTCTCGGCGATCTCTTTGGTGATGAACCGCGCCGTGATCGGCGTGCCGTCGTAGTGCAGCACCGCGGCGAGCTGGGCCGGGTCGACTTCCAACTCGTTCATCAGCAGCGTGCGCATCTGCGCGTCGCGGTTCTGCTCGACGACAAAGAGCTGGTCGTGCGAGTCGATGAACGCGGCCACGCTGGGCGGGAACGGGAAGGCCCGCAGCCGCATCGCGTCGAGATGGATCCCGGCTTCGGCGAGCGCTTCGAGCGCCTCGTCCATCGCCGGCGCGGTGGAGCCGAAATACAGCACGCCCAGGCGCGACTTCTTGACCGCTGCGCGCACCACCGGCGCCGGCACCAGCGTGGCCGCGGTCTCGAACTTCTTCAGCAGGCGCTCCACGTTGTAGAGGTAGTCCGGCCCGGCCTCGGAATACCGGGCGTAGGCATCGCGTGTCGTGCCGCGCGTGAAGTAGCTGCCCTTGCTGGCGTGGGTGCCCGGGATCGTGCGCCAGGGGATGCCGTCACCGTCGACGTCCTTGTAGCGGCCGAAGTCGGCCCCGGCTTCGAGCATCTCGGCGCTCATGACCTTGCCGCGGTCGAGTCGGCGCGCGTCGTCCCAATGGAAGGGCTCGGACAGGCGCTGGTTCATTCCGATGTCGAGGTCGGTCATCAGGAACACCGGTGTCTGCAGGCGGTCGGCGAGGTCGAGCGCGGCGGCGCCGAAGTCGAAACATTCGGCCGGATCCTGAGGCAGCAGCATCACATGTTTGGTGTCGCCGTGTGAGGCGTAGGCGCACGCCAGCAGATCGGCCTGCTGCGTGCGCGTGGGCATGCCGGTCGACGGCCCGCCCCGCTGCACGTCGATGATCGTGAGCGGGATCTCGGCAAAGTAGGCCAGGCCGATGAACTCGGTCATCAGCGACACCCCCGGCCCCGAGGTGGCGGTGAAGGCACGCGCGCCGTTCCAGCCCGCGCCGGTGATGATGCCGACCGAGGCGATCTCGTCTTCGGCCTGCACGATGGCGTAACGCGCGGCGCCGGTGTCGGGGTCGTGGCGATAGCGCTCGCAGTATTTCTGGAACGCCTCGACGACCGAGGTCGACGGCGTGATCGGGTACCAGGCGCAGACCGTGGCGCCGCCGTAGACGCAGCCCAGCGCGGCCGCGCTGTTGCCGTCGACGAAGATCTTGTTGCCCACCGCGTCGGCACGCCGGACGCGCAGGCCGATCGGCGGTTTCAGATGGTCGCGCGCAAAGCCGGCGCCTGCATGCAGCGCACGCACGTTGGATTCGAGCAGGCGCTCCTTGCCCTTGTACTGTTCGGCGAAGAGCTTTTCGATCACCGCGGCGTCGACCTCCATGAGCGCGGCGAGCGCACCCAGCACCATGATGTTCTTGAAGAGCTGACGCTGGCGCGAGTCTTCGTAGGTCGCGTTGCAGATCGCCGTGACGGGCATGCCGATGACGCTGATGTCGTCACGGCCCACGCCCGCCGGCAGCGGCTTGGTGCTGTCGTAGAAGAGGTAGCCGCCGGGTTCGACCTCGGCCACGTCCTGGGCCCAGGTCTGCGGGTTCATCGCCACCATCATGTCGATGCCGCCGCGGCGGCCGAGCCAGCCGCGTTCGCTCACGCGCACTTCGTACCACGTCGGCAGGCCCTGGATGTTGCTCGGGAAGATGTTGCGCGGGCTCACCGGCACGCCCATGCGCAGGATCGCCTTGGCAAACAGCTCGTTCGCCGACGCCGAGCCCGAGCCGTTGACGTTGGCGAACTTGATGACGAAGTCGTTGATGCTTTCGATGCGCTTCATGCCGATGCTCCTACACGCCGGCTCGGCGGCGTGCTGTCGCGGCAGCGCGGGCCGGCCTGGGTCGTGATGAGGAGGAACTTCTGCATGTCCCAGGCGCCCGTCGGGCAGCGCTCGGCGCACAGGCCGCAGTGCAGGCAGACGTCTTCGTCCTTGACCATCACCCGTGTTGTCTTGAGCGGGCCGCTGACGTAGAGGTCCTGGGTCGTGTTCGCGGCCGGCGCCGTCAGGCGCGTGCGCAGATCGGCCTCCTCGCCGTTGGCCGTGAAGGTGATGCAGTCCATCGGGCAGATGTCGACACAGGCGTCGCACTCGATGCACTGCTTGGCGGTGAACACCGTCTGCACGTCGCAGTTCAGGCAGCGCTCGGCTTCCTTGAACGCGGTGGCGAGGTCGAAGCCGAGCTCGACCTCGACCTTGATGTTCCTGAGCGCCTTCTCGGCGGCAGCCCACGGGACCTTGAAGCGCTCGTCGTCGCTCACCGCATTGCCGTAGCTCCACTCGTGGATGCCCATCTTCTGGGAGACGAGGGTCGTGCCCGGGGCGGGGCGCTTCTGGACGTCCTCGCCGTGCAGGAACTTGTCGACCGAGATCGCCGCGGCGTGGCCCTGGGCGACCGCCCAGATGATGTTCTTGGGGCC
>DATDER010000120.1:0-19994 GCA_036523095.1 Rubrivivax sp.
ATGTTCGCAGGCCTGATCACCGGCATCGGGCTGCTGATCGTGCTCTATGCGGCGTTCTATCTGCACCACGACGACCCGGCCGGCAAGTTCTTCAGCCAGCTGATGCTGTTCATGGCCGCGATGCTGGGCATTGTGCTGTCGGACAACCTGTTGCTGCTGCTGGTGTTCTGGGAACTCACCAGCGTCTCGTCATTCCTGCTCATCGGCTACTGGGGCGGCCGCGAGGAGTCGCGGGCCGGTGCACGCATGGCCCTGGCCGTCACCGGCGGCGGCGGACTCGTGATGCTGGCCGGGATCGTCGTGCTGGGCCAGATCGCGGGCAGCTTCGACCTCTCGGTCGTGTTGCAGCGTGGTGATCTGATCAAGGCCCACGCGCTGTACCCGGTCGCCCTCGGGCTGATCCTGGTCGGCTGCTTCACCAAGAGCGCGCAGATGCCGTTCCACTTCTGGCTGCCCGAGGCGATGGCGGCACCCACGCCCGTGTCGGCCTACCTGCATTCGGCGACGATGGTGAAGGCCGGCCTGTTCATGATGATGCGCCTGTACCCGGTGCTCGGCGGTACCGCGCTGTTCGAGGGCATCGTCGCCAGCGTCGGCCTGGCGACGATGGTCTTTGCGGCCTTCGTCGCGATCTTCAAGCACGACCTGAAGGGGCTGCTCGCGTACTCGACGATCAGCCACCTCGGACTGATCACTTTCCTGATCGGGCTCAACTCGCCGCTGTCGGCGGTGGCAGCGGTGTTCCACATCCTCAACCACGCGAGCTTCAAGGCGGCCCTCTTCATGAGCGCCGGCATCGTCGATCACGAGACCGGCTCGCGCGACATGCGCCGGCTCGGCGGCCTGATGACGATGATGCCGGTGGTCGGCACCCTGGTGCTGCTGGCCTCGGCGTCGATGGCGGGCGTAATGCCCTTCAATGGGTTCATCAGCAAGGAGATGATGTTGCACGAGGCGGTGCACAGCAGCCTCTGGGGCGGGGCAGGTTGGCTGGTGCCGCTGCTGGCCACGCTGGGCGGCCTGTTTTCCTTCGCCTACTCGCTGCGCCTGGTGCACGACACCTTTTTCAACGGCCCGCTCGGCGACGTGCCGCACCCGCACCCGCACGAGCCCCCGCTGGGCATGAAGCTGCCGGTGATGCTGCTGGTCACGATCTGCATCGCGGTCGGCCTCCTGCCGATGGTCATCGCCGGCCCGCTGGTCAAGGTGGCCGCGACCTCGGTGCTCGGCGTCGCGGCACCGGAGTTCGAGCTCGCGCTCTGGCACGGCTTGAACCTGCCGCTGGCGCTGAGCGTCGTGGCCGGCGTGGGCGGGATCGTGCTCTATGCCGCGCTGATGCGCGGGCGGCGTCTGCACGCCTACGAGCCCAAGGCCTTCGGCGGCAAACAGATGTTCACGACCACCATCGACGGCGTCTTCGAGGCGGCCGGGCGTGTCACCGCCTGGCTGGAGAACGGCTCGCTGCAGCGCTACGCGGCGTGGATGGTGGCCGCGTCGATCGCACTCGGCGCTGCTCCCTTCCTGCTCGGTGCCGGGCCGGCACCGGCGGCCGGCGACCGAGCCTTGCTGCCGGCGCCGGCGCTGGCGATCGGTGTCTGGTTGCTGCTGATCGCGGCCGGCCTCACGCTGCTGCGCCTGCAACGCCAGCGCTTCACGGCCACCGTGCTGGTTGGCGCGATCGGTCTGGTCACCTCGCTGACTTTCATCGCCTTCTCGGCGCCCGATCTGGCGTTGACGCAGTTGTCGGTCGATGTGGTCTCTACGGTGCTGCTGCTTATGGGACTGGCGCTGCTGCCCCAGTTTTCGCCCCGCGAGTCGAGCAGCCCGCGGCGCGGGCGTGATGCCGTGCTCGCCGTGGCAGGCGGCGCTGGCATCGCCTGGCTCACCTGGCTCGCGCTGACGCGCAACCACGATTCGATCTCCTGGTACTTCCTGGAGAAGACGCTGCCGGCGGGCGGCGGAACGAACGCGGTCAACGTGATCCTGGTCGACTTCCGCGGCTACGACACCTTCGGCGAGATCACGGTCCTGGGCATCGCCGGCGTCGGCGTGCTGGCGCTGCTGGACGGGCTGCGCGTGCGCCGCCCGGCCACCGACCCAGATGGCCGGCCCTGGAGTTTCGCGCCGCAGCCGCTGATGCTTCGTGTCGCGGCGCGCCTGGTGCTGCCGATGGCGCTCGTCGTCTCGGCCTACATCTTCTGGCGTGGCCACAACCTGCCGGGTGGGGGTTTCATCGCCGGGCTCGTGACCGCGGTCGCGCTGGTGCTGCAGTTCATGGCGATTGGGCAGCAGCGCGCCGAGGCCTTGCTGCGCGGCGCCGGCGGACGGCGCTTCACGCGCTGGATCGGCATCGGGCTCGGCACCGCTTGGCTGACGGGCGTCGGCGCCTTCTTCTTCGGCCACCCCTTTCTCACCAGCGCACACGGCCACCCGAGCGTGCCGGTGCTGGGCGAACTGCCGCTCGCCAGCGCAGCGCTCTTCGACCTGGGTGTCTACATTACCGTGGTCGGTGCCACGATGCTGATGCTGTCGGTCCTCGGGGCGGCGAGCAAGGAGAGCGGCTCCACGGGGGTGCACCCATGATCTCGATGGAGTTCCTCGTGGCCAGCGGCATCGGCTTCGTCGTCGCCTGCGGCATCTACCTGCTGCTGCGCGGACGCAGCTTCACGGTCGTGCTCGGCCTGTCGCTGCTGGGCTATGCGGTCAACGTCTTCATCTTCGCGATGGGGCGCCTGTGGAGCGGCGCGCCGCCGATCATCGAAGGGCCGGGGCCGTTTGCGGATCCGCTGCCGCAGGCGCTGGTCCTCACGGCGATCGTGATCGGATTTGCCACCACCGGGTTCGTTATCGAACTGGCGTTGCGCAGCGGGCACGAAAACAGCAGCGACCATGTCGACGGCCGCGAGCGGCTCGACGAGGATCCGGCACCGTGATCGAGGCGTTCTGGACCCAGTTGCCAGTGCTGCCGGTGCTGCTGCCGTCGATCACCGCGATCGTGCTGCTGCTGCTGGGTGACCACGGCGGCGACAGCCGCGGCGGCCACGGCCACCGGCACCTGCTCTGGGCCCGGCGCATCGCGCTCGGCTCCGGCCTTGTCGGGCTGCTGCTGGCGACGCTGCTGCTGCGCCAGGCAGCGGCGGGTGACCTGATGGTCTACCGCCTGGGTGAATGGCCGGCGCCGTACGGCATCGTGCTCGTGGTCGACCGCCTGAGCGCGATGATGCTGGTACTGACCTCGCTCGTGGCCTTGCCGGTGCTCTGGTACGCCACGGGCGGCTGGGACTCGCGCGGGCGCTACTTCCATGCGCTGTTCCAGTTCCAGCTCATGGGTCTCCATGGGGCCTTCATCACCGGCGACCTGTTCAACCTGTTCGTCTTCTTCGAGGTGCTGCTGATCGCCTCTTACGTGCTGATGCTTCACGGGCAGGGCAAGACGCGGCTGCGCGTGGGCCTGCACTACGTGGTGCTCAACCTGGCGGCCTCGTCGCTGTTCCTGATCGGCGTGTCGCTGCTGTACGCCAAGACCGGGACGCTGAACTTCGCCGATCTCGCACTGCGCGTGCCGCAAGTGGCGGGGCCGGACGCCATGCTGGTCCAGGCGGGGGCGCTGCTGCTGCTGGTGGTGTTCGGCTTCAAGGCCGCGCTGGCGCCGCTGTCGATGTGGCTGCCCGCGACCTACGCGGCTTCTTGCGCGCCGGTGGCGGCGCTGTTTGCCATCATGACCAAGGTCGGCGTCTACGCGATCATCCGCGTTCACGGCGTCGTCTTCGGTGCCGACGCCGGCGCATCGGCGATGGTGGCCGCGTCGCTGCTGCTGCCACTGGCGCTGGCGACGAGCGTCATCGGCACGCTGGGTGCGCTGGCGGCGCGCACGCTCGAGCGACTGGTGGCCTGGTTGACGGTGGCCTCGGTCGGCACGGTGCTGGTTGCCATCGGCCTGTATTCAGGCGACTCCTGGGCGGCGGCGCTGTATTACATGGCCAACAGCACGCTCGTCGTCGCCGGCCTGTTCCTGCTGGCAGAACTGGTGGCTGCGCAGCGCGGCGATGCAGCCGATCAACTCGTGCCCGCTTCGCCGGTGGCGCAACCTACCTTGCTCGGATTGATGCTGCTGCTGGCGGCCGCCTCGGCAGCAGGCCTGCCACCCTTGCCGGGCTTCATCGGCAAACTGATGCTGCTCGAGGCCGCGCTGCCCCATCCGTGGCTCGAGACGGTGTGGACGGTAGTGCTGGGGGTCGGATTCTTCACCCTGGTGGGCCTGGCGCGCGCCGGCAGCATCCTCTTCTGGCACGTGCGCCCCGACATGCCCAGTACGCCTTCGGGCGCCAGTCCCAAGCTGCTCGGCGCGACCTTTGCCCTGCTCGCCGCGACCGTGGCGATGAGCGTCTTTGCCGAGCCCTTGCACCGCTATTCGCGGGCTGCGGCGGCGCAACTTGTTGATCGCGAGACCTATGCCCGTGCGGTGCTGGGCCCGCAGGGCCTGGCCACCGACACGGCGCGGCCCTATCGCTTCGACGCGACCGCGCCGGCACCGGGCGGCGCCGCCTCCTCGGGAGGGCCGCCGCGATGAAGGCGCCGCACAACGTGCCCCCGAGGGGCTGGCTGCCCTATCCCGCGCTGTCGGCGCTGCTCGCCCTGATGTGGCTGGCGCTGCAGCAGAGCCTGGCTGTGCCGCAGCTCATCACGGCCGCGCTGCTCGGGCTGGCGGTGCCGCGCTTGGTGGCTGGCTTTCTGGGCCCGGCCAATCAGCCTTGGCACCCGGCGCTGATCCTGCGCTTCATGGGCATCGTGCTGTGGGACATCGTGGTCTCGAACCTGACCGTCGCGCGCATCGTACTGAACCCGTGGTCGGCGCCGCAACCGGCTTGGGTCGAGGTGCCGCTAGACATCGAGCACCCGCTCGCGATCATGCTGTTCGCCAGCATCATCACGACGACGCCGGGCACGGTGTCAGCGGTGGTGGACGAGCCGGGGCGACGCATCCTCGTGCACGCGCTGGACTGCGCCGATCCGCAAGGCGCGGCGCTGCAGATGAAACAACGTTACGAGGCGCCGCTGAGGCGCATCTTCGAAGGAGACGCCCCATGATCGGATGGGCGCTCGACTTCGCCATCGCCGCCGTCGGGCTCGCGCTGCTGGTGTGCGTCTGGCGCCTCGTGCGGGGGCCGGAGGCCACCGACCGGGTGCTGGCGCTGGACACCATGTACGTCAACGTGGTGGCGCTGATCGTGCTGCTGGGCATCCGACTGGGCTCGGGCCTGTTCTTCGAGGCGGCGCTGCTGATCGCGCTCCTCGGCTTTGTGTCCACCGTCGCGCTGGCGCGTTATCTGAGCCGCGGCGACGTGATCGAGTAGGAGGCGACGATGCTGGAGCAACTGCACCTGGGCTGGCAGATCGTGATCGCCGCCGCGCTGGTGGTGGGCGGCGTGTTCGCACTTGTCGGTGCCGTGGGCATGCTACGGTTTCCCGACTTCTACATGCGGCTGCATGCGCCGACCAAGGCCACCACGCTGGGCGTGGGCGGCGTGCTCGTCGCCAGCCTGACGGTCGCCTGGTCGCAGGGGAAGTTCGGCGTGCACGAACTGCTGATCACGCTGTTCCTGTTCATCACCGCGCCGGTCTCGGCCAACCTGCTGTCCAAGGCGGCGCTGCACTTGCGTGTGCCCTCGCGCGCCGGTGATGCGCCGGACGTCCGGCGCGACGCCTGACGCCTCGATCAGACCGCAATGTTCGATCGTCTCAAGCGCTGGATGCCCACACCGGAGCAACTGGCCGGCAACCGCTGGCTGCGCTGGCTCGGTCCCGCGCTGCACCATCCGCGCCTTTGGCACCTGAGCCGCCGCGGCGTCGCGCTCGGCGTGGCGATCGGCATCTTCTTCGCCTTCCTGGTGCCGATCGCGCAGATCCCGCTCGCGGCCGCCGTGTCGGTGGCGCTGCGGGCCAATGTGCCGACGGCGGTGGCCAGCACCTTGGTGACCAACCCGATCACGTTCCCGCCGATCTACTTCGCGGCCTGGAAGTTGGGCAACCGGGTGCTGGGCGAAAACCCGTCCGCCGAACCGCCTCCGCTGCCGACTGTGGGGGCGCGGGCCGACGGCCAGCCACCCGGAGGCTGGTGGACACGAACCTGGCGCCAGATCAGCGGCGTCGGCAAGCCCCTGGTCGTGGGTCTGCTGTGCTTCGGAATCGGCGGCGGCCTGTTGGTCTACGGCCTGATCCACGTCGTCTGGGGCCTGCGGGTGCGCATCAAACGACGTCAACGGCTGCGCGAAGCACCACGCCGCATGTCGTGAACATCGGGCCGGTTGCCGCTGCGGCCACAATCGGCGCATGAAGCCGAACATCCTGGTCGCGCGCGCCGTCTTCCCCCAGGTCCTCGAGAGACTGCGCGCCCACTTCGAGGTCGAGGACAACCTGGACGACGCCGAGTGGACGCCGGCGCAACTGTCGCAGCACCTGGCCGGCAAGGCCGGGCTGCTGTGCACCGCCGGTGAGCCGATCACCGCCGCCTTGCTCGACGCCCATCCGCAGCTGCGTGCGGTGTGTCTGATGACGGTGGGCTACAACAATGTCGACGTGCCGGCCTGCACCGCGCGCGGGGTGCTGGCCACCAACGCGCCGGGTGTGCTCACCGAGACCACGGCCGATCTCGCCTTCGCGCTGATGATGGCCACCGCGCGCCGCATGGCCGAGGCCGAGCGTTTCCTGCGCAGCGGGCAATGGACGAAGTGGCGTTACGACCTGCTGACCGGCAGCGACGTGCACGGCGCCACGCTCGGCATCCTGGGCATGGGGCGCATCGGCCAGGCGATCGCGCGGCGTGGTGCGCTGGGCTTCGGCATGAAGGTGATCTACCACAACCGTTCGCGCCTGGACCCGGCCGACGAGGCGCCGCTCGGCGCACGTTACGTCGACAAGGCGACGCTGCTGCGCGAGAGCGACCACCTCGTGCTCGTCGTTCCCTACAGCGCAGCGAGCCACCACGCCATCGGCGTGGCCGAGCTGGCGCTGATGAAACCCAGCGCCACGCTCACCAACGTCGCGCGTGGCGGCATCGTCGACGACGCGGCCCTGGCCGAGGCGCTTCGCGAGCACCGCATCGCCGCGGCCGGGCTCGACGTGTTCGAGAACGAACCCGCGGTGCACTCAGGCCTGCTCGAGCTGCCCAACGTGGTGCTGTTGCCGCACATCGGCAGCGCCACCGAGGCCACGCGCCGTGCGATGGTCGGCTGTGCCGCGGACAACCTGATCGCCGCACTCACCGGCGGCGTACCACCGACACCGATCAACCCCGAAGTGCTGCCGCTTCGCCCCTGAGACAATCTGGCATGGACGACCCCCGAGCTCACTTCGTTCGCTGGCCCGTGGACCTGTCAGGGTCCTCTTCGTGGCCCTTGTGGCGCTCAGCGCCCTTGGGGCGGCCCTGCGAGCGCTGAGATGCCCGATTGGATCGTTCCCGCGCTGCTCGCGCTGGCCCTGCTGCTGCTGTTGTGGATCGCGTTGCGGCGTAGCGACCCTGCGCCGATCGAACGGCTGGAGCGCGAACTGCGCGACGAGATGGGGCGCCAGGCGCAGGCCACACGCGCCGACCTCGGTACCTTCCAGCAGATGCTGCTGGCGCAGTCGGGCGACGTGGCGCGCACCCAGAACGAGCAGATCGACAGCTTCCGCACGCAACTTGCCGCCACCCAGCAGTCGATGGACGGCTCGCTGCGCCGCTTCGGCGACACGCTGGCGGAACAGCTGCGCCTGCTGTCCGAAGCCAACGAGCGCCGCTTGATCGCGCTGCAGGAAGGCAACGAGAAGAAGCTCGACCAGATGCGCGCGACGGTCGACGAGAAGCTGCACGCCACGCTCGAGTTGCGACTGGGCGAAAGTTTCAAGCAGGTGGCCGACCGGCTCGAGCAGGTGCACAAGGGGCTGGGCGAGATGCAGACGCTGGCGCGTGATGTCGGCTCGCTCAATCGCGTGCTGAGCAATGTGAAGACACGCGGTGTATTCGGCGAAGTGCAGCTCGCGGGGCTGCTCGAACAGGTCTTCACCCCCGAGCAATACGCGGCCAACGTGGAGACCGTTCCCGGTACCGGCGCGCGTGTGGAGTTCGCGCTGCGCATGCCGGGCCGGCGCGACGACGGCGTGCCGCTGTGGTTGCCGATCGACGCCAAGTTCCCGCGCGAAGACTACGAGCGCCTGCTCGACGCCCAGGAGCGTGCCGACCCGGCGGGCGTGGACAGCGCGGCCAAGGCGATCGAGTCGCGCCTGCGCCTGGAGGCCCGCACGATCCGCGAGAAGTACATCGCGGCGCCCTACACGACCGACTTCGCGATCCTGTTCGTGCCGACCGAGAGCCTATACGCCGAAGCGCTGCGCCGGCCGGGGCTGGTCGAGGCGCTGCAGCGCGAACACCGCATCATGCTGGCCGGGCCGACGACGTTGCTCGCCACCTTGTCGAGCCTGCAGATGGGCTTCCGCACCCTCGCGCTCGAAAAGCGCAGTGCCGAGGTCTGGCAGGTGCTGGGCGCCGTCAAGACCGAGTTCGCCCGCTTCGGCGACGTGCTCGCCCGGACGCGCAAGAAGCTTGCGGAAGCCACGAGCACGATCGACGATGCCGATGTCCGCACGCGTGCGATGGCGCGCCAGTTGCGCAACGTCGAAGCGCTGCCCGAAGCCAGCCTGGCGCCGCCCTTGTCCGCGCCCGAGCCCGACGACTTCGGCGAGAGAAGGCAGCCGGAGGGCGACAGCGCGCGTGTCTGAGCCCGGGCTGCACAGCGAACACCGGCTCCTTAGCGGGCGTGTCTTGGGGGCCCTGGTGCTGAGCCAGGTCGGCATGCACGCCACGATGGCCGGGCTGCGCATGGCCGCTCCGCTGCAGGCGCTGCGCGAAGGCTTCAGCACCTGGGCCGTCGGCTTGCTGCTGGCGCTTTTTGCCGCCGCCCCGGTGGTGCTCGCGCTGCACGCCGGGCGCATGGCCGACCGCCACGGCTACCACCGCCCGGTGCACATCGCGATCATGTTGACGGCCTTCGGCGCCTTGCTTGCCGTGGCCTCGACCTGGGTTGGCGGCTGGGGGCACTTCGCGCTCCTGTGTGTGGGCGCCATGCTCACCGGTGCCGGCGCCAACATGGGCATGCTGGCGATCCAGCGCACCGCGGGGCAGGCGGCGCGTGACGGCGCCGAGCGGGTGCGCATCTTCAGCTGGCTCGGCATCGCGCCGCCGTTCTCCAACGTGGTGGGGCCGGTCGCTGCCGGCTTCCTGATCGACTGGGGCGGCTTCCGCGCCGCCTACGCCTTCCTGCTGCTGTTGCCGCTGCTGTCGTGGTGGGCGGCAGGCCAGGTGCCGCGGCAGGCGCCGCCGCCGCAGCTGCCGCCAGGCACGCACGGCAGCACCTGGAACCTGTTGCGCGCCCCGGGCATGAAGCGGCTGCTGTTCGTCAACTGGCTGCTTTCGGCGTGCTGGGACGTGCACACCTTCGCGGTGCCGGTGCTCGGCCACGAACGCGGCTTCAGCGCGTCGACGATCGGCCTGCTGCTCGGAACCTTCACGCTCAGCGTGACGCTGGTCCGGATGGCGATCCCGCTGCTGTCGCACCGCGTGCGCGAGGTCACGGTGGTGCAGGCGGCGATGCTCGGCACCGCGCTCGTCTTCGTACTCTACCCGCTCACGCACTCGCCGTGGTGGATGGGCGTCTGCGCTGCGATCCTCGGCGTGACGCTGGGCTGCGCGCAGCCGATGATCATGTCCACCTTGCACCGCATCACGCCGGACGGGCGCCACGGCGAGTCGCTGGCGTTCCGCTCGATGGCGATCAACATGTCGAGCACGGTGATGCCGCTGGTCTTCGGCGCCGTCGGGATCGCCGTCGGCGCAGCGACGTTGTTCTGGCTGGTGGGTGCGGCCGTGGGCGCCGGCACCTGGGCCGCGCGCGAGCTGGGCGGCCCTAGAACCTGAGGGTGCCGGCGGCCGGCGGAACCTCGGGCCGCGCGGCGGTGCGCGGCGGTGTTGCCGCTTCTGCGGGCGGCGCGGCCACCGGCTCGGCGGCCACGGGGGCCCTTGCGACGACGGGCGTCGGCACCGGGGCGCGCCAGTTGCGCGGCAGGCGCGACTCGCGCGGGTAGCCGGCCGCGTCGAGGTAGACACTCCAGTCGCCGGCGGCAAAGCCGCGCAAGGGCTGGCTGCCGATCGTCGCGCCGGGGATCGTGCGGCCACCCACCGCCGCTTCGAATGCGACCGCGTCGGCCTCGTTCAGCACGCGCTTTTCGGTGTAGGGCACGCCGCGCTGTTGCAGCAGCTGGCGCGCGCCGTCGCAGGGCGCACAGTCGGGCGCGGTGTACAGGGTGACCGGAAACTTCGCCATCACCTGGCGCAGCTCCAGCGGCAGGGTGGGGCCGGTGTCGGCTTCGGCCGGCACCGACCGCACGCTGTCGCGGCCGAGCCCGGTCACCTTGGACGATGCGTCGATCGGCGCGCGATCGGTGTAGGTGATCTTGCCGTCAGGCCCGACCACCTTGTACAGCGCCCAGGACGGCAGGCTCGTGAGCAGCATCGCACCCATCAAGGCAATCCGCTTCATCGTCGTCATCTCCGGCAGTCGAAATCGCTCAAGACATGCCCCGATGCCGCAGCAGCGCGTCGATCGTCGGTTCACGGCCCCTGAAGGCACGGAAGCTGTCGATCGCCGGCCGGCTGCCGCCGGCTTCGAGGATCTCGCGACGGTAGCGCCGGCCGGTGTCGACGTCCAGCGTTCCGGCGGCCTCGAAGGCACTCCAGGCGTCTGCACTGAGAACTTCGGCCCATTTGTAGCTGTAATAACCGGCCGCGTAGCCGCCAGCAAAGATGTGAGCAAATGCGTGCGCGAACCGGTTGTGCGGCGACACCGGCAACACCGAGACCTCGGCCCGGACCTCGTCGGCGATCTGCTGGACCCGTGATTCGCTGCCCGGCTCGGCGTGCAGCCGCATGTCGAAGAGCCCCATCTCGACCTGGCGCAGCGTGGCGAGCGCACTCTGGAAGTTGCGCGCAGCGACCATCTTGTCGAAGAGTGCGCGCGGCAGCGGCTCGCCGGTGTCGACGTGAGCCGTCATGCCGCGCAGCACGTCCCATTCCCAGCAGAAGTTCTCCATGAACTGGCTCGGCAGTTCGACCGCGTCCCACTCGACGCCGCTGATGCCGGACACGCCCAAGTCCTCGACCGCCGTGAGCATGTGGTGCAGGCCGTGCCCGAACTCGTGGAACAACGTGATCAGGTCGGCGTGGGTCAGCAACGCGGGCTTGCCGGCCTGCGCCGCGGCGAAGTTGCACACGAGGATCGCCACCGGCGTCTGCGCCGGCGCCGTGGTGTCGGGCCGCAGCCAGCGGCTGCGCGCGCCGCCCATCCACGCACCAGGCCGCTTGCCCGTGCGCGCGTGCAGGTCGAGGTAGAAGTGCGCCACGGTCTCGGGCGGCGTGTCACCGGCGGCCGCAGCGCGGCGCTCGACGCGGAAGAAGCGCACGCTCTCGTGCCAGGCCGCCGCGCTGTCCTCTTGGACCCGGACATCGAACAGCGTCTCGATGATGTGGAACAGTCCCTCCAGCACGCGCGGCAGCGTGAAGTAGGCCTTGAGCTCCTGCGCGCTGTAGGCGAACTGCGCTTCCTTCAGGCGTTCACTCGCGAACGCAAGGTCCCAGGCCTGGAGATCGGGCAGGCCGAGTTCGCACGATGCAAAGCGTTGCACCTCCGCCAGTTCACGCAGCGCGTGCGGGCGTGCCCGGTGGGCCAGGTCGCGCAGGAAAGCGATCACCTGCGCGGACGAGTTGGCCATCTTCGGCACGAGCGACAACTCGGCCGCCGACGCATAACCGAGCAGCTGCGCCTCTTCCTGGCGCAGCGCCAGCTGTTCGCGCAGCACCTCGCTGTTGTCGAGCGCAGCCGGGCCGAGCTCGCTGGCGCGGCTGACGTAGGCGTTGTGCAGCGCTTCGCGCAGTGCGCGGTCCCGCAGGTACAGCATCGCCGGCTGGTAGCTCGGCGCCTGCAGCGTCAAGCGGTAGCCCGGCTGGCCTGCTTCCTGTGCTGCTGCGCGTGCCGCAGCCTGTGCATCGGCGGGCAGGCCGTCGATCTGGTGTTCGTCGAGGTCGAGCGTGAAGCCGTCGGTGGCGTCGAGCACGTGCTCGGCGAAGCGCTGCGACAGTTCCGCGCGGCGTTCGCGGATCCTTGCGAAGCGCTGCTTGCGCTCACCCTGCAACTCGGCGCCGGCGAGAACGAAGTCGCGCAACGCGTTGTCGAGCGCGCGCCGGCGCGCCGCGCTCAGCCCCGGCGACGTCTCTGCAACTGCGCGGTACTTGGCGAAGAGGCGCTCGTCGGCGCCCAGGCGGGTGTAGAACTCGGTCACCGCGCCCAGGCTGCCGTTGTAGGCGGCACGCAGTTCGGGCGTGTTGACGACTGCGTTCAGGTTCCCGACGGCGCCCCAGGCGCGCTCGAGGCGCTCGGTCGCGACGTCGAGCACGGCGGACAGCGCTTCGTAGTCGGCCGTGACCTCGGGACCGACAGCGCGCTCGACCGCCGCGTTCGCCGTGGCGAGCAGTTGTTCCATCGCGGGGGCGATGTGCTCAGGACGGATTGCGGCGTAGTCGGGCAGGTCGCGCGCGCGCAGCAGCGGGTTGGTGTCGTCAGGTGTCATCGTTGGCTTGTCCGTTCGGCGGCCTCGATCGTGTTGGCGAGCAGCATCGTGATCGTCATCGGGCCGACGCCGCCGGGCACCGGGGTGATCCAGCCCGCGACCTCGCGCACGGCGTTGAAGTCGACGTCGCCACAGAGCTTGCCTGCGGCGTCGCGATTGATGCCGACGTCGATCACCACCGCGCCCGGCTTGACCATGGCCGCAGTGACGGTGTGGCGGCGACCGACGGCGGCCACCAGAACGTCGGCGCGTGCGCAATGAAGGGCGAGGTCGGGGGTGGCGCTGTGGCACACGGTGACGGTGGCGTGGGCGCGCAGCAGCAGCAGCGCCATCGGCTTGCCGACAGTGTTGCTTCGGCCGATCACAACCGCGTGTTTGCCGCGCAGGTCGATGCCGGTGCTGGCGATGAGCTGCATGCAGCCGTAGGGCGTGCAGGGCAGGAAGCCGGGCAGCCCGGTCATCAACTCGCCGGCGCTGAGGGTCGAGAAGCCGTCGACGTCCTTGCGTGTGTCGATGGCCTCGATCACCTTGTGCGGGTCGATGTGGCGCGGCAGCGGCATCTGCACCAGGATGCCGTGGATCGCCGGGTCGGCGTTCAGGGCCGCGATGCGCGCCAGCAAGGCGGCTTCGGACAGGTCGGCGCCGTGTTGTTCGAGCACCGAATGCAGCCCGTGTTCGTGGCAGGCCTTGACCTTGTTGCGCACGTAGACCGCGCTCGCCGGGTCGTTGCCGACGAGCAGCACGGCCAGTCCCGGCCGTGCGTCGCGCGCCGAGAGGGCCGCCGCGCGCAGCGAAAGGTCGGCGCGGATCTGGCGCGACAGCGCGACACCGTCGATCAGTTGTGCCGTCATCGGCGTGTCCCGCAAGAAAAAAGGCCGCTGGAATCAGCGGCCCGTTGAAGAACTTGCGTCAAGCCTTGGCCGTGGCGCCGAGTGCGATCTTGAGCAGGTCGGCCACGGTGTTGGCGTTGAGCTTTTCCATGATGTTGGCGCGGTGCGCCTCGACCGTCTTGATGCTGATGCCCAGGTCGTCGGCGATCTGCTTGTTCAGGCGGCCGGCGACGATGCGCTCGAGCACCTGCGCTTCGCGCGTGGTCAGGCGGCTCAGCAGCGCGTCGCGGCTGGCGGCTTCCTGATGCTGGCTGAAGGCACTGCGCGCCTGGTCGAGCATGCGCTCGACCAAGCCGAGCAGCTCTTCTTCCTTGAAGGGCTTTTCGATGAAGTCCATCGCGCCCTTCTTCATCGTCGTCACCGCCATCGGCACGTCGCCGTGGCCGGTGATGAAGACCACAGGCAGCGGGCTCTTGCGTTCGAGCAGGCGGTCCTGCAGCTCCAGGCCGCTCATGCCGTCCATGCGGATGTCGGCGATCAGGCAGGCCACTTCCCGCGGGTCGAAGCGCGAGAGGAAGGATTCCGACGAGTCGAAACACTTGACGCGGTAGTCCTTGCCTTCGAGCAGCCACTGCAACGAGTCGCGCACGGCCTCGTCGTCGTCGACCACGTAGACGGTACCTTTTTTCGGGATCAGGCTCATTGGAGGGTCACGCTGGGGTTCGTTGATGCTGCTGAACCGGGGACCATGGGGGCCACGGAGGCCGGCGCGGGCTCACTGCGCGCTGGCAGTTCGACGGGCAAGGTGAAGGCAAATCGGCACCCTACGACGGTGCTTCCATTGTAGAGGTTCTGCGCCCGCATCCGGCCCCGGTGCGACTCGATGATCGAGCGGCAAAGAGACAGTCCGATGCCCATTCCTTCCGCCTTGGTCGAGAAAAACGCTTCGTAAAGCCGGTCGATCACTTCCTGCTGCAGGCCGGGTCCGGCGTCGGTGACGCTGAACTCGATCACGCCGCCTTCTTCGGGTGTGTGGTGCGGCACCACGCGCAGCTCGATGTGGCGGCGCGAAGCGGGGAGCTGGGCGTTGTCGATCGCCTCGGCCGAGTTCTTCAACAGGTTGAGCACCACCTGCTCGATCAGGATCGGGTCGACCTGCAGCGTCGGCAACCGTTGCGCCACGTAGGTGCGGATGCCCACGTTGCGCCGGCGCAGCTCGATGCCGGCCAGGTCGACCGCGTCTTCGACGATCTGTCGCGCCTGCGCCGGCTGGCGCTGCGGCTCGCTCTTCTTCACGAAGGCGCGGATGCGGTGGATGATTTGCCCCGCGCGCTCGGCCTGGTGCGCGGTCTTGCGCAATGCGGCGATGAGGTCGTCCTTCTGGATCGAGTCGGCGTTCACACGCGACACCATGCCGTTGCAGTAGTTGGTGATGGCGGTCAGCGGCTGATTCAGCTCGTGCGCGACCGACGACGCCATCTCGCCCATCGTCATGAGCCGGCTCGTCACCGCCGCGCGCTCGGCCTGGCGCGCGGCCTGCTCCTCGGCCTGCAGCCGTGCCGTGATGTCGGTGGCGATCAGCATCTGCGCCAGGCGCCCGTCGGTCCACTGCAGGTAACGCGAGCGCACGTCGAACCACTTCTTGAGCGACTCGACATAGACCTCGCGCAGGTCGCCGATGCTCTCGGTGAGTTCCTGCGTGGGCAGGCCCGACAGGTCGTCGACCTCCTCGTCGGCTTCTTCGTCGAGTTCGCTGCCGGGCATGCCGCCGGTGAGCAGTGAATGGCCGCGTGCATCGGCACCGAACCAAAGGCGGTATGAGCGGTTGGCGAACAGCAGCTCACCTTGCTGCACCGAGAGCACCGACACCGACGCGTCGAGCCCTTCGAGCACGGTCGTGAAGCGTTCGTGCGATGCCGACAGCTGGTCGCGGATGCGTTTGGCCTCGGTGATGTTGGTCATCGAGGTCATCCAGCCCGTCTGCTGGCCCTTGGGGTCGATGAGCGGCGACACGTACATGCGCGCGTCGAACATCTGGCCGTCCTTGCGCATTAGCCGCACCTCGATGCCGCCGGCGGGGCTGCGACCCTGCATTTCCTGCTGCAGCAGGCGGTTGTTTTCGTCGATGCGGTCGGGCGGCCAGAACGGGTAGGGCGGCTTGCGCCCGATCAGCTCGGCCTCGCGGAAGCCGCTCATCTGGCTGAATGCGGCGTTGACGTACGTGATGCGGCCCTCGAGGTCGAGCGCACGCATGCCGGTGAGCATCGAGTTTTCCATCGCACGCCGGAAGTGGGTTTCCTGCACCAGCTCGCCCTGGATCTGCGAGCGGCGGCGCATGTGACGCCAGGTGCCGAGCAGCATCCACACCGTCAGCACCGAGAGCGCCACCACCATCCAGAACAGCGTGTTGCTGATGAGCCCGATCGAGGTGCGGTAACCCTCGCCGCGCAGCACGAGCCCATTCAGTGCCGGCGCCAGCGGAGCGTCGTGGAGGATCGATGCACGCTGTTGCGACCGGCCCGGCATCTGCGTCACCGTGCTCGCGAGGGCGGTCTGCTGCTCGCCCACGATCGACATCATGTGGCGGCTCGCGACGTCGGCGGGGACGAAGTAGCGGATCAGTGCATCGATCGAGTATTCGACGACCAGCGCGCCCGCCACCCGCCCACGCTCGACGAGCGGCACGTGGAGCTGGAACACCGGCGTGCCGGCGACGTCCTTGAAGGCTCCCGAGTAGACGGGTTGGCGCCGGTCGCGTGCGGCGCGGAATGCGGTTTCGGGCGCGCTGTCGAGGCCCTCGACCGGCAGTGAAGGGTCGGGCCGTTCGCCCGCGGGATTGGCTTCGGCGTGGAAGGTGCTGGCGGCGTGGCTGGCGCGCGTGGCACGTCGCGCGTCGATCCAGGTGATGTGAGTGATCTCGGGGCGCTCGCGCACGAAGGGCGCCGCTTGGGTATGGAAGCCGTCGGCGTCGACCTCTTGCGTCACGAGTTCGCGTGCGATGCGGACCAACTGCTCCTGGTTTTCGATCAGGCGAAGCCCGATCTGCTGCTGTGTGATCTCGGTGTCGCGTTTGACCGATTCGGTCTCACGCTCGATTTCCTCGTTGCGCAGATACCAGAAGGCAGAAATGATGGCAGCCAGGAAGAGCAGCACCGAGATCAGCGGTCCGATCGTGGCGAAGCGGTCCTGTCGCGCGGGCGACTGGCGCCGCCACCAACGGCCAAGCAGCCGGCGCCCGACGGGGATGGGCGAGGGCGTGACAAGACCGGAGTTGGTGCGGGGCTGCATCCTGGAGGATTATCCGAGCCGCACCGAGCCACTGTGCTGGGACTCCTTTCATTTCACAGTATGGTACGTGAAATCACTATTTGAAATGTGGATGAGTTGTGCGACACTCGTGCAACGCGAACAAAACCTGACCCCGATCACCGATCGGACACACAAGGAGACAAGCCATGTCAGCCCAACCCGAATCCTTCCTCGGTGCAGCCGGCGACGCCGATGCGCAGGAGACACGCGAGTGGGTCGATGCCCTCGGTGCGGTGATCGCCAACGAAGGGCCCGAGCGCGCCCACTTCCTGCTCGAGCAACTGCTCGAGGAAGCGCGCCAAGCCGGCATCGACTTGCCGTTCTCGGCCACCACGGCCTACGTCAACACAATCGAGCCCGCGGACGAGCAGCACAGCCCCGGCAACCTCGAACTCGAAGGCCGGCTGCGCGCCTACATGCGTTGGAACGCGATGGCGCTCGTGGTCAAGGCGAACCGGCTCGACCCCGCCGACGGCGGCGACCTGGGCGGCCACATCAGTTCTTTCGCGTCGCTCGCGCACATGTTCGCGGCCGGCTTCAACCACTTCTGGCACGCCGAGAGCGAAGGCCACGGCGGTGACCTGCTCTACATCCAGGGCCACAGCTCGCCCGGCATCTACGCACGCGCCTTCCTCGAAGGCCGGCTGACCGAAGAGCAGTTGCTCAACTTCCGCCAGGAGAGCGCGGGCAAGGGGATATCGAGTTATCCGCATCCGAAGCTGATGCCCGAGTTCTGGCAGTTCCCCACCGTTTCGATGGGCCTCGGCCCGCTGATGGCGATCTACCAGGCACGCTTCCTGAAGTACCTGCATGCCCGCGGCATCGCAGACACCGCCAACCGCAAGGTCTGGGTCTTCTGCGGCGACGGCGAGATGGACGAACCCGAGAGCCTGGGCGCCATCGGCCTCGCGGCGCGCGAAAAACTCGACAACCTCGTGTTCGTCATCAACTGCAACCTGCAGCGGCTGGATGGCCCGGTGCGTGGCAACGGCAAGATCATCCAGGAACTGGAAGGCGAGTTCCGCGGTTCGGGCTGGAACGTCATCAAGTTGATCTGGGGCAGCAACTGGGACCCGCTGCTGGCGCGCGACAAGGACGGTGCGCTGCGCAAGATCATGATGGACACGCTCGACGGCGACTACCAGGCCTTCAAGGCCAACGACGGCGCCTTCGTTCGCAAGCACTTCTTCGGCCGCGACCCACGCACGCTCGAGATGGTGGCCAAGATGACCGACGACGAGGTCTGGAACTTGCGCCGCGGCGGCCTCGACGCGCAGAAGGTCCACGCTGCTTTCCACCGCGCCAACAACCACAAGGGCCAGCCGACGGTGCTGCTGATCAAGACCGTCAAGGGCTGGGGCATGGGAGAGGCCGGCGAAGGCAAGAACACCGCACACCAGACCAAGAAGCTCACCGACGACGACATCCGCAACTTCCGCGACCGCTTCAACATCCCGATCCCCGACAGCGAGCTGTCGAAGATCCCGTTCTACAAGCCGGCCGACGACACGCCCGAAATGAAGTACCTGCACGAGCGCCGCCAGGCCCTCGGCGGCTACCTGCCCAAGCGTCGCCCGCGTGCCGAAGAGCAATTCACCGTGCCGCCGCTCGACACCTTCAAAGCGGTGCTCGACCCGACGGCCGCCGGGCGCGAGATCAGCACCACGCAGGCTTACGTGCGCTTCCTGAACACGCTGCTGCGCGATCAGGCGTTGGGCCCGCGTGTGGTGCCGATCCTGGTCGACGAAGCACGCACGTTCGGCATGGAGGGGCTGTTCCGCCAGATCGGCATCTACAACCCCGCGGGTCAGAACTACACACCGGTCGACAAGGACCAGGTCATGTACTACCGCGAGGCGACCGACGGCCAGATCCTGCAGGAAGGCATCAACGAAGCCGGCGGCATGGGCAGCTGGATCGCCGCGGCAACGAGCTACTCGACGAACAACCGGATCATGATTCCGTTCTACGTCTACTACTCGATGTTCGGCTTCCAGCGCATCGGCGACATGGCCTGGGCCGCCGGCGACATGCAGGCACGCGGCTTCCTGCTCGGCGGGACCTCGGGGAGAACGACGCTCAACGGCGAGGGCCTGCAGCACGAAGACGGCCACAGCCACATCCTGGCCGGCACGATCCCCAACTGCGTCAGCTACGACCCGACTTTCGCGCACGAGGTCGGCGTGATCCTGCACCATGGCCTCAAGCGAATGGTGGAAAGGCAGGAGAACGTGTTCTTCTACATCACGCTGCTGAACGAGAACTACGCGATGCCGGGCCTGCAGGCGGGCACCGAAGAGCAGATCCTGAAGGGCATGTACCTGCTCGAAGAGGGCGCCAAGAAGTCACCACGTGTCAACCTGCTCGGCAGCGGCACGATCCTGCGCGAAAGCATTGCCGCCAAGGCCCTGCTCGAAGCCGACTGGGGTGTGGCGGCCAACGTCTGGAGCTGCCCGAGCTTCAACGAACTGGCGCGCGAAGGCCAGGACTGCGAGCGCCAGAACATGCTCAACCCGACGGCCGAGCCGAAGGTCGCGTTCGTGACGCAGCAGCTGGGCGGCCACGCCGGTCCGGTGATCGCATCGACCGACTACATGAAGAACTACGCCGAGCAGATCCGCGCCTACATCCCGAAGGGCCGCGTCTACAAGGTGCTGGGCACAGACGGCTTCGGCCGCAGCGACTTCCGCAGCAAGCTGCGCGAACACTTCGAGATCAACCGCCACTACATCGTGGTCGCGGCGCTCAAGGCGCTGGCCGACGAGGGCACGGTGCCGGCGGCGAAGGTGGCCGAGGCGATAACGCGCTACGGCATCAACACGACCAAGATCAACCCGCTCTACGCATAACTAGAACCCGGAGACCACCATGGCGTTGATTGAAGTCAAAGTCCCGGACATCGGCGACTTCAAGGAAGTCGAAGTCATCGAGCTGCTGGTGAAGGCCGGCGACACGGTGGCGGCCGATCAGTCGCTGCTGACCGTCGAGTCGGACAAGGCGTCGATGGAAATCCCGTCGTCGCACGCCGGCGTTGTCAAGGAGCTGAAGGTTCAACTCGGCGACAAGGTCGCCGAAGGCACGCTGGTGCTGCTGCTGGAAGCAGCCGGGGCCCCAACGCCGGTGGCGGCACCGCCCGCTGCCGCGCCTGCACCTGCACCTGCACCTGCACCTGCGGTCGCACCAGCCGCGCCGGCGCCGGCC
>DATDER010000121.1:0-2996 GCA_036523095.1 Rubrivivax sp.
AAGGGGGCGATTCGCGCGAACGCGCCCGGCGCCGGGTCGAAGACCTCGAGAAACTCGCGATCGGGCAGGCGCTGCCGGTGAGCGACTTCCGCCTGCGCGGGCCGGCGGGGCGGCGCATTGCGGTGCGCGGGACGGGCGTGCGTGTCGAGGCCGAAGGCGGCCCGGCGACACTCGCGATCTACGTTGACGACACCGAACGCCGCGCCGCCGAGGACGCCGTGCGCCGCTCGGAGACGATGTTGTCGCACCTGGTCGCGACGAGTCCCGACGTGATCACGCTGACCGATCTGGCCACCGGGCGCTACGCGATGGTGAACCAGACCTTCGAGCGTCTGACGGGCTTCAGCGCGGCCGAGGTCGTGGGCCACACCGCAGTCGAACTCGGTGTCTGGAGCCGGGCCGAACAACGCGCCGAGTTCACCGCGCTGGTGCACCGCGACGGCTCGGTGAAGGACCTGCCGGTCGAGTTCGCGACCAAGAGCGGGCGCAGGGTGGCGATGTTGTGCTCGGGCGCACGTTTCATGATGGACCGGCGCGAGTACCTGGTGATCAATGCGCGCGACGTCTCGGCGACCGAGCGCGAGCGCCTGGAGCGCGAGGCGATCCTCGACACCGCGTCGATCGGCATCGGCTTCACGCGCGAGAACCAGTTCGTGCTCGCCAACCCCTGCCTGGAACGCATGCTGCGCTGGCCCGAAGGCACCTTGAGCGGGCAGCCCGGGCGTGTCGTCTGGGGCAGCGACGAGGACTACGCCAAGGTCGGCGCCAGCCTCGGGCCTCCGCTCGCACGCGGCGAGGTGGTGACGATCGAATGGCCACTGCGGCGGCGCGACGGCACGAGCTTCCTCGCCCGCGTGACCGCGAACGCGATCGACCCGCGCCGGCCAACCGAAGGCGGCACGGTCTGGATCATCGAGGACGTGACCGGCCAGCGCCAGGCCGAAGCCGCGCTGGCGCGGGCACGCGACGACGCCGAGGCCGCGAACCGGGCCAAGAGCGCCTTCCTCGCCAACACGAGCCACGAACTGCGCACGCCGCTCAACGGCATGATCGGCCTCGCCCGCCTGGCGCGCGAGCCGGCACTCGACGAGGAGCGCCGGCGCCACTACCTCGACCAGATCGGCGACAGCGCGCAGTCGCTCGCCGCGATCATCAGCGACATCCTCGACCTGTCGAAGATCGAATCGGGCAAGCTCGCACTCGAGGCGGCGCCGTTCGACATCGGCGTCCTGCTGCGCACGCTCCATGTCGGCTACACGATGCTGGCCGACGCCCACGGCCTGGCGCTCGGCCTCGAGGTGGAGCCGGGTGTCGCCACCTACGTGCGCGGCGATGCGCTGCGGGTGCGCCAGATCCTGAGCAACTTCCTGACCAACGCGCTCAAGTTCACCGAACGCGGCGGGGTGCGGCTGGTGGCGCGCCGGCTCGACGCCGAGTCGCTGCGATTCGAGGTCCACGACACCGGCCCCGGCATCGACCACGCGACCCAGGGCCGGCTCTTCAAGCCCTTCACCCAGGCCGACGAGTCGACGACGCGGCGCTTCGGCGGCACCGGACTGGGCCTGTCGATCTGCCGCGAGCTGGCCGAGCTGATGGGCGGCAGTGTCGGTGTCGACAGCGTGCCCGGCAGCGGCAGCTGCTTCTGGGCCGTGCTGCCACTGCCGCCGGCCGAGGCGCCGGCGCAGGTCGACACCGCGACGCTGCCCGAGGTGCGCGGCTCGCGTGTGCTGATGGTCGAGGACAACCCGGTCAACATGCTGATCGCGGTGGCGATGCTCGAACAGTGGGGCGTGACCGTCGAGCAGGCCCACGACGGCCAGCAGGCGGTCGCCGCGGTCGCGCGCGCCACCGCCGACGGCCGCCCCTTCGACGCAGTGCTGATGGACGTGCAGATGCCGCACATGAGCGGCTATGAGGCGACCCGCGTGCTGCGCCGCCAGCACGGTGCCGACGCACTGCCGATCATCGCCCTCACCGCCGCCGCGCTGGTGACCGAGCGCGACGAGGCGCTGGCCGCGGGCATGAACGACTTCCTGACCAAACCGATCGACCCCGACCGCCTGCGCGCAACGCTGTCGCGCTGGGTCAGCTGGCGGGCTGCGCTGCGGGCCTGAAGCGGGTTACCTTCGCTGTCGCTGTCGGTGGCGGCAATTGCGAGGGCGCCATGACCGCATGCGGGGCCTGAAGCGCAACACTCAATCCAGCGTGATCTCAGTCCGCACCGTCCCAGCCCGATCGGCCGTCGCCGTCAACGCCAGCCGCGTGCCGGCCGGCGCGTGCACCACCCACTCGGCGACCGCGCGGTCACCGGTCAGGTCGCGATTGGGCAGGAAGGCCTGCAGCGATGTCTTCGGCGCGTGGCCTTCGAGGTGCGCGCCTTCGATGCGCTCACGGCCATTGTCCAGGCGCGCCTCAGGCGGCAGGTGGATCTGGAACACGGTGCCGCGCGCCGTCTTGCGCTCGAGCGCACGTTTGCTGACGTAGCTCGGCAGGTAGCCGCTGTTGGCGACCGCAAAACGCACGCGCCAGGTGTCGGGGCCGAGCGCACGCACCTCGGCGCGCAGGATCTCGAGCTTGGGCAGCGAGAGCCCGAGCTGCATCAGCCAGGCCGGGAAACGTGCCGCCTCGCGTTCGCGCAGGTGCGGCGGCGGGTTGCGCCAGTAGTTCATGCGGTCCCAGCCGCCAATCTCGACCTCGCCCAGCTGCGGGTGGTGGTAGGGGTACCAGTCGACGTGGGCGCGGCCACCACACTGCTCGTCGCTCCACTTCAGCAGCTTCAGGTCGTCTTCGGGCGGGTGGTCGCGGTACCAGTGGATCCAGTCGTAGTCGGTGATGCCGGCTTCCTTGTTCGGGGCCCACAGTTCGACGGTCCAGAACAGCGCGCCCACGTGCTCGTAGACCCAGTCCTGGGTGCCAGTGATGATCTCCTTCGGGTGGTACTTGAAGTCGTGGAAGGTGCTGATCGCCGGGTAGCCGGTGAGCTTGGTGCCGATGTC
>DATDER010000122.1:0-29803 GCA_036523095.1 Rubrivivax sp.
GCGGCCGGCTGGCTCATCGATGCCTGCGGCTGGAAGGGCAAGAGCATCGGCGGCGCGGGTGTCTACGAAAAGCAGGCGCTGGTGCTGGTCAATCGCGGCCATGCCACGGGGGGCGAGGTGGTGACGCTGGCGCGTGCGATCCAGGAGAGCGTCTACGGCCGCTTCGGCATCCGGCTCGAGCCCGAGCCGGTGGTGGTGTAGCCCGCGGCCCGCCCCGGCGCCGCGCAGTTCAGGCGGGGACCAGCACTTCGGTCAGTGCGCGCTGCAAGAGGCGCGCATCGCTGCTCGCACGGTGGCGTGTGTCGGGCGCCTTCGACCACACGGCCTGCCTGACCGGGCCGAGACGGCGCGCCTGATCGACGTCGAGCAGGCGCAGGATGTGTTCGAGCCGGAACCGCGGCTGCAGCCCGGCGGCTTCGTACAGCACGCCGAGCCAGGTGTAGTCGTGGGCCCAGCCGTCGCAGTAGACGACCTGGCCCGCAAGTTCTTGGTTGAGCCAGCGGGCCACGTCTTCGGCGCGCCGGCCATGGCGCACTGCGGTGTCGCGAGTGATGCCGTGCACCCCCTCGGCGGCGGGGTCCCAGTGGGTCCAGTCGGGCTCTGGGCGGACGAGGGTGCAGGCAGCGCTGCCGGTGGCCGTGACGAAACCGATCTCGATCGGGTAGCTGCCGCGGCCGAAGCCCGAGGCTTCGATGTCCATCACGGCCACCGCGAGGGTGGGCGCGTCGGGAACGGTGACGGTCGTCGAAGGCATGGGGCCCCTTGCACAGCTGGACCCGCAAGGCCGGGAAAGGCGGGATGGTGAATCGGCAGCTTCAGCGATACACCTTCGCCAGACTCTACGACGGAACGCAAGCACCGTGCCCAATGCAGCTTCAACACCGACCGGGGCGATGGCCCCACGGCCGCACCACCCACACTGGCCGGCTCGCCTGCCGTGGTCCCTGTCGGTGCCGGCCACCTCGCTGTGGTTCAACCTCGAGGTCAGCGCCGCGCGTTACCCTGACAAGCCTGCGTACCGCTTCTTCGGCCACGGGCTGAGCTTTGCGGCGCTCAAGGCGCAGGCCGAGGCGCTGGCCGGCTGGCTGCAGGCGCAGGGTGTGGCCAAGGGGGACCGCGTGCTGCTCTTCATGCAGAACTGCCCGCAGTACGCCGTGGCGGTCTACGCCATCCTGCGCGCCGACGCGGTGGTGGTGCCGGTCAACCCGATGAACCGCGCCGACGAGTTCTGCCACTACATCACCGATCCGCAGGCCCGCGTGGCGATCACCAGCAGCGACCTCGCCGTCACGGTGGCCGAGGCGAGCGAGCGCCTGCCCGCGGCGCAGCGGCTGCGCCATGTGCTCGTCGCACGTTACGCCGATGCGATGCCGGTGGCGGCGGACCTCGACCCCGCCGAGGCGCCCGCGCCGTCGGTGCTCGCCTGGCTGCGCGACGAACCCCCGCTGCCGGGCTCCGACTGCACCCGCTGGTCAGAAGCGTTGGGAGGCGGCCACCGGCCCGCGCCGCACACGGCACAACCCGACGACCTGGCGCTGCTGCCCTATACCTCGGGCACCACCGGAATGCCCAAGGGCTGCATGCACAGCCACCGCACGCTGATGCACAACGTGGTCGGCAGCGGGCTGTGGGGCCAGGCCGGCGCCGACAGCGTCAGCCTGGGCGTGGTACCGATGTTCCACATCACCGGGTTCATGTACAGCGTGCTCGCACCCGCCTACCTGGGCTCGACCGTGGTGCTGCTGCCGCGCTGGGATCGCGAGCTGGCGGGCCGGCTCATCTCGCGCCACCGCGTCACGCACTGGACCTGCATCCCGACGATGATCATCGACCTCTTCGGCAGCCCGAACTACCGCGACTTCGACCTCGGGAGCCTGCGTTACCTCTCCGGCGGCGGCGCGGCGATGCCGCACGCGGTCGCCGAGCGCTTGCAAGCCGAGTTCGGCCTCACCTTCGCCGAGGGTTACGGCCTGACCGAGACCGC
The DNA here is from genome assembly GCA_036523095.1 of Rubrivivax sp. Lineage (GTDB taxonomy): Bacteria > Pseudomonadota > Gammaproteobacteria > Burkholderiales > Burkholderiaceae_C > Rubrivivax. Next base: position 1,985 of record DATDER010000122.1, read on the forward strand.
CGCGCCGAGTCACGCCAACCCGCCCGAACGCGCCAAGCTGCAGTGCCTGGGCATGCCCTTCTTCGGCACCGATTCGCGTGTCGTCGACCCCGACTCGCTGCGCGAAATGCCGCCTGGCGCGACGGGCGAGATCGTGACCAGCGGGCCGATGGTCTTCAAGGGCTATTGGGGCCACCCGCAGGCGACGGCCGCGGCTTTCATCGAGATCGACGGCCGCCCCTTCTTCCGCACGGGCGACCTGGGCACGATGGACGAAGAGGGCTACTTCTTCATCACCGACCGCCTCAAACGCATGATCAACGCCAGCGGCTACAAGGTCTGGCCGAGCGAGGTGGAGCTGCTGCTCTTCAAGTGCCCGCTCGTGCACGAAGCCTGCATCATCGCGGCACGCGACGCCTATCGCGGTGAGACGGTCAAGGCCGTGGTCGTGCTGCGCGCCGAGGTGCGCGCCGCGGCGACGGCGCAGGACGTGATCGACTGGGCGCGTGAGCACATGGCGGCGTACAAGGTGCCGCGCATCGTCGAACTGGTCGACGAGTTGCCCAAGAGCGGCTCGGGCAAGGTCATGTGGCGCCTGCTGCAGGAGCGCGAGTCGGCAAAGGCCGCGGCGCGGCCCGCATCAGAAGCGTGAGCCCGGCTGCGCCAGGAACTCGATCTCCTCGGCGCTGCTCGGCCGCCCGAGCGCCTGGTTGCGGTGCGGAAAGCGGCCGAAGCGCGCGACGACGTCGTGGTGTTTCTGGGCCCAGTCCAGCAGGTCTGCCCGGGCCGGATCGTCGGCGGCCAGCTGGCCGAAGAGCTGCAGCGACTCCTGCTGCAGCGCCAGGTTTTCGGCGTGCTCGAAGGGCAGGTAGACGAACATGCGCTGCACCGGCAGCAGCCCGCGGTCGGCGCCCTCGTTCACCATGCGCTGCGCGCCGGCGAGCGCCTTCGCGTCGCCGGCAAAGGCGCGTGCGGTGTCGCGGTGGACGTTGCGTGTGAACTGGTCGAGCACGAGCAGACGCGCGAGGGCGCCGTCGGGTGTGTCGGCCCAGTCGTCGATACCCCCTGCGAGCGCAAGTTCGATCAGCGCGCCGAAGCGCTGCGCGATCGTTGCGTCGAATGCGGCGTCCTTGCGGAACCACTCGATGCGTGGCGTGCCATGGCCCGCGTCGCCGGGCCGGCCGAACCAGAAGTCGAGCACCGCCTGTGGTTTCATCATCCCTCCACCAGATCCTGGAACGCCGGCTGGCGCTGGATGTAGCCGGCGACGTAGCTGCAGCTGGGGCGCACGCGCAGTCCTTCTGCCTGCGCCCATTCGAGCGTCGCCTTTACCAGCGCCGCTGCGATGCCATGACCCTGCAGCGCGCGTGGCACCTCGGTGTGGTGCAGGGTCAACGTGGAGCCACTGCGGCGGTAGTCGCAGACGCTGAGCGCGCCCCCGTGGCGGGTCTCGAAACGCGAGGCCGCCGGGTTGTGTTCGACCGGGATGTCCTGTGTCATGGTCTCGATTGTGGCTGCGCTGGCGCCCTGGCCGGCTCGGGACGGCCGAGCTGCTGCCAGTGGAAGGCGAACTCCAGTGCGCTCATGTCGGCGCGCTGGGCGTTGTCGGCCGCACCGCCGTGGCCGCCTTCGATGTTTTCGTAGTACACGACCTCGTGCCCCTGCTCGATCATGCGGGCCGCCATCTTGCGCGCATGGCCGGGGTGCACACGGTCGTCGCGCGTGCTGGTGGTGAACAGCACCGGTGGCAGCTTCACGCCGGGACGTACCTTCTGGTACGGGCTGTATTGCGAGATCCAGTCCCACTCCGCGGGCTCGTCGGGGTCGCCGTACTCGGCCATCCAGCTCGCGCCGGCGAGCAGCTTGTGATAGCGCCGCATGTCGAGCAAGGGCACCTTGCACACCACGGCGTTGAAGAGTTCGGGCCGCTGCAGCATCACCGCGCCGACGAGCAGGCCGCCATTGCTGCCGCCTTCGATGCCCAGGTGGCGTGGGCTCGTGATGCGCTGCGCGATCAGGTCCTCGGCCACGGCGATGAAATCGTCGTAGCTCTTCTGCTTGTTCGCCTTCACGGCGGCCTGGTGCCAGCCCGGGCCGAACTCGCCGCCGCCGCGGATGTTGGCCTGTACGAAGACACCGCCGTGTTCGTACCAGGCGCGCCCGATGGCACCGGAGTAACCCGGCTGCAGGCTGACCTCGAACCCGCCGTAGCCGTAGAGCAGCGTCGGGTTGCTGCCGTCGGCCACGGCGCCCTTGGGCCAGACCACGAAATAGGGCACCCGGGTGCCGTCCTTCGACGTGGCGAAGCGCTGCTCGGCACGCAGGCCGTTGGCGTCGAAGAAGCTCGGGCGCGACTTCAGCAGTTCGCGTTCGTCGCTGCCGGTGCGTGCCAGCGCCAGCGTGTCGGGGGTGGCGAAGTCGGTGTAGCTGAGCAGCCAGGCCTCGGCCAGCGGGTCGTTGCGGACCAGCGGGTCGTGCATCGACTGCAGCCCGAGTGTGCCGGGCGACGGTGCGTTCACGCTGCGCCGCAGCCACGGCGCGCCAGTCTGCGGGCGCAACTCTTCGACCCGGCCCGCGATGTTGTCGAGCACGCTCAGCAGCAGCGTCGTCCTGGTCGCGGTGTAGCCGGCGAGCGACCGTGTCGCGGTGGGCGTGAACAGCGCTTCAAGGCGGCGCTCGCCGCGCAGGTAGGTGCCGGCGTCCGCCACCAGCAGCGACCCTCGCGGCCAGGTTTGGCCGTCCACGGCCCAGTCGCTGCGCAGTTCGATCAGCAGGTGGCGCCGCCAGAAGCTGGTGCTGGCGTCGGCGGGTTTGTCGATTGGGATCAGGCGGTCACCGACGAGCAGGCTCTCCTGACGTCGGTAGAAGTCGATGCCGCGGCCGACTTCGACACGCTCGAAGCCGGGAGTGCGGTCGATGGCGAACTGCGCGCTCACGTCGCTGATCCGGGCTTCGTACACCGTCTTTGCGCGTGCCAGCGCCTGCCCGCGGCGCCAGCGCTTGACAACGCGCGGGTAGCCCGATTCGGTGAGCGAGCCGGGGCCGAAATCGGTCGCCACGAGCACCGTGTCGCGGTCGAGCCAGTCGATGCTGGACTTGGCTTCGGGCAGCGCGAACCCGCCGCGAACGAAGCGCCGGCCCGGGATGTCGAATTCGCGCACCACGCGCGCGTCGGCACCGCCGCGGGACAGGCTGACCAGGCAGCGTTGGTAAGCCGGGCCGAAGCAGGCCGCGCCGGCCCAGACCCAGTTCTCGCCTTCCGCGCGGCCGAGCGAATCCAGGTCGATCAAGGTCTCCCACGCGGGCTGGGCCTTGCGGTACTCGGCCAGGGTGGTGCGGCGCCAGACGCCGCGCGGATGGGCGGCGTCCTGCCACAGGTTGTAGAGGTGCGCACCGCGGCGCGTGACGCTCGGTATCTTGTCGCGCGAGTCGAGCACTTCGAGCACCCGCGCGCGTGTGCCTGCAAAGTGCGGCCAGGCTTCGAGCCGCGCGCGTGCGGCGGCGTTGCGTTCGCGCACCCAGGCCAGCGCACGCTCGCCCTGCACGTCTTCGAGCCAGAGGTAAGGGTCTTCGGCGCTGGATGCCGCGGCACCGGCGACCGTCTGGGCGGGTGACGCGCTCATCGCCAAGGCCGCCAGCCAGGCCAGCGTGCAGTGAAGGAACAGCTTGTGCATCTTGTCTCGTTCATGGGGAACGGGCTCACGAAGCCGGTCCCATCAGGCGTTGCGGAACGATCTCCACCGACGTGCTGCCGGTGCTGACCCAGACGTGCCCGTCCTGGATCGTCAGCTGCCACTGCATCGTGCGCTGTGCCAGCGCGGCGAGCGCCTGCGCCTGCTCGGTCGGGATCAGCCAGACCGTGAGGTTGCGCAGCCGCGTGAGCTTGGTTTCGATGCCGGCCCACCAGATCGCGGACGCGCTGCCATAGCAGTAAATCGACACCCGCCCGGCGCGCCCGCAAGCCTTGGCCAGGCGCCGGTCGTCGGGTTGGCCGACTTCAACCCAGTGCAGCAGCTGACCGCTGAGGTCGTGCTGCCAGAGGTCGGGCTCGTCGCTGTCGGACAGGCCCCGCGCGAACTGCAAGGCGCCGCCGTGGTCGTCGGCCGGCACGTTGAGCGCAAAGGCGAGCAACCGTATGAGCAGGCGTTCTTCGGTTTCCGACGGGTGCTGGGCCAGCGTCAGGACATGATCGCCGTAGACATGGCGGTCCATGTCGGCGATCTGGAGCTGGGCTTTGTAGATCGTTGCTTTGAGGGCCAAGGAAAGTGTGCTTTCAGGTCTCGAGGTGTTTACCGGCCGACCAACCCTGCGCCGCGAGCCAGCGCTGGCCGTCCGCGGCGGCGGGCGCTTCGAGCTCGGTGGCCATGGCATCGTTCCAGCGGTTGAGGTAACCGAAGAGCGCAACCACGCCTGTGATTTCGACGATTTCGCCCTCGTCCCAGTGCCGGCGCAGCTCGGCCCCTATGTCGGCGGTCACTGCGCCGGGCACGCTCGCCGCGGCGGCGGCGAACTCGAGTGCCGCGCGCTCGGCGGCGCTGAAGAGCGGGCTGCTGCGAAAGCTCCAGACCGCTTCGAGGCGGGCCGCGTCTGCGCCCTCGGCGGCGCCGAAACGCTGCGCCGCGCGGATCGTGTGCGCCTCGCAGTAGCGGCAGCCCGCGACGCGGCTGGCGACGTGGCCGACCAGGCGTTTGAGTTCGCTCGTCACGCGGCCCTCGTTGGCCATCACGGCGCGGTTCAGTTCGGTGAAGGCGCGTGCGATCGCCGGTCTGCGCATCATCGTCAACACGCTGTTGGGCGGGAAGCCGAGGGTGGTGCCGAAAAAGCGCGCCAACGCCTCGACTTCGGGGTCGTGGTCGGCGGGCAGCGGGTCGACGAGCGGCATCGGGAGCTTTCAGCGGCAGCACAAGGCCGGGCGGCGGCATTGTGCTCGTGTTTCCCCGCTGCCCGAGGGGTGGGGAGGCGATGGCATCATCTTGCCCTGCCGCAGCCAGCGCGCGCGAGGAATCCCCGATGAGCCAGACGACGACCGAAGACAACCCGCTGCTGCAGCAGTGGAACACCCCCTTCGGCCTGCCTCCGTTCGACCAGATCCGCAGCGAACACTTCAAACCCGCCTTCGAGGCCGCGATGCAGGCCCACCGCGCCGAGCTCGACGCCATCGCCAGCCAGGCCGAGCCGCCGAGCTTCGACAACACGCTCGCCGCCTTCGACCGCAGCGGGCGCCTGCTTTCGCGCATCGGCTCGGTGTTCTACAACCTGACGGCGTCGCAGACATCGCCCGCGTTGCAGGCGGTGCAGCGCGAGATGGCGGCACCGCTGGCCGCACACGCCAACGCGGTGGCGATGCACGCGGCGCTGTTTGGCCGCATCGACAAGCTGCATGGCCAGCGTCAGGCACTCGGGCTCGCGCCCGAGCAGCAGCGCCTGCTCGAACGGGTGCATGTCGACTTCGTGCGCGACGGCGCGCAACTCAGCCCCGCCGCGCGCACCCGCTACGGCGAACTGGTGGAGCGCCTGGCTGCGCTGACGACCACCTTCGCCCAGAACGTGCTGCACGACGAAGCCGCCTACCAGCTCGTGCTGCGCAGTGAGGGCGAGCTCGCCGGCCTGCCCGGATTCGTGCGCGCTGCGGCGCGCCAAGCGGCGGCGGAACGTGGTGTCGACGACGCTCTTGTCATCACGCTGAGCCGCTCGCTGATCGTCCCCTTCCTGACCTTCTCGGAACGGCGCGACCTGCGCGAGCAGGCCTGGCGCGCCTGGGTCGGGCGCGGCGAACACGCCGGCGCGCACGACAACCGGCCGGTCGCGCGCGAGATCCTGCAGCTGCGCAGCGAACAGGCGCGCCTGCACGGCCACGCGAGTTACGCCGACTACGCGCTCACCGACACGATGGCCGGGACGCGCAGCGCGGTGGCGCGGCTGCTCGACGAAGTCTGGCCGCGTGCGTTGGCGGCGGTCGAGCGCGAACGCCAGATGCTGCGCGGCGCGATGGTCGATGCCGGTGTCGGCGCAGGCACCACGATCGAGGCCTGGGACTGGCGCTACTGGGCCGAGAAGGTGCGTGCGGCGCGCTTTTCGGTCGAAGACGCCGAGGTCAAGCCTTACTTCAGGCTCGAGCGCATGGTCGAAGCCGCTTTCGACTGCGCCGGCCGGCTCTTCGGCGTCAGCCTGCACGCACGTGACGACCTGCCGGTGTACCACCCCGACGTCAGGGCCTACGAGGTGCGTGACGGCGCCGGCACCGTGGTCGGTGTGTTCCTGCAGGACAACTTCGCCCGGGCCAGCAAGCGCAGCGGGGCCTGGATGAGCTCGCTTCGCTGGCAGAACCGCAATGCACCTGGCGGCGCCGCGGAGCTGCCGATCATCCTCAACAACAACAACTTCGCCAAGGGCGCGCCGGGCGAGCCGACGTTGCTGTCGATGGACGACGTGCGCACGCTGTTCCACGAGTTCGGCCACGGCCTGCACGGCCTGCTCTCGAACGTGACCTACGAGCGCCTGTCGGGCACGCAGGTGCTGCGCGATTTCGTCGAACTGCCGTCGCAGATGTTCGAGCACTGGATGGCCGAGCCCGCGGTGCTCAAGCGCCACGCCCGCCACTGGCAAACCGACCAGCCGATCCCCGACGACCTGATCGCGCGCCTGCACAAGGCACGCCGCTTCAACCAGGGCTACGAGACGGTGCGTTACACCGCCAGCGCGCTCGTCGACATGGCGGCGCACGCGCTGCCCGCGGCCGACATCCCGGCCGACCTGAGCACCTTCGAGGCGGCCACGCTCGAACGTCTGGGGCTGCCGCACGGTGTCGGCGTGAACCACCGCCTGGTGCACTTCCAGCACCTGTTTTCCGGTTCGTCCTACGCCGCGGGTTATTACGTCTACCTCTGGGCCGAAGTGCTCGACGCCGACGGCTACGACGCCTTCACCGAGGCGGGCGACCCCTTCGACCCGCAGGTGGCGCAGGCGCTGCGGCGCTTCATCTATGCCAGCGGCGACACGCTCGAACCGGGGGCCGCCTACGCCAGCTTCCGCGGCCGGGCGGCGCAGGTGGGGCCGATGTTGCGGAAGAAGGGCCTGGTCGAAGACAGCGTGGTCGGCTGAAGAACTACATCGGTTTGAAGCGCCAGGCGTAGGCCTGGCTCACGGAGAGCTTCTCCGCGTGGTGTTTCAGGTGCAGCGTGATGCGCCCGAGTTCGTCGCGCTGCGCGCGCGCGATCTCCGAGGTGCGCACGATGACACCACGGTGCACCTGCCAGAAAACCTCGGGGTCGAGGCCGTCGCCGATCTCCTTCAACGCCTTGCGCACGTGCGCTTCGTCGCTGGCGGTGACGACCCGTGTGTACTTCTCGTCGCTCTGGAAGAACAGGACCTCGTCGATGCCGAACATCTTGATCGTGTCGCCGACGCTGGCACTGACCCAGCGCAGCCGTTGGACGGCGCCGCCGCCAATTGCGCGCTGCTGGAGCTGGGCCGACAGGCGGTCGACCAGGCTTTCCAGCTCCGGCGCCGCGGTCTGCGCCTGCAGCCGCTCGCGCAGGCGCACGACCGCCTGCGCCAGGCGCTCGGCCATGATCGGCTTGAGCAGGTAGTCCAGCGCGCCGGCGTCGAAAGCTTCGACCGCATGGCTGTCGTAGGCGGTGGTGAAGACGACGTGGCAGCGCCCGCTCGCCGCACGTGCGACGTCGAGCCCGCTCAGGCCCGGCATCCGGATGTCGAGGAAGGCGACGTCGGGTGCGTGTTCGTCGATCGCTTCGACCGCGGCTGCGCCATGCTCGCACTCGGAGACGATGCGCAGATCGGGCCAGGCGGTGGCGAGCATGCGGCGCAGTTCGGCGCGGGGCAGGTCTTCGTCGTCGGCGATCAGGGCGGTCGGCATCGGGTTCACTCCAGCGGCAGGCTCAGGACGGCGGCGACGCCGCCCTCGGGGCGCGACTTCAGCACCAGCGAGGCGCGGTCCTGGTAGATCTCTTTCAAGCGTTCGCGGATGTTCGCGAGGCCCAGGCCGCTGCCCGCGGGCGTGGCGCCGAAGCCGGCGCCGTCGTCGGCCACGGTCACCTCAAGCCGTCCATCACCGGCGTGGCGCGCCGTCACGTCGATGCGCGACGGGCCGACCTTGGCCTCGACGCCGTGTTTGACCGCGTTCTCCGCGAGCGAGATCAGCATCAGCGGCGGGCAGTGCGCCGCGAGCAACTCGGGGGGCGCATCGACCCGGTACTGCAGACGCGGCATGCGGGCACTCATCAAGCCGAGGTAGGCGCGCACGGTGTCGAGCTGGCCGCCGAGCGTGGCCTGCGCGCCGCCGTCGCTGCGCAGGCGCGGGATCGCCGCGCGCAGATAGTCGACGAGGCGGTCGATCATGTCGCTCGCGCGGGTGGGATCGGTCGTGATCGCGCTGCGCACGCCGGCCAGGGTGTTGAAGAGGAAGTGGGGCTCCACCTGCGCCGCCAGCACCGACAGCCGCATCTCGGCTTCGCGCCGCGCGGCCCGGGCATGGGCCAGCTCATGTTCGTGTGCCAGCGCCGCGAGCCCGGCGCGCTCGCGGCGCCAGGCCCAAAGTCCGGCGCCGCCTGCGAGCCAGAATGCGATCACGCCGAAAACGACCAGGGTGGTCACGCTCGTCCCTACGTGGTCCTCGGGCGGCTTGGCCTGGGGCGGCGCTGACGCGACCTCGCCGGGCGAGGTGATCGTCATGCCGAGCGCGATCATGACTTTTTTGCGCTTGCCCGAGGCGTCGACCGTGCCGGTCGCTTCGGCGACGCGCTGCTTCATCGGCTCGGCACCCCACTCGTTGAAGGCGGCCAGCGCCAGCACGAGGGCGGCGAAGACGCCGACGAGGCCCCACCACTCGCGCCGCGGCGGCCACTGCAGGCGCCGCACCCGGTGTGCAAGCCAGGGGCCGATGAAGAGTGGCAGCACCACATTGAGCGTGAATTGCATGATGCCGCCCCAGGGCTTGTCGCCGCTGGTGGGTGGCAGCAGGGCACCGCAGATCATGAGCAGGAAGACGCCGACGACGACCGGGGCGACCGTGCGTGCACGGCCCCGCACCCAGGGCTTGCTGAAGACGGGATAGCTGCGGTAACGCGTGAACCAGCCGTGGTTGCGGCCGATGAGTTCGTCGGGCAGTCGCTGGTCGAGCGGCTGGACCGGCGCTTGCGAAGGCGTGTCCATGGTGCGCAGCTTAGGCCGTGGCAGGCGATGGCCCAAATGCCGCGACGAACGCCGCCTTTTGTGCGATGAAGAGCTGTGCCCGTGCGAGGAGCGGCCGTCGCACGCCGCGGGCCGTTCCGGCGCGCGCCCTTGGCGGCCGGGCGCGAAGCGGCGCACCACGCCCTGGTGGCGCGCCTGACGACGCTGTGGTGGCGCGCGCAGCTGCTGGGGGATGCGGCGGCGCGCGAGGCGCTGGTGCAGGCTGCCGGCGTGGCGGCGCCAGACCGGTTCGAGCTCGGCTGAGCGCGCTGCGCTACCCTTGCGCAAACAGCAGGAGACACCGCATGTTCGACAGCGCCATCGCCGGCAGCTTGCCCAAGCCTTCGTGGCTCGCCGAGACCGAGAAACTCTGGCCGAAGTGGAAGAGCGAAGGTGCCGAGCTGGCGCAGGCCAAGCTCGATGCCACGCTGCTGTGGATCAAGACGCAGGAAGACGCGGGTGTCGACGTCATCGGCGACGGCGAACAGTCGCGCCAGCATTTCGTGCACGGCTTCCTCGAGCAGGTCGAAGGCATCGACTTCGAACACAAGGTCGAGATGGGCATCCGCGCCGACCGCTACAAGGCGATGGTGCCGCAGGTGGTGGCGAAGCTGTCGCTCAAGGGCCGGGTGCACGCGGCCGAAGCGCGTTTCCTGCGAGCGCACACGAAGAAGCAGATCAAGTTCACGCTGCCGGGGCCGATGACCATCGTCGACACCGTGGCCGACCGCCACTACGGCGACCGCATCAAGCTCGCCTTTGCCTTCGCCGCGCTGCTGAACCAGGAAGCGCTGGCGCTGCAGGCCGACGGCGTGGACATCGTGCAGTTCGACGAGCCGGCCTTCAACGTCTACATGGACGATGCGGCGGAATGGGGTGTGATCGCGCTCGAACGCGCGGCGCAGGGGCTCAGCTGCAAGACCGCAGTCCACATCTGTTACGGCTACGGCATCCAGGCCAACATCGACTGGAAGAAGGCGCTCGGCGGCGAATGGCGCCAGTACGAGAAGATCTTTCCGGCGCTCAGCCGCAGCTCGATCGGCCAGGTGAGCCTCGAGTGCATCCACTCGCAAGTGCCGCCGGACCTGATGGCGCTGCTCAAGGGCAAGGACGTGATGGTGGGTGTGATCGACGTCGCCAGCGACGCCATCGAGAGCGCCGAAGAAGTGGCCGACACGATCGGCCGCGCCTTGCAGTTCGTGCCGAAGGAGCGCCTGATCGCCTGCACCAACTGCGGCCTGGCGCCGATGAGCCGCGCGGTCGCCGAAGGCAAGCTGCGCGCGCTGGCGGCCGGCGCAGCGCTCGCGCGTTCGCGTTACGAGGCGCTTTGACGCGCGCTCAGCGCGAGCAAACGTTCCAGCCTCAACGCCGCGTCGCGCAGCGCGGCGCTGGGTGACGCCGCCGCCAGCGCCAGGCAGTGCTGGGCGTAGGCCGCATCGCGCTGCAGCCGCTCGACGTGCACATGGTGGCCTTCACCGATCATCAGCCACTTGAAATCGATGATGTCGACCAGTTGAAGGGCCTGCTGCTCGGTGGTGCTGGTCGTGTTCACGGCGTGCCGGGTTGTCTGATGACACCATAACGCCCGCGCCTGTACCGGGGCTGACATCGGCATGGAGTGCTTGCCCCAATAATGACTCTGTTGGTCTGACCCCACACCTGCCATGAAGCCCGCACCCCCGTTGACCCCCCTGGCTGCGCTCGATGCCGAACTCGCAGGCCCCGGCTTTGCCGTGCTCGGCGCCGCGTCGCTGGCCGAACTGGCGGGCGTGCCTGCATCGGCGCTGTCGCACTGGAACGCCTTCTGGGACGATCTTCCGCCCGATGCCCACCTGCGCGATGGCGGGCGTTACCGGCGCCGGCGCCATGCCTGTTTCGTCGTCGAGGGGGGCGAAGTGCAGCCGATGCCGCGCCGCGCGCACTGGCAGCCGGTCGAATACAACGCCCTGCACGGTGGCATCGAACGCTGGTTCGAGCCGATCGACCCGCGCCTGGTCGCGGACCCGGCGTGGGCGGCGCTGCTGCGTGGACTGGCGCGCACCGCGTCGGCGCTGCGCCCGGGGATTCACGGGGAAACACGGCAGTGGTTCGTCGAGGCACACCCCTTCCGCATCGACTGCACCGACGGCATCGGCCGCCCCACGCCCGAAGGCGCGCACCGCGACGGTGTCGACCTCGTCGTCGTGCTGCTCGTCGCGCGTCTCAACGTGAAGGGCGGCGAGACCCGTGTCTTCGATGTCGCCAGCCCGCAGGGCATGCGTTTCACGCTCGGCGAGCCGTGGAGCGCGCTGCTGCTCGACGACGCGAGGGTGATCCACGAGAGCACGCCGATCCAGCCGCTCGACCCCGCCTTGCCTGCGCACCGCGATACCCTCGTGCTGACCTTCCGCCAGGACGGCTTCCAAGGCCCCGTCACTGCAACGACGCCATGACACTCGCGATCGACTTCAACGACATCAGACAAGCTGCCGGGCGCCTGCACGGCCACGCCCACCGCACGCCGGTGCTCACCTCGCGCAGCGCCGACGAGCGCAGCGGCGCGCAGGTCTTCTTCAAGGCCGAGAACTTCCAGCGCATGGGCGCCTTCAAGTTCCGCGGCGCCTTCAACGCGCTGGCCCAGTTCAGCCCGGCGCAGCGCGAACGCGGGGTGATCGCCTTTTCCTCCGGCAACCATGCCCAGGCGACGGCGCTGTCGGCGCGATTGCTCGGCATGCCGAGCGTGATCGTGATGCCGCGCGACGCCCCCGCCGCGAAGCTCGCCGCCACACGCGGCTACCAGCAGGGCCAGCCGGGCAGCGAAGTCGTCACCTACGACCGCTACAGCGAGGACCGCGAAGCGATCGGTCGCCGCCTCGCCGCAGAACGCGGCATGACGCTGATCCCGCCCTACGACCACCCGCATGTCATGGCCGGGCAGGGCACCGCGGCGCTGGAGCTGATCGAGCAGACGGCCGACGGCGGCCCGCTCGACGTGCTGCTGGTGTGTGTCGGCGGCGGCGGGCTGATCTCGGGCTGCGCGGTGGCGGCGAAGCACCTATGTCCCGACATCGAAGTCTGGGGCGTCGAGCCCGAGGCCGGCAACGACACCCAACAGAGCCTGGTGCGCGGCGAGATCGTCCACATCGACACCCCGCAGACCATCGCCGACGGCGCGCAGACACAACACAGCGGCGACTTCACCTTCCCGGTGATCCAGGCCCTGGTGCGCGGCATCGTGACCGTGAGCGACGCGCAGCTGGTGGCCGCGATGCGCTTCTTCGCCGAGCGCATGAAGATCGTCGTCGAGCCGACTGGATGCCTCGGCGCCGCGGCGCTGTTCGGAAGCGCCGCGGGCCTGCCCGATCTGCGTGGGCGCCGCGTCGGCGTGATCCTGAGCGGCGGCAATGTCGACCTCAAGCGCTTCGGCGAACTGCTCGCGGCTTGAGGTCGCGGCGTTTCAGCGCGACTTGAGGTACTGGCCGGAGGTCACGCCCATCGAGACGTAGATGCTCGTCAGCGCCTCCATGCCGACGTCGGCCGGGCTGACCCATTCGGCGGGCAGGAAGAGCAGGCCGCCACCCACCGGCACGGGCGCGGTCGGCACGATCACGCCTAGGTAAGGACGCCCGCCGATGAAGACCGGGTCGGGCGTCGACAGCAGCGCCAGCACGGCGGCGCGCGGCGGCGCGTCGGGTGAGTCGGCGCCGCCGAAATGGCACCACACCGCGCTCATCGAGCGCACGCCGGCGTCGTCGCGTTGCGCGAACAGGCCCACCATCTTCTGCAACATGCCGTACACCGTGCCGACGAGCGGGATGCGTTTCAGCACCGCGCTCAGCACCTTGGACAGGCCGTGCTGCAGCCCGGCCTCGACGAGCAGGCCGAGCGCGAACAGGGTCGCCGCGACGAAGCCGATGCCCATCAGATAACCGACGACCTCGGATCCGGTGACGCCCAGACCCAGGCGCACGAGCGCGCTGCCGACCATGCTCTGCGGCCCCAGCCAGCGGTACAGCAGGCTCAGCAACCAGCCGAAGATCGCCACAGTGGCCGCCAGCGGCAACGCCGCGAGCAGCCCGGTGACGAAGATCCTGAGCAGGTGAGCGGCGGGTCGGTTCATCGGTGGCGCGTTCGGTTCGAACCCATTATCGAGGGGGCGGCGCTTCGGTTAACTTCCAGCACCGAAACAACATCGAGACACGTTCATGAGCGACGCCCCCGAAGCAAGCAAGCAGTCGCCTGCCCCCGACGCCGATGCGGTCAAACGCCAGCGCGACGCCGTCGACAAACTGCTCGCCGGTGCGCCCGCGTTGAGCGAAGGCAGTGTCACGCTCGGCGGCGTGCGCATCGACTACGCGGTGCACGCCGCCTTCGTGCCGGTCGCCGCCACCGGGCTTGCCAGCGCCGGCGCACCGCCCGACGGCGCGGTGTTCACCACCGCCTACCTGAAGAAGGGGGCCGACGCAGCGAACCGGCCGCTGTGTTTTGCCTTCAACGGCGGGCCGGGGTCGGCCTCGCTCTGGTTGCACCTCGGGGCGCTCGGCCCCAAGCGTGTCGTGGTCTCGGACGACGGCACGGCGCCGGCGCCGCCGTATGCCGTGGTCGACAACCCGGCAAGCTGGTTCGAGCACTTCGACCTCGTCTTCATCGACCCGCCGCACACCGGCTGGTCGCTCGCCGCCAGCGACGAAGCGCGCAAGAAGCTGCTGTCGGTGGACGGCGACGTCGAGGCGCTCGCGGGCGTGGTGCAGCGCTGGCTCACGCGCCATCAGCGCTGGGGCTCGGCCGTTTACCTCGCCGGTGAAAGCTACGGCACCACGCGCGGCGCGGCGCTGGCCGAAAAGCTGCAGTCGTCGGGGGTCGCGCTGTCGGGTGTGGTCCTGGTGTCCTGTGCGATGGACCTGCAGTCGCTCGTCTTCGCGCCGGCCAACGACCTGCCGTACGCACTGTTCCTGCCCGCCTTTGCCAACACCGCGCAGTACCACGGGCTGCTCAGGGGCACGCTCGGCAAGTCTTCCGAAGCGGCGCGCGCGGCGGCCGAGGAATTCGCCGGCGGCGAATACCTTGCAGCCTTGCATGCAGGGGCGCGCCTGGGCGCGCGCCAGCGCACCCGCATCGCACGCCGCATCGCCGAGCTGACCGGGCTGGCGCCGGCGCTGGTCGAGCAGCACAACCTGCGCATCCGTGACCTCACTTTCTTCTTCGAGGCAATGCGCGACCAAGGTCGCATGGTCGGCCGGCTCGAATCGCGCGTGACCGGCCCGATGGGCGCGACACGCTCGCGCGAGTGGGAGTTCGACCCCGGCATCGACGCGATCGCCGCGCCCTACGGCATGGCAGCGCAGGCCTACTTTGCCGGCCCGCTCGGCATCGAGACCGAGCAGCGCTACGAGGCGCTCAACTTCGACGTCAACAAGGGCTGGAACTGGAACCGAGGCGAGGCCAAGGGCAACGGCTACACCAGCACGACGCCCGAACTGGCACGCGCGATGCGCCGCAACCCGCACCTGAAGGTCCTGGTCGCGAGCGGCCGCTACGACCTGGGCACGCCCTACAGCGCGAGCGACTGGTCGATCGCACAGCTCGACCTGCCGCCCGAAGTGATGGCGCGGGTGACCCACCGCTACTACGACGCCGGCCACATGATGTACACGCGCGAAGCCGACCTGCTGAAGCTGAAGGCCGACCTGGCGGCCTGGATCGGCGCGTAGTACTTGCCCGGGCTGTGGCTACGGCCAGCGGGCGCGGATCTCGGCATTCGTGATGCGTTCGACCTCGACCGGCGCGACGCCGCCGAGCACACCGAGTTTGAGCGCCGCGGTGTAGCTGAGGTCGACCACCCGCCCGGGCACAAAGGGCCCGCGGTCGTTGATGCGCACGATGACCTCACGCCCGTTGGCCCGGTTGCGCACCCGGGCGTAGCTCGGGATCGGCATCGTCGGGTGCGCGGCGGTCATCGCGAACATGTCGTAGACCTCGCCGTTCGATGTCGGCCTGCCGTGGTACTTGCGCCCGTACCACGACGCCGCGCCGCGTTCCGACATCGGAAGGTCGGTGGTGACGGGCACGTAGCTGCGCCCGCCGACCTCGTAGGGTTTGTTCGGGCCGCCACTGCGGATCGGCTCGATCCGGGGCACGGCGTCGGGCGTGCGTTCCAGGCCGGCGGGCACGCTGGCCGGCGCCCCGTCGCGATCGGCCGCGGGTGGGGTGCTGCTGCAGGCGGCGAGCAATGTCCCGAGTGCCAGCATCGCCGGCAGCCGGGCTCGCATCACCGTTGCGCCCAGTGTTCGGCGATCGCGCCGGCCGTGGTCAGCCAGACGGCGTCGCGCTGCTGCGCGATGTGTGCCAACGCACGCCGCAAGTGGCGCAACCGGAAAGGCTGGCCCGCGATCATCGCGTGCAGCGAGAGGCCCATTACCAGCGGCGGGGCATGTTCCTGCGACTGCAGCAGCATTTCGTCGAACTGGTCCACGATCATGTCGGCGAACTCGGCTGCGCTGACCTGTCGCCCGATGATCGCAGCGCTGTCGTTCAGTTCCTGCGGATAGGGCACGGCGAGCAGGCGGCCCTGGCGTGTCTTGAGCCACACGGGCTGGTCGTCCATGCACCAGTCGAGCACGTAGCGGTAACCGGCCTCGTGAAGCAGATCGGGCGTGCGTTCGGTCTCGGCGATCCAGGGGCTCAGCCAGCCGGCGGGTGCGTGGCCTTCGTGCTGCGCGATCTGCGCCGTCACCGCGGCGATCAGCGCCCGTTCGTCGGCTTCAATCAGCGCCGCCTGATGTTCGGAGTTCGTGCGCCCGTGCGCCGCGATCTCGGCACCGTGTTCGCGGAAGGCGGCGATGAGTTGCGGCGCCACGTCGTACAGGGCCGAGTTGATGAGCAGCGACAGCGGCAAGGCCTGCTGCTTGAACAAGTCCAGCAGCCGCCAGGCACCGATCCGGTTGCCATAGTCGCGCCAGGAATTGTTCAACACATCGGGCGCCGGGATGCCAGGCACGAGGTCTTCGACCAGGCCCTCGCCGAAAGCGTACTGCTCCAGGTTCAGCGCCACGTACACTGCCAGGCGCTGCCCGCCCGGCCAGGTGCCGGGGCTGCGTTCGGACAGTGGCGAATAGTCGTAGCGCCCGTGATGGCGCAGCGGGAAGCTGAGTGCGGTCATGGCCTGGGCGAGAAGACCGCGTGCAGCGCCGGGTTCACGTCGACCAGCTCGCGTGACGGCAGCGCGGCATAGCTGCCGACGCGTGCTTTCATCGGCGCCAGGTCGGCCAGCAGCTCGGCCTGGCACACCCCGCAGTTCACGCCGTCGAGCAAAGGCACGTCGACCTGGGGCTGCAGGCGCGGCGGCACGCCGGCCATCACGGCACCGGTGAGCACCACCACTTCGCAGTAGTCCTGCTCGACGAGGCTGCGTGCGGCGGCCACGGTCAGGGCGTCGGCCTCGGTCTGGTCGCCCGCGGCATAAGGCGCAGGGCTGTCGACCACACGCCAGCCCGCGACCCGCCCGCCGAGCGCGTAGCTGGCGATCAGCTCCTGGTAGACCGGCAGCACGCGGCTTCCGAAGACCACCACGCCGATGCGGCTGCCCAGCATGCAGGCGGTGAGCAACGCGGCTTCGGTGATGCCGACGACGGGGATGTGCAGCATCTCGCGCGCCGCGCGCAAGGCGCTGTCGTAGGACACCGCGATCACCACCGCGTCGCACCCGGGCGCGTGCTGCGCCAGCAGGTCGACCGTGGCGTGTTCGGCGATCGCCAGTTCGGTGCGCGTGGCGATCACGCGCGCGCCGAAGCGGCCGGTGACCGGCACGATCTCGGTGCCTGGCCGCACCGCGCTGCGCGCGGCCGCGGCCACCTTGTCGGTCACGAACTGCGAGGTGTTGGCGTTGACGAGCAGCAGGCGCATGGCGGTTCCCCGAAAGCTAGGCGAAAGCGTCTTCGAGCTGGAAGTCCGCCGTGTCCGGCGGCGACAGGTCGAGCGACTGCTCGACGTGCTGCAAGTGGTGCAGCATCAGTGCGGCGGCCTTGTCGGCGTCGCGCGCGACGATCGCGTCCACCAGGCCGACATGGTCGTCGTAGGCGCAGACGGGGCCGCCCGCGGTGTCGTAGAGCCGGATGATCAGGCAGGTGAGCGACTCCAGCTCCTTCATCGTGCGCAGCAGGAAGCTGTTGCCGGCGATGGCCGCCACCAGCAGGTGGAACTCACCCGAGAGCGGGATGATGGCGTGGGGCTTGCCGCCCGTGCGCGCCGCCGTTTCCTTGCGCACGTGCGCGCGCAGCGCGGCGATCTGCCGGGCCGTGGCGTGCTGCACCACCAGACGCATCAGCCCGGGCTCGATCAGGCGCCGCGCGGCAAAGACCTCGCGCGCCTCGTCGGCCGTGGGGCTGGCGATGAAGGCGCCGCGGTTGGGGATGTTGATCGCGATGCGGTCGTGCACCAGCCGGCCGGCGGCTTCACGGATCTTGGTGCGGCTGACGTTGAAGACCTTGGCCAGGCGATCTTCGATCAACTGCGTGCCCGGCGGCAGCCGGTGCTCGGTGATGGCGGCCAGGATGCGCTCGTAGATCTGGTCCGAGCTCAGGCTCGGCGCCGTCTTGCGCACGGGCGCGATCGCGGCGTTGGCCACTGTGCGTTTCAACGTTCTCGTCTCCATGTTGCAGCCGGACCCAAGCAAGCCGCGAGCCCGGACGTTCGCGACTGTATCGCCAGCGGCTGTGCACGCTGTGCATGGGAATTGCATACCACTCTTCGGGCCGGTTTTGCGGATTTCACGCACCAAGGCGCGGCGTCCCGATGCACGGGTTTGATCACTGTTTGGCGGGCTGCACCGAAATTGTGCCAACGAAAGGCGTTCCGTCACCGAACGGGTTGGTTCGGTTCTTGCGTATCATTGCATACAAACCAAGGCTCGCATTGAATGCAAAATTTTGAGCCACTGTCACGTTTCAACAGGAGGACCTTCATGCGTCACACGGTAAAAGCAGTTCTGTTCTCGGGTCTCTTGTGCGGCCTGCAATGGGCCACGCCTGCGCTGGCGCAGGAAAAGCTGCGCATTGCAGGCAACTTCGCGGCCGATCACTCGTCGTCGATTGCGATGCAGCTCTTCAAGAAAGAGGTCGAGACCGCGTCCAAGGGCGCGGTGATCATCGAAGTCTTCGACAACATGCAGCTCGGCGGCGCACAGGAAAACGTCACCCAGACGCGCGCCGGCACGATCCACATGACCTGGGTCGGCATGGCCTTTTTGTCGCGCACGGTGCCCGAGCTGGAAGCGGTGAGCCTGCCCTTCATGTTCCCCAGCCGCGAGGTCGCCTACAAGGTGATGGACGGCGCGGCGGTGGACCTGATCGAAGGCAAGATGGCCGACAAGGGCTTCACCTCGCTGGGGTTCATGGAGCTGGGCCTGCGCCAGGTGACCAACAGCCAGCGGCCGGTCAAGACCATGGCCGACCTGAAGGGCCTGAAGATCCGCATGCAGCCGATCGAGACCCACCTCGCCACTTTCCGCGCGCTGGGGGCCAACCCGCAGCCGATGGACATCAAGGAGGTGTACTCGGCGCTGGAGCAGAAGGTCATCGACGGCCAGGACAACCCTTTTGCGCTGATCCTCGCGAGCCGCTTCTTCGAGGTGCAGAAGTACGTCAGCAACACCGGGCACTTCTTCGACTTCATCGCCGTGGTGGCGAACAAGAAGCGCTTCGAGGCGCTGTCGCCCGAGCACCAGAAGATCGTGCGCACGGCCATGGGTACGGCCATCGCCTCGCAACGTGCCGCCGCGGTCAAGGCCGACGCGGACTCGCTGGCCGAGCTGCAGAAGAAGGGCATGACCTACAGCGAGATGCCCGCGAGCGAGCGCGAAGCGATGAAGAAGGCCACCGCCGCTGTGGTGGACGACGTGAAGAAGCGCCTCGGCGCGCCCTTCGTCGACCAAGTGCTGGCCGAAGTGAAGAAGGCCGGCGGCTGAGCGCGCGACCCGGGGCACCGTCATGGACCTGATGCATTACGCGCCCCGCGGCGCCACCGGCGCGCTGCGTCCGTTCGACCGGCTCCTCGCCGGCATCGACTTGGCCGCGGCGTGGGCGCTGGTCGTGCTGGTCGCGTCCATGGTGGCGGTGGTGTCGGCACAGGTGGCCCTGCGCTACCTGTTCAACAACTCCATCGACTGGGCCGATGAAGTGTCGCGCCTGTGTTTTGTCTGGTCGATGTTCATCGCGATTCCGCTCGGGCTGAAGACGGGCGCGCACATTGGCGTGGACACGCTGGTGTCGCGCTTTCCCGCACCGGTGCAGCGCTCGCTGGCGCGCTTGATGGCTTTGCTCGGCGCGGCGCTGATGCTGCTGGTGGGTTGGGAGTCGGCCAAGATGGCGTTCGACCAGTGGGACGAAGGCATGGCCTCCGTCCATGCCAGCGCGGCCTGGTTCATCGTGCCGGTGGCGATCTGCGGCGTGCATGGCGGGTTGCACCTGCTGTGGCTGGCGCTGTTCGGGCCGGGTGCGCAAGCACCCGAGCTGCTGGAGGATCTGGGATGAGCGTCTTGATCATCTGCGTCTTCCTGGGCCTGGCGCTGTTGCGCATGCCGCTCGCACTCGCGCTCGGGGTGTCGGCGGTGGCCGGGTTGGTCGCCAGCGATGTCGACTTCAATCTGCTGCCCTCGCGCATGATGAGCGCGGTCAACGCCTTCCCGCTGATGTCGATCCCCTTCTTCATCCTGGCCGGCGAGCTGATGCTCAAGGCCGGCATGATGGAGCGGCTGATCGACCTCGCCAACGCCGTGGTCGGCCGTGTGCGCGGCGGGCTGGCGCACGTCACCGTGCTCGCGGGCATGGGTCTGTCCACGGTGTCGGGCGCGGCGGTGGCGGACGCCAGCGCACTCGGCAGCACCTTGTTGCCCTCACTCAGCAAACACTACGGCATGGGATTTTCGGCGGCGGTGTGTGCCGCGGCGGCCAACCTGGGGCCGATCATCCCGCCCTCGGGCGCGATGATCGTTTACGCCTTCATGGCCGGGCCCACGGTGTCGGTGGGCGGCATGTTCATGGCCGGCATCGTGCCGGGCCTGCTGCTGGTCAGCGGCATGCTGGTGATGTGCTCCTACATCGCCCGGAGGCGCAACTTCCCCCTCACCGGCGAGGCCTTTTCCTTCGGCCGCATCTGGGCCGAGTTGCGGCGCTCGATCGTCATCTTCATGATGCCGGTGGTGGTGATCGGCGGCATCGTCGGCGGTGCTTTCACCGCAACCGAAGGCTCAGCCGTGGCGGTGATCTACGCGCTGCTGATCGGCTTTTTCATCACACGCAAGCTCACGCTGGCCGACCTGCCCGAAGCGCTGGTCCGCACCGCGCTCACCTCGGCCGTGGTGGGCGCGATGATCGCCTTCGCTTCGGTGGTGACCTACATGCTCACCATCGACATGCTGCCGCAGCAGTTGCTCGTGTTGATCCAGTCGATCACGTCGAGCCCCATCGCCTACCTGCTGATCGTGTCGCTGGTGCTGTTCGTCGTCGGCATGTTCCTGGAGTCGAACGCGGCCTACATCATGCTGGTGCCGCTGCTGCACCCGATCGCGCTGAAGTTCGGCATCGACCCGCTGCACTTCGGTTTCCTGTTCGTCTTCAACCTGGTCATCGGCATGCTCACGCCGCCGGTCGGCGTCGTGTTGTTCGTGATCTGCGGCGTCAGCAAGCTCACGCTGGGTGAACTGACACGCCACGTCTGGCCCTTCGTCGCGCTGATGTACGGGCTGCTGCTGGTGTGCCTGTTCGTGCCGCAGGTGGTGCTGACGGTGCCGCGCGCGCTGGGATACTGAAGGGTTTGCGATGAACGCCGCCGCGTTGTACCAGGGCCAGCGCCACTTCATCGGCACCATCACGCCTTCCGGCAACACGGTGGTGGAGCGCATCACGCTCGGTGTGCTGCGGGCGCTGCCGCAGGTGTCGGCCCACTTCTCGCGCACGCCGGTGTTCGGCACCGCCGATCCCTCGCCGAACGCCTATGCCACCGAAGGCCTGCTCGCCGCGGCGCAGTTGCTGGCCCATGCGAAGCCCGATGTGCTGGTGTGGAACGGCAGCAAGGGCTCGGGCATCGGATTCGAGCATGACCGCGCGCTGGTGGCTGCCATCACGCAGCAGACCGGCCTGCGGGCGACCACCTCGATCCTGGGCCTGGCCGCCCTGTTCAAGGCACGCGGCATCCAGCGCCTGGGGGTCGTCACGCCGTACAACGACGCCGGCCACGCCAAGACCTTGAAGTGCCTGGCCGACGAGGGCTACGACTGCGTGGCCGACGCACATGCCGGCCTGTCCGACAACCTGTCCTACGCCAGCATCCCGCTCGAGCGGGTGGCCGAGATGGCGCGCGCGGTCGCCGCGGCCAGGCCGCAGGCCATCGTGTGCCTGTGCACCAACTTCCCCGCCGCGGTGATGGCCGCGCCGCTGGAAGCCGAACTGGGCCTGCCGGTCTACGACAGCACGGCAATGGGTGTGTGGCATGCGCTGGCGCTGTTGGGTGTCGACGCACGTGCCGCGGCGCCGGACTGGGGCTCGCTGTTCGGTGAAAGGCTGTGAGCCCCGATTCGCTGCTGATCCGCGACGCCCGGGTGCTGTGCCTGGACGATGCCGACACCGAGTGGGCCGACGCCGACATCGTCGTCGAGCAGGGCCGAATCGCCGCGATCGGGCCGAACGCGGGAGCGCAGTGGCCCCGCCCGCTGGCTCGCACGATCGACGCCACCGGCCTGCTCGCGATGCCGGGCTTGATCAACGCGCATTTCCATTCGCCGGGCAACCTGATGAAGGGCTGCCTGCCGGGTTACCCGCTCGAAGTCTTCATGCTGCACGAGGTGCCGCCGCTGGCCGCCAGCGGCGACGCCGACCGCCTGGCCTACGTGCGCACGATGATCGGCGCGCTCGAAATGCTGCGCCGGGGCATCACCGCGGTGCACGACGACGCCTACCACGTGCCGATGGCGAGCGTCGAATCGATCGACGCGGTGATGCAGGCCTACGCCGACGCGGGCCTGCGCGCGACGGTGGCGATCGACCAGCCGAACATCGTCGAATACGAGAAGTACCCTTTCCTGGCCGAACTGCTGCCGCCCGAGGAGCGTGCGGCGATGGACGCGGCGCCGCGCCAGTCCACCGCCGAACTGCTGGCGCTCTACGGCCACCTGATCGAACGCTGGCACGGCGCCGAGGGTGGGCGCCTCGCGGCGGCGGTGTCGTGCTCGGCGCCACAGCGCGTGACGGTCGACTATTTCGAAGGGCTCTCGGCGCTGTCGAAGCGGCACGACCTGCCCTTCAACATCCACATCCTAGAAACCCGGCTGCAGCGCGTGCTGGGGCAGGAGAGGTTCGGCAAGTCCCTCGTGCGTTACGTGCACGACCTGGGTCTGCTCGACGAACGCATGATGGTCATCCACGCCATCTGGATCGACGACGACGACATCCGCCTGCTCGCCGATGCCGGCTGCACTGTCGCCCACAACCCCGTGTGCAACCTGCGCCTGGGCAGCGGCGTGATGCCCTGGCGTGCATTGCGCAACGCGGGCGTGCCGCTGTGCCTGGGCAGCGACGAGATGAACACCGACGACAGCATCAACCTGTGGTTCGTCGCCAAGACCGCCGCGCTGCTGCAGACGCTGACGACGCCCGAGTACCGCGAATGGCCCCAACCGGCCGAGATGCTGGCGGCGCTGACCCGCGGTGGTGCGCGAGCGATGCGGCGCGCCGGCAGCCTGGGCCAGTTGAAGGTGGGCTTCGAAGCCGACCTGGTCCTGCTCGACCTCGACACGGTGGCGTTCACGCCGCTCAACGACCTGAAGCGCCAGCTGGTGCATTGCGAAGACGGTGCCTCGGTGCGTTTTACCATCGTCGCCGGACGCGTCGTGTTCGAAGGCGGGCAGGTCACCAGCGTGGACGAAGCCGCGCTGCGTGCCGAGATGCGCAGCCTGCTCGCCGGACAGCAGGATCACGCGGCCCGCGCCCTGCGCGAGGCCGAACGCCTGGAACCCTACTACCGGCAGATGCTGCAGCGCGCCGCCGCCTGCGATGTCGGCATGAACCGTGCTCTGTACTGACAACCCCCAACGCCCTGTCCGACGGGCCGAGATTTAAAGGAGTCGATCGATGAAACACACCGCCCTGATTGCTGCCCTCACCGCCGGCCTGCTGGCACTGGCGCCCGCCGCACAAGCCGCCGACCCGACGGCGATGCGCATCGCTGGCAACTTCTCGTCCAACAAGAACCATGTGGACGCGATCGAGCGGCCCTTTTTCGTCGCCCTGCCCAAGCTGATGGGCAGCGCGATGAACGTCAACTACAACCCGATGGACGTGCTGGGCGTGCAGGCGGCCGACGCGCTGCGGCTGCTGCGTTCGGGCACCTTCGACGTCATGAGCGTTCAGATCGGCATGGCCTCGCGTGACGACCCGTTCTTCGAGGGCGTGGACCTGATCGGTGTCTCCACCAACATGGCCGACCTGCGCAAGGCGGTGGACGCCTACCGCGCGGTCTTCGACGAGCGGCTGCAGAAGCGCTTCAACGCCAAGGTGATGACGCTGTGGCCCTTCGGCCCGCAGGTCTTCTACTGCAACAAGCCGGTCAAGACCGTGGACGACCTGAAGGGTCTCAAGGTGCGCAGCTTCACGCCGTCGATGGCGGCGCTGATCCAGAGCTTCGGCGCGACGCCGGTGACGATGCAGTTCTCGGAGGTCTATCCGTCGCTGCAGCGTGGGGTCGCCGACTGCGGTGTCACCTCGCCGACCTCGGGCAACTCGGGCAAGTGGCCTGAGGTGACGACGCACTTCCTGCCGCTGTCGGTGTCGGGCTCGGTGCAGGGCCACTTCATGAACCTCGACTACTTCAACAAGTTCTCGCCCGAAGCGCAGAAGAGCCTGGTGGCGCAGTTCAAGAAGATGGAAGACGAGATGTGGTCGCTGGCGGAGCGTGCCAACGGCGACGCGATGAACTGCAACGTCGGGAAGGATCCGTGCAAGGAAGGCACCAAGTTCAAGATGACGATGGTGGCGGTGACGCCGGCCGACGAGAAGAAGGTCAAGGACGCGGTGACCAAGGTGGTGCTGCCGATCTGGAAGGCGTCCTGCGACAAGATCGACCCCAAGTGCTCGGCGACCTGGAACACCACCGTCGGCAAGGCGCGCGGGCTCAAGATCGAGTAGCCCTGTGGACAAGCACCCGCTGTTCCGCGGCCTGACTCGCACGGTGGAGGCCTTCACGCTGGCCTCGGGCTGGTGGCTGCTGCTGATTGCGGTGGCCACTTGCTTCGAGATGATCTCGCGCAAGCTCTTCAATTTCAGCCTGCAAGGTGTGGACGAGGTTGGCGGCTACACCTTGGCCGTCACCAGCGCGCTCGGCTTTTCGTACACGCTGCTGGCGCGGGGCCACACGCGGGTGGACTTCCTGCTGTCGCGCCTGCCGGCGGGTGCACGCGCCTTCTTCAACACGCTGGCGATGGTGAGCCTGGCGGCGATGGCGGTCTTCGCCTGCTACCGCGCCTTTGGCGTGCTGTCGGAGAGCATCGAGTTCGAGAGCCATTCCACCTCGCCGCTGCAGACCCCGATGTGGCTGCCGCAGTCGCTGTGGTTCCTGGGCTACCTGCTCTTTGCCATCGTCGCTGCCTTGATGGCGGTGCACGCCTGCGTGCTGCTGGTGAAAGACCGCGAGGCACTGAACAAGGTCTACGGCCCGCCGACGCTCGAAGAAGAGATCGAAAGCGAAACCGGCGGCATCCGCATCAGCGAAGACGCACCGCTTGCCTCGACGGGAAGCAAGCCATGATCGGCCCGACCGAGATCGCGATCGGCTTCGGGCTGATGCTGGTGCTGATGTTCACCGGCCTGCACATCGCCACCGTGATGGCCGCGGTGGCGATGACCGGCGCGGTCATCTACCTCGGCACGCCCGCGGTCTTCGCCTTCGGCAACCAGCTCTGGGCGGCGACCGAAGACTACGTCCTGCTGTCGATACCGCTCTACATCCTGCTCGGCGAGATCCTGGTCCGCGGCGGCGCCACCGACCGCATGTACCACTCGCTAGCCGATTGGCTGAACCCGCTGCCGGGCGGGCTGCTGCACACCAACATCGGCTCGTCGGCGCTGTTCTCGGCCGTGTCGGGCTCGTCGGTGGCCACCGCGGCGACGATATCGACCATCGCGCTGCCGGCCTTCAAGCACCGTGGTTACGACCAGCGGCTGGTGCTGGGCTCGATCGCCGCCGGCGCGAGCCTGGGCAACCTGATCCCACCGGGCATCGCCTTCCTCGTCTACGGCGCGATGACCAACACGTCGGCCGGCCGCCTCTACGCCGCGGGGCTGCTGCCGGGTGCGATCATGACCGCGCTGTTCATGCTCACGATCTTCGGCATCGCGCTGCTGCGGCCCCGGCTGATGGGCACGCGCGAGCCCGAGGCACCATTGGCCGACAAGCTCGGCCGTCTGGTGCACCTGCTGGCGCCGCTGGGTGTGTTCCTGGTCGTGATGGGCAGCATCTACACCGGCTGGGCCACCGTGTCCGAAAGCGCCGCATTGGGCGTGATGTGCGCGCTCGCGGTGGCGGCGATGTACGGCAATCTCACGGTGCCGATGCTGCACGAGAGCTTCCGCGCCACCATGCGCCTGACGGCGATGAGCCTGCTGATCCTGGCCGCGGCTTTCTACCTCAACTTCGTGCTCGGCCTGCTGGGCGTGACGCAGTCGCTCACGGAGGTGGTGCGGTCGATCGAAGCCTCGCCCGTGGTGCTGCTGTGGGTGCTGGCGCTCTTCTACCTCTTCCTGGGCATCTTCTTCGAGACCTTGCCGATGCTGGTGGGCACGGTGCCCATCGTCTTCCCCTTCGTGGTCGCGGCGGGCATCGACCCGGTGTTCTTCGGTGTCTTCATGGTCCTGATGTGCGAGATCTCGCTGCTCAGCCCACCGGTCGGCATGACCCTGTACGTCATTCAGGGCGTGCGGCGCGAAGGCACGATCAACGACGTCTTCCAGGGCACCTACCCGTTCCTGGTCTCGATGGCCGCGATGACGGCGATCCTGATCCACTTCCCGCAGACGGCGTTGTGGCTGCCCGATCTGTTCTTCGGCAAATGAGCCCTGCCGTGTCGCCCAGGAGATTCCGATGACCTTGTTCCAGACCCTTCGTCGTTTTGCGTCGGTGGCCGTATGCGCCAGCGCGCTGGCCACCGCGGCTGGCCCGGCGGCAGCGCAGCAGGCGCCGCGCCTGCCTGCAAAACTCTCCACGCATGCCCTGGACACATTCACCGGCAAGCAGGCGTCGGGTATCCGCATCGATCTCTACGCCATAGAGGGCGAAACGCGACGCCTCATCAAGACGGTGCGTGCCAACGACGAGGGCCGCGTGACCGAGAACCTGCTCAACGAAGCCGACCTCAAGGTCGGCCGCTACGAGATCGTGTTCCATGTGGCCGAGTATTACCGGAGTGCCGGTGTGCCGCAGAGTTCACCCGAGTTCCTGGACGTCGTGCCTGTGCGCGTGGCGATCTACGACGCGTCGCTGCGCTACCACGTACCGCTGTATTTCTCGCCCTGGAGCTTCATGAGCTACCGCGGCAGCTGATAACGCAGCCCGCAAAAACCCAATTCCTTTCGGAGCCGACCATGAATGTCCTTTCGTCCCTGGGTTGCGGCCTTGCTGCCGCCGTGGTGCTGTGTGCGCCGCTCCCTGCAGCGTCACAGGCCGCGGCGGGTGGGCGCTTGACGGTGCATGTGCTCGACCTGTACAGCGGGTCACCAGCCAACGGCATGCGCATCGACCTGATCAGCGTGGATGCCGGTGCGACCACGATGCTGAAGTCGGTGACGACCAACGCCGACGGCCGCCCGCCCGAGGGCCCGCTGCTGGTTGCCGACACCATGAAGACAGGGCGCTACCAGGCCGTGGCCTACATCGGCGACTACTACAAGCGCATCGGGGCCAAGCTGCCGGCAGGGTTTCACAACCGCCTGATCCTGGAATTCGACATCCTGGACACCAAGCTGCCACACCACGTGCCCTTCCAGGTCACGCCGTGGACGCAGTCGGCGTCGGTGCTGCCGGGTTGAAGCCCGCCACCGGCCGCGTGAAGGTTCGGGGGCGGCTTTTCGAGACGACTCTCTGACACCATGGCCCGACCGACACCCGCCGACGAGTCCTTGCTGCGTGCTGCGATCGTGCTGTCGGCGCGTGCACGTGCCGCCGGCAACGAGCCCTACGGCGCGCTGCTCGCCAGCGCCGACGGCCGGGTGTTGCTGGAAGCGCAGAACACGCAGCACACCAGCCACGACTGCACCGCGCACGCCGAGATGAACCTGGTGCGTGCGACGTCGCAACGCTTCGACCGCCGCGAGCTGGGCGCCTGCACCGTCTACGCCAGCGGCGAGCCCTGCCCGATGTGTGCCGGTGCGCTGTACTGGGCCGGCATCGGGCGCGTGGTGTTTGCGTTGTCGATCGCCCGCATGACGCAGCTGGGCGGCGCCGCCGCGGACGAACTGGGCGCTCGCTGCGCCGATGTGCTGGCCAGCGGGACACGCCAGGTCGTGGTGCTCGGCCCGGCGCTGGAGGATGAAGCGAGCCGGGTGTTCAATGATCCGCCGACATGAGCGACTTCGACCTCGTCATCCGCAACGCCCGCAACGCCCGCGCCGCCACCGCCGGCCACCGCCGGCC